>CAMFLH010000084.1 GCA_945957295.1 uncultured Uliginosibacterium sp.
ATCTACACCGTCTAATTCGTCGGCAGCGTCAGATGTGTATAAGAGACAGACTTCGCGGTGGAGCTTGAAGGGCGGGATGCCTTCGGACGCGTTTCGAATGCCGCTATCGTGCAGGCACCGCGGGCCCTGCCCCGCGTGATCCACCTTCCGCCGGAGCTGGGCGGCAGCCCGCACACCTTTGTGTTCCTGTCGTCGATCCTGCACGCCCACGTCGGTGCGCTGTTCGAGGGCATGACGGTGCTCGGTTGCTACCAGTTCCGGGTCACCCGCAACAGCGACCTGCTTTTCGACGAAGAGGACGTGAAGGATCTGCGTGCCGCGCTGCAAGGCGAGTTGCAGCACCGTCATTTCGGTGACGAGGTACGCCTTGAGGTGGCGGACAACTGCTCAGACGCAATGGCCGACTTCCTGTTGCAGCAGTTCGATCTCGGCCGCCAGGAGCTTTATCAGGTGCCAGGCATCGTCAACCTCGTCCGGTTGATGCAGGTGCCCGACTGGGTCGACCGGCCGGATCTGAAGTTCCGCCCGTTCAAGCCGGTGGTACCGAAAGATCTCGATTCGCGGTGCGACATCTTTGCCGCGATCCGCAAGCGCGACCATCTGCTGCACCATCCGTTCCAGAGCTTTGCACCAGTGATCGATCTGCTGCGCAATGCCGCCGACGATCCCCAAGTGCTCGCGATCAAGATGACCGTGTATCGCACCGGTACCGATTCAGTGCTGATGGAACACCTGATCCGCGCCGCACGCAAAGGTAAGGAAGTCACGGTGGTCGTGGAGCTGCTCGCGCGCTTCGACGAGGAGGCCAACATCAGCTGGGCTTCGCGACTTGAAGAGGCGGGTGCTCATGTGGTGTATGGCGTGGTGGGCTACAAGACCCACGCCAAGATGTTGATGGTGGTTCGCCGCGAGGATACGGACAGCGGCGGCGGTGGCGTGCTGCGGCGCTATGTGCATCTCGGCACCGGCAACTACCACCCGCGTACCACCCGGTTCTATACCGACTTCGGCCTCTTTACCGCCAATGAAGACATTGGTGCTGACGTGAGCGACATCTTCAAACAACTCACCGGCCTTGGGCACCCGAGGGCGCTTCGGCATCTGTGGCAAGCGCCGTTTACGCTACAACCCAGCGTCGTCGCGGCAATCCGCAACGAGGCCGAGATTGCGCGCGCTGGCGGCAAGGGGCGCATCATCGCGAAACTCAATGCCCTGCTGGAAGCCGAAACGATCGAAGCGCTCTACGACGCGAGCGCCGCGGGTGTCGAAATCGATCTGATCGTTCGTGGTCCCTGCGCGCTGCGCCCACAAGTGCCGGGCCTGTCCGACAACATTCGGGTGCGTTCGGTAGTCGGACGCTTTCTGGAACACACGCGGGTGCTTTACTTCGCTGCCAATGGCGAGGATCGCGTCTATCTGTCGAGTGCTGACTGGATGGAGCGCAACTTCTTCCGCCGCATCGAAACAGCGTTCCCGATTCTCGATCCCAAGCTCAAGCGGCGCGTGATCAAGGAGGGGCTCAAGCCCTACCTTGGGGACAACTGTCAGGCTTGGGACCTCTCCGGCGATGACGGCAGCTATCGCCGCAAGCAGGGGCGTACGATCCGCCGCTCCGCGCAGGAGATCCTGCTGTCGGAGCTCGTCGGCGGCACCAGCGCCGGCAACTGAGCAAAAGGCGCGCCGCTATGCGCGGCGCGCGCGCTCCACGCCTTCGACATCCCCAATCAGGGTCAGCGCACGCTGGCTCTGGCTTGCATTGCGCACTTCAATCGTGAAACGCATGAAGGCGCGCCCGCCCTTGGACATGGTGTTCACCGCGATCACGTTGAGCTTCTCGCGCGAAAGAATCTCCGATATGTCGCGCAGCAGACCCTGGCGGTCATGTGCATCCACCGCGATGTCGATCGGGTAAACGTCGCTGACCTGTGCCGCCGTATCCGATTCGCCCCAGGCCGCCTCGACCACGCGTTCGGGGTGTTTAAAGGCCACATGCCGGAAATCGCGACAATCCGAGCGATGAATCGATACGCCCTTGCCGCGCGTGACGAAGCCGGAAATTGCATCGGGCGGGGCAGGCTTGCAACACCGGCTAAGGGTTGTCAGCAAACGCCCAACCCCCACGACCAGAATCTTGTCATCGCGACCACGCCCGCGACTCCGTCCGATCACCACATCCGGCGCAGGCTCGGCGGGGCTTACATCACCATGCAGTGCGATCTGGATCTGACGAGTGCCGACGTCGCCGCGGCCAACCGCGATCAGGAAGGCATCGGTCGTCTTGAAGCCAAGCCGTGAGGCGAGATCGTCAAGACTGGAATGCGCCTGCCCTTCGCGCTGCAATTCCTTCAGCGCGATCGTGCGGCCCTGCGAGAGCGTCTCGGCCTCTTCCTGCAAGGTGAACCAGCGGCGCACCTTGGAACGGGCGTTCGATGTCGCGAGGTAGCCAAGTTGCGGATTGAGCCAGTCGCGCGAGGGGCCGCCCTGCTTGGCCGCGATAATGTCGACGACTTGTCCGTTATCGAGTGCCGTATTCAGGGACACCATCTGGCCGTTGATCTTGGCACCGCGGCAACGATGCCCCAGATCGGAATGCACCCGGTACGCAAAGTCGATCGGTGTGGCGCCGCTCGGCAAGTCGACCACCCGGCCCTGCGGTGTCATCACATAGATCGTGTCATCGAGCGATGCGTTCTTGTAGTGCGACTCCCATTGCGCGGAATCGCTGATTTCGTCTCGCCACGACAGGAGTTGTCGCAACAGTGCGATCTTCTCGTCGTACTCGCCTGTTTCGCGAGCCCCCTCTTTGTAGCGCCAATGGGCTGCTACGCCGAGCTCGGCGTGACGATGCATTTCCATCGTGCGAATCTGCACTTCGAGCGCACGCCCATCCGCAGCACGTACCGCAGTGTGCAGGCTCTGGTAGTTGTTGCCCTTGGGCTTCGAGATGTAGTCGTCGTACTCGCCCGGTATCGGCTGCCAGATCGTATGGACGATACCCAGCGCGGTGTAACAGTCGCGCACATCTCGCACCAGCACACGCAATGCGCGCACGTCATAGACCTGGGAGAAATCCAGATGCTTGGCGCGCATCTTGTTGTAGATCGAGTAGATGTGCTTCGGCCGCCCGTACACGTCAGCCTGTACGCCCGCCGCAGCAAGGTCGTCCTTGAGCCGCTTGATCGAGGTTTCGATGAAGGCTTCGCGTTCAACGCGGCGCTCGTCGAGCATCTTCGCGATGCGTTTGTAGGTCTGCGGCTCAAGAAAACGAAACGACAGATCCTCCAGCTCCCATTTGAGCTGCCAGACACCGAGCCGGTTCGCGAGCGGCGCGTAAAGATCCATGCTCTCGCGCGCGAGTTCTTCCTTCGAGTCCGAGTCGTGCTCGGTCAGGTAGCGCAGCGTCTGCGTCCGGCTGGCCAGACGAAGCAGTACGACGCGGATGTCCTCGACCATGGCGAGCACCATCTTGCGCAACACTTCGGTTTGCGCGCGCACGTCGGTCGCGGCCGACTGCGCGGCCTTACGTGTGATCAGGCGCAAGCCGTTCAGGCGTGCCATGCCATCGGTGAGGCGCGCGACGTTGCGCCCGAAGCGTCGCTCCACTTCCTCGCTCGGCTCGTCGACATACTCGACCACGGCGAACAGCAGCGCTGCCAGTCGGGTATCCAGATCGAGCTTCAGGGCAACCGCGATCAACGCCATGCCCAGCGCGTGCCGCAAGGTCGGCTCGCCGGTCCGCAGCGTATGTTCGCCATACAGCGGCACGATCCAGTCCAGCGCAGCCTGCAAGGGCGCCAGCGCTTCGCCGCCGAGCCCCTCGGCGAGCGCAGCGGCGCTCGGCACGGAGGAATCGGAGCTATCGAGAGAATGGGCAACTTTAACCATGGCGGCATTATTCCACAAGCCCCGGATCGCGCTCTCCAACGCCTGCGCAGCTAGACTTGCGCCATGAGATGGCTCAAACGTTTATGGTCGTCCTCGCCGATAGATCAGCCGCGCAGCGACGACGTGCTTGCCGAGGCCGAGGCTGCCCTGCCATTCCTCCGCTACCTGACGCCGGAGAACCGGGTGCGACTACGGCAGATGGCAACGACATTCCTTGCACGGAAAGAATTCGCCGGCGCAGCCGGGCTGGAGATCACAGCCTTCATGCAGGCCTCGATTGCGCTGCAGGCCTGCCTGCCGGTTCTGGAGCTCGGGCTTGAGGCTTACGACGGCTGGGTTGGTATCGTCGTGTACCCCGGCGAGTTCGTGATTCCACGCCGCGAGATCGACGAGGACGGCGTCCTCCACGAGTACACCGAGGATGCGCTCGGCGAAGCCTGGGATGGCGGCCCGGTGGTGGTGGCGTGGCTCGATGACCCGGACGAATATGAAGGCGCGAACGTCGTCGTTCATGAGTTCGCGCACAAGCTCGACATGCTCAATGGCGACGCGGACGGGCTTCCGCCTCTACATGCAGGCATGTCGGTTGAAACCTGGGACGCCGCATTGGGTAAAGCCTATGAGCACTTCTGCGAGCGCGTGGATGCTGGCGAAGACACTGAAATAGACCCCTACGCTTCCGAGCATCCGGCCGAATTCTTCGCCGTCTTGAGCGAGGTGTTCTTCGTTGAACCGGCGCTCCTCCGCGAAATTTACCCTGATGTATACCTGCAACTCGCGCAGTTCTACCGCCAGGATCCACTGCACGCTGCGAAATGAAAAAGGGGCCCGAGGGCCCCTTTTTGCTCCACCCGTGCCGATCAGGGCAAAGGCTTGTCGGCCGGCCACTCAGACATACGCGGAAGCTTGTCCGCACCGGTGCGAGACGACAATGCGCAGAGTTCGGCAAGGCGACGCGCCGGCTCTGGGCCAACGTAGTCCCACTTGAAGCGCCAGGTCCAGCAACCAACCTGACCCGGCGTATTCATGCGGTGATAGCCATCCAGACCCAGCACATCCTGGAACTGATAGACCGCCATACGCGCCACGGACATCGCGGCAGCACGGATCATCGTCCAGTGGATGTCATGACCATCGGTCGACAAGTAGTGCCGTGCAAAATCGCGCTCGCGCTCGGTACAGGTTGCCCACCAGCCACGGATCGTGTCGTTGTCGTGCGTGCCGGTATACACAACGGTGTTCGGCACGTAGTTGTGCGGAAGGAAGTTGTGATCCGGGCCCGCAGCGAACGCGAACTCCAGGATGCGCATGCCAGGCAGCGCGAAGCTGTCGCGCAGGTCTTCGACGTCGGGCGTGATTACGCCCAAGTCTTCGGCGATGATCGGCAGTTTGCCCAGCGCCTTCTCGATTGCCGCAAACAGTGCCTTGCCGGGGCCCGGCACCCAACGACCGTGAATCGCCGTCGGTTCCGACGCAGGAATCTCCCAGTATCCCGCGAAGCCACGGAAGTGGTCGATACGGACAACATCGGCGAGCGCGAGCTGGCGCTTGATCCGCTCGATCCACCACGCATAGCCGTCCTTGTCCATCGCAGCCCAGTCGTACAACGGGTTGCCCCAGCGCTGACCGGTTGCCGAGAAGAAATCGGGCGGCACGCCGGCGATAACGGTCGGCCACTTGTTCTCGTCGAGATAGTAGAGATCCGGGCGCGCCCAGCAGTCAGCACTGTGGTGCGCCACGAAGATCGGCATATCGCCGATCAGCTGAACGCCACGCTCGTTGGCATAGGCTTTGACCGATTTCCACTGGCGATCGAAGCACCACTGCACGAACTGCCAGAAGGTAATCGACTCAGCGAGATCCTTGCGGGCCTTGGCGAGCGCCTTGGGCTCACGCTTTGCGACGCCCTTGTCCCAATCGGGCCAAAGCTTGCCGGCAAAGCGCTCGTCGAGCGCCATGAACAGTGCGTAGTCATCGAGCCAGCTGGCTTCAGCCTTGCAGAACGCCTCGAAAGCCGACTTGTCCGCCGCGGATGCCTTGGCTGCAAAACCAGCAGCTGCCTGGCGCAGCTTCTCATTGCGGAACGGCACGACCTTCGCGTAGTTCACACGCTCGTCGCTGAAACCGACGCGCTCTGCATCGGAGATCGGCGCAAGCCACCCCTTCGCAACGAGCTCTTCGAGGTCAACCATCAGCGGGTTGCCGGCGAACGCGGACACACTCATGTAGGGCGAATCGGCGGGGCCGATCGGCATCAGCGGCAGAACCTGCCACAGCGTCTGGCCGGCTCCGACCAGCCAATCCACAAAGTGATAGGCCGCTTGACCGAGGTCGCCACAGCCGTTCGGGCCGGGAAGCGACGTCGGGTGCAGCAAAATGCCGCTGGTGCGTCTATCAAAGACCATCTGCGAGTCCTTTCTTTATTGTCGTGATGTATCTAGCGGGCCGTTTGGCGTTTCAGGGGGCGCCAACCGGCAATGAGAAAAGCGCGGCCACAGCGCGATGCGCCAGCGTGTAACGCGTTGTGCAGCTCGCGGGCTGGAACGGTTCGTCAAGATCCGTATCGAACACACGCTGCCACGGCCCGGAGGGCAATTCGAACTGAACCGCCTGCACGTCACCATTCAGCAGCAACGCGAGGCGTGGTCCACGAGTGCCTGGCGACGGTGTGAAGATCGCGCTGAAGCTGTGCTCGTGACTCTGGTTCCAGTCCTCGGCAGTCATCACGCCGCCGTGCGGGTTGTACCAGACCAGATCGTAAGGCGCGTGCGCCGCATCCATGCGGCCGCCCCACATTGCGTTGGGCATCGCCCCATGCACGCCACGAAGGCGAATCAGCAAGGCAACAAATTCGCAGAGCTTCTCGTCGAACTGCGACCAGTCGAGCCACGAGATTTCGTTGTCCTGGCAGTACGCATTGTTGTTGCCGCCCTGGGAGCGACCGAATTCGTCGCCCGCAAGCAGCATTGGCGTACCACGGGAAAGCAGCAAGGTCGCCAGCAACGCACGCTTGAGACGCCGCCGCTCCATCAAGACGGCCGGCTTGGTGGTCGGGCCCTCTTCGCCACAGTTGGTGCTGAGGTTGTGGGAGTGCCCGTCGCGGTTATCTTCGCCGTTCGCCTCGTTGTGCTTTTCCTTGTACGAAACAAGGTCTTCGAGGCTGAAGCCGTCATGCGCGGTGATGAAGTTAACGCTACACAGCGGCGCCCGATGGGAGCCCTGGAAGATGTCGCTCGAAGCCATGATGCGCCGCGCATACTCGCCGCGGCTGCGGTTGTGCTGCAACCAGAAACCTCGGGCGGTATCGCGGAACTTGTCGTTCCACTCCATCCAAGCGGTCGGAAACTGGCCTAGCCGATAGCCGTCGTGCCCAAGATCCCAAGGCTCCGCGATGCGCTTGACCGTGGACAGCACCGGATCCTGCTCGAAGGCCACGAAGAACGCCGCATCCGGATCGAAACCATGTGCGCGCCGCCCAACGGCGGGCGCCAGATCGAAACGGAAGCCATCAACACCGAAGTTGTTCACCCAGTAACGCAGGGAATCCAGAACCATCTGGGTCACGCGCGGGTGCGCAACGTTCACGGTGTTGCCGCAACCGGTGAGGTTCTCGCAGTGTGACGGATCGTTAGGTTGCAGCCGGTAGTAGCTTTGATGATCGATGCCGCGGTAGCACAGCGTCGGGCCAGTCTCACCCGCTTCGGCTGTGTGGTTGTAGACCACGTCGATCACGACCTCCAGCCCGGCAGCGTGCAGCGTGTCGACCATCTCCCGGAACTCCGCCTCCGGCGACGAGGTGGTGCGCGACCAGTAGCGCGGTTCCACCGCGAAATACGCCAGCGGGTTGTAGTTCCAGTAGTTCGTCATTCCGCGCGCAACAACGTGTTGCTCCGGGATGCCGAACTGAACCGGCAGCAGCTCGATCGTCGTGACACCGAGCTTCTGCATGTGCTCGATTACCGCGGGATGACACACGCCCAAGTAAGTGCCGCGTAGTTCCTCGGGCACCTTGGGATGCAGCATCGTGAGGCCCTTGACATGCGCCTCATAAATTACGGTCTGCTCCGGCGGTACGCGCGGACGAATATCCCCGGTCGAGGGCAGGTCGAGCACGACCCTGGCTTTCAGTGCCGAGCGGCCATTGTCTGTCGTGCTAAACGAACGATGGCCGTCCGGATGGCGCATCTCGAAACCGAAATGCTCGTTCTTCCAGCGAAACTCACCGACGATCTCGCGTGCGTACGGGTCGAGCACTAGCTTGTTCGGATTGAAGCGGTGACCGCGCTCAGGCTCGTACGGGCCATGAACGCGATAGCCATACACCAACCCCGGGCCTACCGATTCAAGGTAACCGTGCCAAACGTCGCCCGTCCGCGCGGGCATAGGAAATCGCGTGATCTCCGTCGTGCCGTCGTGATTGAAGATGCAAAGCTCGACGCGCGTTGCATTGGCCGAAAAGAGGGCGAAGTTCACGCCCCCGTTATCAGCCGTTGCACCAAGCGGCCAGGCGCGTCCGTTTGCGAGTCGGGAAGGGAGATGCATCAGGGCGTGTATTCAAAAACAACCGACGCCAACGGCGGCAGCGTCACGACGATGGAATGAGCATGACCACCCCAAGGGATCGGTTCCGCCACGATCGGCCCACTGCCATTGCCGAGATTGGAGCCACCGTAAAGCTCGGAATCGGTATTAAGCACCTCACGATAGCTGCCTGCGCGCGGTACGCCGATCCGATAACCGTTACGCGGCTCGGGCGTAAAGTTGCAAGCGGTCACAGCCATTGCATCGTCGTCACGGCCGAAGCGCGCAAACACCAGCGTTGACCAGTCGGCGTTATGCATGTCGAGCCAGCTGAAACCTTCGCGTTCGCAATCGCGTTGATGCAATGCCGGCAAGCGCTTGTAGAGCGCATTGAGATCCTTGATCAGCTGCTGCACACCGCGATGCAGCGGATGTTCGAGCAGGTGCCAATCAAGGCTGCGATCATGATTCCACTCGCGCCCCTGAGCGAACTCGCCACCCATGAACAGCAGTTTCTTGCCAGGATGGCTCCACATGAAGCCGTAGTAGGCACGAAGGTTCGCGAACTTCTGCCACGCGTCACCCGGCATCTTGTCGAGAAGCGAACCCTTGCCGTGCACGACTTCGTCATGCGACAGCGGCAGCATGAAGTTCTCGTCGAACGCATAGACGAGGCCGAAGGTCAGCTGGTCGTGGTGGTAGCGACGATGAATTGGCGCACGCTTCATGTAATCGAGCGTGTCGTGCATCCAGCCCATGTTCCACTTGTAATGGAAGCCCAGTCCGCCAGCGTAAGTCGGGCGTGACACGGCCGGCCACGCCGTGGACTCTTCGGCCGCCATGATCGCACCGGGGCAATGCTCACCGACCACTTCGTTGGTACGGCGGAGGAACCCGATAGCCTCGAGATTCTCACGGCCGCCGTACACGTTCGGCACCCACTCACCAGCTTTACGCGAGTAGTCTCGATAAAGCATCGACGCGACCGCGTCGACACGCAGGCCATCCGTGCCCCAACGCTCGATCCAGTACAAGGCATTGCCGACCAGATAGTTCCGAACTTCGGTGCGGCCGTAGTTGAAGATCAGCGTGTTCCAGTCAGGGTGATAGCCCTCGCGCGGGTCGGCATGCTCGTAAAGGTTTGATCCGTCGAAACGGCCAAGCCCATGTGAATCGGTCGGAAAATGTCCGGGCACCCAATCGAGCAGCACCCCAAGACCAGCCGCGTGGGCAGCTTCGATAAAGCGCCCAAAGCCGTCCGGCGAGCCGAAGCGCGCCGTGGGTGCATACATACCGACAGGCTGATAGCCCCAAGAACCATCGAACGGATGCTCGGAAATCGGCATCAGTTCAAGATGCGTGAAGCCTAGATCCCGCGCGTAGGGGATCAGATCCTCGGCTAGTTCGTCCCAGTTCAGGAAACGATCGCCGTCTTCCGGTATGCGTTTCCAGGAACCGAGGTGAACCTCGTACACGCTGATCGGCGCATCCAGTGCGTTGGCTTCCTTGCGGCCGTCTGGCAAAGCGCGGCGCGCAGGCAAACTAGCCACCACACTCGCGGTGCGCGGGCGCAACTCGGAGCCGAAACCGCACGGATCCGCTTTGCTCAGTATCTCGCCGTTCTGGGCACGCAATTCAAACTTGTAAAGGGTTCCCACGCCGAGACCCGGCATGAAGATTTCCCATACGCCGCACTCGCGGCGCAGGCGCATCGGGTTGCGCCGCCCGTCCCACTGGTTGAAGTCGCCGACGACGGAGACGCGTTGCGCATTGGGCGCCCAAACGGCAAAAGCCGTACCGGATACCCCTTCGATCACTTTCGGGTGCGCGCCCAATACCTCAAAGGGCCTCAGGTGCGTACCTTCAGCCAGCAACCACGCGTCCGTCTCGCCAAGGATCGGCGGAAAACGATACGGGTCTTCGAGCTCAGTAACCTCGCCGTTTTGCCAGGTCACCCTG
The DNA here is from genome assembly GCA_945957295.1 of uncultured Uliginosibacterium sp. GTDB lineage: Bacteria > Pseudomonadota > Gammaproteobacteria > Burkholderiales > Rhodocyclaceae > Niveibacterium. The sequence goes on from CAMFLH010000084.1 coordinate 10,366, forward strand.
TAGCGATAAGCGAAGACTTCCCGCTTGCGAGGGATGATGCCCTCGTAGAAACCGTCCGCGTGCAGGCAGTCAAGCGCAACCACATCGCGCCCGTCTGCTGCATCGACGCAAACGACTTCCGTTGCGCCAGGAAAAAACGCTGACAGTCGCAAGCGACCGTCAGCGTCCGTGTGCATACCAAGCACGGCAAATGGATCACCGTGCCTGGCTTCGAGCAGTGCCGCGATGTCGTCGGCTGTCAGCATGTCAGCGAGTCTTTATGCCCCAGATGTTTTTGCAGTATTCGCCGATCGTACGGTCGGACGAGAACATCCCCATGCCGCTGATGTTGTGGACCACCTTGGTCAGCCACTTGGCGCGATCGCGATAGGCGGCATCGACCTGGCGGTGGGTCTCAACGTAGGCTGCGAAGTCGGCAAGCAGGAAGTACTGGTCGCGGCCGAGCAGCGTGTCGACGATTGCCTGATAACGGTTCGGCTCTTCCGGGGTGAAGTAGCCGCTGGCGATCATATCGAGCACTGCTTTCAGATCGGCGTTCCCTTCGTACCACGCACGCGGATTGTAGCCTTCTTGCGACAGCTTCTCGACTTCTTCGGTACGCAGACCAAACACGAAGATGTTGTCCATGCCGACGTTCTCGGCGATTTCGATGTTCGCGCCGTCCCAGGTGCCGACAGTCAGTGCGCCGTTCAGAGCGAACTTCATGTTGCCGGTACCGGAAGCTTCGGTACCTGCGGTCGAGATCTGCTCCGAAATATCCGCTGCCGGGAAGATCTTCTCGGCCACAGAGACACGATAGTCAGGCAGGAACACGACCTTCAGGCGATCCTTGATGCGCGGATCGTTGTTGACCGTACGAGCAACGTCGTGAATCAGGCGGATGATCAGCTTCGCCATCTTGTAGGCCGATGCGGCCTTGCCGGCGAAGACGTGAACACGCGGCTGCCAATCAGCATCCGGATTCGCGATCATCTCGCGATAGCGCTGGATCACGTGCAGCACGTTCAGCAGCTGACGCTTGTATTCGTGGATACGCTTGACCTGGATGTCGAACAGCGCATTCGGGTCGACCACGATGCCGGTCTCGCGCTTGATGTAGGCAGCCAGTCGTTCCTTGTTCGCCAGCTTGACCTTGGCGACTTCGGCACAGAAGGCTTCGTCATCAGCGTACTTCTTCAGCTTGCTCAGCTGATCAAGATCGATCTGCCACTGACCGCGCAGCTTCTTGCCGATCAGCTTCGTCAGGCCCGGGTTGCACTGGCCGAGCCAGCGACGCGGCGTCACGCCGTTGGTCACGTTGGTGAAGCGATCCGGATAGATCTTCGCAAAGTCGGCAAAGATCGTCTGCACCATCAGATCCGAGTGCAGCTTCGCAACACCGTTCACCTTGGTCGAAGCGACGATCGACAGGTTGCCCATGCGAACACGCTTTTCGCCATCTTCAGCGATCAGCGAAACACGGCCGAGCAGTGCGGTATCGCCCGGGAAGCGAGCGGCAACCATCGCGAGGAAGCGGCGGTTGATCTCATAAATGATGTCGAGGTGACGCGGCAGCAGGTACTGCATGATGCCGACCGGCCAGGTCTCGATCGCTTCCGGCATCAAGGTGTGGTTGGTGTAGGAGATGATGCGCGAGGTCTGGTACCAGGCGTCGTCCCAGGTCAGATCATGCTCGTCCATCAGCAAGCGCATCAGCTCGGGCACAGCCAGGGCCGGGTGCGTGTCATTCAGCTGGATGGCGGCCTTCTCGTACAGATTGTCGAGGCTGCTGTAGGCACGGATGTGGCGAGCGATGATGTCTTGCAGCGACGCCGTGACGAAGAAGAATTCCTGACGCAGACGCAGCTCGCGACCTTGCGGGGTGCTGTCGTCCGGATAAAGAACCCACGAAATATTCTCGGCCTTGCTGCGGGTCTCGGCAGCGCGGGCGTAGTCGCCACGGGTATGCGCCGACAGATCCAGTTCTTCCAGCGCGGTGGCCTTCCACAGACGCAGCGTGGAAACACGCTCGGTGCCGTGACCAGGGATCACCATATCGTAGGCGCGCGCCATGATGCGCTCGGACGGCGTCCACACCGGGCGGCCGTTCACATATTCCACCCAGCCGCCGAACGGCACGATGTAGTGAATGTCGCGACGCGGGAATTCCCACGGATTACCGTTGGCGAGCCAGTTATCCGGCGTTTCGACCTGCTTGCCGTCCTGGATGCGCTGCGTGAACATGCCGAACTCGTAACGGATGCCGTAGCCGAAGGACGGCACACCAAGCGTTGCGAGCGAATCAAGGAAGCAAGCCGCCAGGCGCCCCAGACCGCCGTTACCGAGCGCGGCATCCGGTTCGGTCTCGAGCACGTCGGCCGGCTCAAGCTTCATCTTCTTCATTTCAGAAGCGAAGTCCTTGTCGAGGTTCAGTGCGGCGAGCGCGTTGCTCATTGCACGACCGATCAGGAATTCGGCGGAGAGGTAATAAGCACGACGTGCGCCAACGGCGTTGTCGTCATGCTGGGTCTGCAGCCAACGGGCGGCCAGACCTTCACGGGCCGTCAGCGCGGTTGCACGCATCCAGTCCGTCGGGGTTGCCGTCGCTTGGGTGGCGCCGACTTCATTCTTGAGGTGACGCTCGACCGAGACGTCGAAGGTGACATCGATACCGCCCTGATCGAGAGGTTCGGAGCCCATCTTGTTCATCACTGCTCCTTGAAAGGACAACAGGCCAGGAATTCGGGGGGACATGGGTTTGACTCCTTTGCGCTTGCTGCGCATTTGTCTGCCAAACCGCTCCGGTGCTGCGTGTATCCATACATAGCACATTTGCCGGTCGCCGAACTGTCAGTCAGCTGCAACCAGGCACTTAGCCGGGGCGGTAACGTGGTGCGGAAGTTACCGGGGTGCCTTCCACCCTTCTTGACCTACATTGCTTGATAAGCGCTGTTTATCGCGCTGCATTGCAGCAATTTCGCGTGGTTCTTGGCCGTATTCCGCCATGAGGCCGGGGGTCGCCCGCTGAGCGCCTTTTCCTCCTTCAAACAAGCGTCTAGTCTGAAATTTCGTGCCATTCGGCACGATGCAAACGCATGAGGAGGATGGATATGTCGATTACCTGGGTGCTCGTCGCCAACGCCCGTTCCGCCGCGCTTTATGAGAATCAGGGGCCTAACAAGGGGTTGACCCTGGTCAAACAGATCGAGCCGGAGACCGATGGCCTGGTCGAGGACCTGTCGATTGGCGGCATGGACCGAAGTGCGTGGCATGGCCCAGGAGACCTTCGACGAAACCGCGCGCGTGGGTTTGCACATCGTCTGGCGGGCGAACTAAGGAGTGGGCGCAATCACAACCGCTTCTCGCGCGCAGTGCTCGTCGCGCCGCCGACCTTCATGGGCCTGCTGAATGCGGAGCTCGATTCGCCAACCGAGATGAAGGTCAGCGGGCGGCTGGAGAAGGACTACACCAAGAACACGCCAGCCGATCTTTGCGGGAAGCTGGGCGATTGCCTATGTCCCTGAGATAAACCCTCACTCCCCTCCCCCGGCGAGCGGCCACCGCGCAATCACCTCATAGCGCGAACTGCTCGCCTCTTTTTTTGCCGATCGGGCCAGCACAAATTCACCGCATCGCCAGGCCGCAGCGGCAAGCGGCGGCAACGCGGCCGGGGTGCGGGCGTTACGCAACAGCGTGATGTGGGGCATCGTCATGCCAGAAAAAGGCCCGAGCCCCGCCGATACCAGTCCGCTGTGCAATCGCGCTGCGATCTGCATCAGCGCTGGCGGGGCGGCGGATGCGCCCGCCCAGACGATACGGTTGTGCGGCCAGTACTCAAGCCGATCAAAGCAGAGATCGAATGCGGGGCTGTACAGCCCATCCGCGACGGCCATCGTGCGGGACAGCGCTGCTTCGTCTTGTTCGCCGAGGAAAACCAGCGTGCAATGCAGGGAGTCGGTCGGCATCGCCCGACCGCCACAGTTACGGGCGGCCGCATCGCGCGCCTTGGCGAGCGCGCCGGCCGCCGACGCACTCGGCCAGAGTGCGAAGAAGTAGCGAGGCGGCCGTTCAGGCGCCATTGCGGATCAGCAGCGCGACCGCCTCTGCTGCAATCCCTTCGCCACGCCCGGTGAAACCAAGGCGCTCGGTTGTCTTGCCTTTCAGGTTAACCGCATCCGGCGCCACGCCGAGATCCGCAGCTATGTTGGCAACCATGGCGGGCACATGCGGAAGAATCTTCGGCGCCTGCGCGATCACGGTGGCGTCGAGGTTGCCGATACGCCAGCCGGCAGCATGAACCGATGCCACCGCGGCACGTAGCAACACCCTGCTGTCTGCGCCAGCGAAACGCTCGTCCGTATCGGGAAAATGGCGCCCGATATCGCCAAGACCAGCCGCACCGAGCACGGCGTCGGTGATGGCATGCAGCAGCACGTCAGCGTCGGAGTGGCCGAGCAGGCCACGATCAAACGGAATGTCGACGCCGCCGATGATGAGTTTGCGACCGGGCACCAGTGCATGCACATCGAAACCTTGGCCAACACGGAAAGGGATCATTTTGTGGACTCCGCAGCGCCGCCGAGCAGGCGCGCCGCCATTGCGAGATCGTCGGGAAAAGTGACTTTGAAGTTGGTTGCATCCGAGGCGATCAACCGCGGGCTAAGCCCGCAGGCCTCGATCGCGCCCGCCTCGTCGGTGACTTCAGGGTGCGCAGCGAGCGCATCGCGCAGCAACGCAAGGCGGAACATCTGAGGCGTTTGTGCCTGCCACATGCCGGCACGTGGAATGGTCTGCGCGACACGGCCGTCATCGCCAGCACGCTTGAGGGTGTCGGCGACTGGCACGGCGAGCAAACCACCGACCGGATCATCCGCCAGCGTTTCGATCATCCTGGCGACGAGACGTGGCGACACACAGGCCCGCGCAGCATCGTGCACCAGCATCCAGGTCTGCGCGTCCGCGTGCAGGGCTACTTCCTGCAAGGCATTTGCGACGCTGTCGGCACGTGTCGCCCCCCCGCAGCGCAGCACGGTGATGCGGGAATCAGCAGGCCATTCGTAGCGCACCCAGTGGATGTCGTCAGGTGCAAGGACGACCCAGATGCGGCTCAAGGACTCGACTGCCAGCAAAGCATCCAGCGTGTGGCGGATCACCGGCCGGCCGAGCAGATCAATGTATTGCTTCGGGAGCTCACTACCCATGCGCGAACCACTGCCGGCGGCAGGAATTAGCGCGTGGAAGCACGGGTTGGTATTGATGACGGTCATCGGCGAATTCTAGCGTGGCGTGCGCTGGCATCGCCGCCGCCGTATGCTGCGCATCAGAGGGAGGAGCACGTCATGGATTTCACCCAGACGCCCGTACTGGCTAGCTTGCAGCCCCTGATCGTGAGCGGCGGGATCGGTTTTCTGATCGGTCTGGAGCGCGAACGGAATACCTCTGCCCAAGCGGGCGTTCGCACCTTCACGTTGGTTGCGCTGCTCGGCGCGCTGTCTGCGCTGGTGGCTCAGCAGCTTGCAAGTCCTTGGCTGATTGGCGCGAGCCTTCTGTCCGTTGCGGTGATGATCATCGCCGCCCATCTTCGTCATCCCAACCCGGCAGACTCGGGCACCACCTCCGTCGTGGCGCTGCTCGCGTGCTACCTGCTTGGCGTGCTGGTTTGGCTTGGGCAAACGCCGCTGGCGGTGATTCTCGCGGTGCTGATCACCGCCCTGCTCTATTTCAAGACCGAACTATCGGGCATTGCCAGCAAGCTGACGCACGCCGAGTGGATCTCGATGCTGCAGTTCGCCACCTTAAGTCTCGTGGTGCTGCCGGTTTTGCCCGACAAGGGATTCGGACCCTACGGCGCGCTCAACCCCCACCAAATCTGGTGGATGGTGGTACTGATCTCAGGTGTCAGCCTGGCTGGCTATGCCGGCTTGCGCCTCTTCGGCGACCGTTATGGAACCCTGCTGCTGGGATTTGCCGGTGGGCTCGTTTCCTCAACCGCAACAACGCTGATATTTGCCCGCCATGCGCGCGGTGATGCGCGCTTTGCGAGCACCGCCGGGCGGGTGATCCTGATTGCGAATCTGGTCATGCTGGTACGGCTGAGCCTGTTCGCTGCCGTCGTTGCGCCGGCAGCCTTGTCGCCCGTTGCGCTGCTAATGGCCGCGGGCCTGGTGCCGGGCATGTTCTATCTGCTCAGCGCCTGGGGCACCGCGGCAAGCCCTGGCAGCCTGCCGCTGCCCCACACGCGCAACCCGACCGAAGTACGCGTCGCGATCGGCTTTGCGGCACTGTACGGCGGCGTGCTTCTGATCTCGACTTGGCTGACCGAGAGCGTTGGTACCCGCGGGCTGTACGCAGTGGCACTGGCTTCGGGGCTGACCGACGTCGATGCGATCTCGCTGTCGAGCCTGCAACTTCAGGCCGCGGGAAAACTGGCGCCGAATGCTGCAGCCACGGCAATCGCGCTGGCCGCCCTTGCCAACCTCATCTTCAAGACGAGTACGGCGTTGGTGGTGGGCGGACGGGAATTGGCGCGGCCAGTCGCGATCGGCATGGGTCTCGTAGGCGGCGGCATGACGCTCGCGTTGGCGCTGATGCACACAGCGCAGTAGCGCGCAGTCCGCTTCCTATAATTGAAGCGCAAGGGCCGCCCTCCGGCCCACTCGGGAGTCGTCATGGCGTCAGCGAGCATCCGCCCCCCCGCGGTCGCAGGATTCTTCTACCCCGGTGATCCGCGAGAACTCGACGCCATGCTGGAGCAATTGTTCGCGCGCAACAGTGCGCCGCAACCGGGCAGCTGCCCCAAGGCGCTGATCGTGCCGCACGCGGGCTATATCTACTCGGGGCGCACCGCGGCGCACGCCTTCGCCAGCCTCAAGCCCTGGGCGGGCCAGATCTCGCGTGTGGTGATCCTCGGGCCGACCCACCGCGTGCCTTTGCACGGCATCGCACTGCCGGCCTGCGACGCGTTCGCCACCCCATTCGGTGTTGTGCCGGTGGATCAGGACGCGCTAGCCAGCATCCGTGCGATGCCGGGCGTATGTGTGTATGACGCGGCGCATGCCGCCGAACACAGCCTGGAGGTCCAACTACCGTTCCTTCAAGCAGTGCTGGAACATTTCAAGCTCGTACCGCTCGCTGTCGGCAAGGCGGACGCGCAAACCGTAGCAAGTATTGTCGAGCAACTGTGGGGTGGGCCGGAGACGCTATTCGTACTCAGCACCGACCTTTCTCACTACCACGGCTACCGCGAAGCGCAGGAGCTGGATCGCGACACGGTGCGCCGCATCCTAGATCTGGAATCGGACATCGAGCCGGAACAGGCATGCGGAGCCTATCCACTCAACGGGTTGCTGCAGACGGCCGCGCACCACACCATGCGGACCCAGCTGCTCGATCAATGCAGTTCGGGCGACACCGCAGGTGACCGCGCGCGCGTAGTCGGTTACTGCGCGGTGGCGCTGTTTGAAGGGGAACGAAATGCTCACTGAAAACGGATCGCTGCTGGTTGCCCATGCGCGCCATGCCATCGCAAGCCGGCTTGGTGTTCAGAGCGCCCAACCTGCCGATGTGCCGGCCCTGCATCAACCG
>CAMFLH010000085.1 GCA_945957295.1 uncultured Uliginosibacterium sp.
GTCGCCCTTTGATCTGAACGATCCGCGGAACGCGGACCACCTGAAGGCAGGCATCTATCACTGGACGCCCAGCATCAGCGACTTCCAGGACGCAACCCAGGAAAAGAACTACCAGCTCTCCGATCTGGACGACCTGAACACCGAGAACCCTACGGTGCGCGATGCGCTGCGCAAGAGCTACGCATACTGGATCAAGGAAGTGGGCGTGGACGGCTTCCGCATCGACACCGCGTTCTACGTGCCGCCTGACACCTTCAAGGATTTCCTGTACTCGACCGATACGAAGAACCCCGGCATCGTCGCTGCCGCCAAGGCAACCGGCCGCGAAAGCTTCCTCTCGTTCGGCGAGGGCTTCGCGTCGGATCGCGCCTATGAGGACACCAAGGCGAAGAAGATCGATAGCTACATGACCGATCCAGTCACCGGCGAGGCGATCCTGCCCGGCATGATCAACTTCCCGCTCTACACCTCGGCGGGTGATGTGTTCGCGCGTGGCCGCCCGACAGCGGAACTCGGCTACCGCATCCGTGATGTCATGACGACGCACAAGCGGCCGCACCTGATGCCGAGCTTTCTCGACAATCACGATGTGGATCGCTTCCTCGCTGGGGGTTCAGAGGCCGGCCTCAAGCAGAACCTGCTGATGATGATGACCTTGCCTGGCATTCCGGTGATTTACTACGGCACCGAGCAGGCTTTCAAGGAACAGCGCGCGGCAATGTTCAAGGCGGGCTACAAGTCTGGCGGTAAGGACAACTTCGACACCACTGCGCCGCTGTATCAATACATCGCGCAGGTCAGCGCGCTACGCAAGGCGAACAAGGTGTTCTCGCGCGGTACGCCGACCGTGTTGAAGGAAAACGGCGCCGCGGCAGGCGTCTTTGCCTACAAGATGAGCTGGAACGGCACGACCGCCTTCGTCGTGTTCAACACAGCCGACAGTGAAACCTTGCTCGACAACCTCGAAACCGGGCTCGCGGCCCACGCTGTATTGAAGCCGCTGTTCGCCGCGAGCGGCACCGCAACGCAGGCGGTGGCGGACAAGAACGGCCGTCTGTCGATGAAACTGCCTGCGCGCAGCGCGTATGTGTGGCTGGCTTCGGCCGACACCGCCGCGGTCGTCGACCCGACTGCAACGATCAGCATGACTGCGTTGAACGACGCGAAGGAGGCGGGTGACTTCACTGTCAGCGGTGTGTCCGCCGAACTCGCGAACTTCAAGCTGGTTGTTGACGGCGATGTTGCACATGCTCAGACGATTACGCCGGCGGGCGATGGCAGTTGGTCGGCAACGGTGGATACCGCCACGATGATCGACCCGACGATTCGCCACAGCATCGTTGCCTGGAGCGAATCGCTGGCGGTGCTCTCCAACAGCGGCAGCTTCTTCGTCGATCGCCCGTTCGTGAAGCTCGCTGAAGTGGCGGACCCGGCTGGCGACGATGTCGGGCCTACCGGCCTTTACAAGTACCCGACGAACGATTCTTGGGGCAGCAACCGCCAGCTCGATCTGCGCAAGGTCACGGTGTCGGGTGCAGGTGGCGCGATGCGAATCGACGTGCAGACCAACAAGGTCACGACGGTCTGGAACCCGGCCAACGGCTTCGACCACGTTGCCTTCACCATCTTCATCGAAGTGCCCGGCAAGGCCGGCGGCGTGACGACAATGCCCTTGCAGAATGCGTTGCTGCCGGGCGGCATGAAGTGGCACTACCGTCTTCGGGTGCATGGCTGGTCCAACGCGCTCTTCTCGTCAGCGGGCGCTAGCGCGGGCAATGAGGGGACGAATGCTTCTCCAGCTGCAGGTTTGAAGGTTGATACGGCTACCAATACGGTGAGCTTCATCCTTCCCGATGCGGCGCTCGGCAAGTTGGCGTCCCTGTCAGGCGTAAAGGTGTATGTGACGACCTGGGACTACGACGGTGGCTATCGTGGTCTCTCGCCGACTACCCAGGAGTGGGCGTTCTGGGGCGGCAATGGCGCGACCGATCCTTTGGTAATGGACGATACAGCGGTGATCAGCGTGCCCTGATTGAAGTTGGCTTTTGTTTTGGACCGAAAGGGCGCCACCGGCGCCCTTTTTTTTGAGGATCCTCTATAAGGCCTAATTGGTTGGCGCTTCAAACGAAATGCGTTGATTTGGTTTTTTGTCATTCGCTTCCGATTTCGGATTGGCGAATGTAGGAATTGCCATATGCAAATGACAGACAAATACCTACATGACGATTCAAATCAAGGAAAATGACATGCAAATGGGAAGCGTGCCCATATTCTTTCTTTTGGCATTGTTGCGCCTTGTAGTCGAATGTCCTCTTGTTGATGTTGTGGCCCAGCAAAGCATAGTTAAAACAGTGAGTTATGGATGATCGTTGTGCTTTTCTCTGTCTGTCTTTCTCCGTTTTATGTGTATCCGTCCATCGATGTACGCGAAAAAACGCAGACCGTTCATTCGTCATAAGGCACCGTTTGTCGCTTGCCAATTAATTCGACAAGCGGCGTTAAATATTCACGCCTAAATCAGAAAGGAGGCGCTCGTTTGAGCTGACGGTTCGCAATTGATAGGGACTTTGCGTGATGGATTAGCAAAGTGGTTTCCATTCATGCGCCGTTGCACGGGGCGGTTCGATCACTGCAGCGCTCCGCTGCGTTCGACGAATCGTAAGAGCGCCGCCTTCATGGAAGGGGCGTATGCAATGCTGAAACTTGGATTGGGCAAATACCGCTCGATCGTCGTGCTGATCACGCTGTTTCTGGTGTTCGACGTTGGCGTGCTTGGGATGACCTTCGTGATATCCCGCCAGCTGACGGCGGATGCGATCTCGATCAACCTCGCTGGCCAGCACCGTTACCTGGTGCAGAAGCTCGCCAAGACGGCCTTGCTGATCGATCAGGACGCGACGCAGGGTACCTTCGACAGTAGCGGCCGATCGAGCCTCAACGAGGTGAAAGACCTCATCGCGACTGCGGATCGCTTCAACGCGATCATTAACACCTTTGACGGTGGCGCGAAGCTGCCCGACATGACCGAAGAGCTCGCGCTGACGCCGAGCCAGGATGAACAGGCGGCCGCCATGTTCGCGCTGGTGAAGGATCTTTGGGCGCCGATCAACAGCGAGGTGCAGTCGCTGAACCAGCCGAAGGATGGTCATCGGCCCGACGTTGGCCCGTTGCTGCAGGTGCTGATCCCGAGCAACCTGAACCTGCTGGCGAGTTCGCACCTGCTGACGAGCCGGCTCGAAGCACTGTCCGCAGCCAAAGCCGCGCGCCTGCGCGGGGGGCAGATGGCCGGCATGGCGGCAGCGTTGATCAACTTCGCGTTCATCCTTTACAGCTTCCTAGGCCAGCTGCGCAAGAGCGACCAGGCTGTGGAGCGGGCGCAGCGCGAAACCGAAGACATCTTGCGGACCACCCAGGAAGGGCTGTTCCTCCTCGATCCGGATTTCCGCATGGGTTCGCAGACCTCGCATGCGCTGTCGCGCATCATCGGCGTCGAGGCCAAGGGCGGCGAGAACTTCCTCGATCTGCTCAAGCCTTTGGTGACACCGAAGACCTACGACACGACCAAGGAATACATCGAGCTGCTGCTGCGGCACGACGTGAAGGAGAAGCTCGTCGCCAGCCTCAACCCGCTCGACTGCATCGAGATCAGCGCGGTGCGACCGAGCGGTGCCGTCGAATCTCGCTTCCTGCAGATTCGCTTCAACCGGGTGCTTCAGGGCAACAAGGTTACGCACCTGCTGGTCACGGTCAACGACATCACCCGCCGCGTGAAGCTCGAACGCGAACTCAAGGACAGCGAGCGCCGCGTGCAGGATCAGATGGGCATGATGGTCAACATCCTGCAGGCGGACCCGCGGCAGTTGCAGGACTTCCTGCGCGCTGCGAGCGACGGGCTCAACCAGATCAACGAAGACCTGCGCACCGCGAGCCCGACAACCGGCGTATCTACGCCGCGCGTCGACGCGATGATGCGCATCGCCCACCGCCTTAAGGGCGACGCGGCAGCCTTGCAGCTCGAAGCGGTGTCGCAATCGCTGCACGCGTTCGAGAACGTGCTGCAAGAACTACGCGTGCTGACTCGCCGCAGCAGTGAAGACCTGCTGCCAGTCGCTGTGCGGGTGAAGGGGCTGTATGCGGAGATCGCCGCGATTCAGGATGTCATCGCCCGTATCGGACAGGTGCGGGGCGTTGTCAGTGTCGAACCGCCAAAGCCGCCGCACGACCCTGAAGTTGCTGCGCTGGCTTTTGTGCGGCAATGGCGCAGTTTCGCTCAGCAGCTCGCGCAGCGGCACGAGAAGGCTGTCGAACTGAGCTACCAGGGGATCGATGTTGAGCAACTGAGCCCGCAACTGCGCGACGCCGTGAACACGGCGGTCAACCAGTTCATCCGTAACGCGGTGGTGCACGGCGTCGAGAAACCCGCCGATCGCAAGATGCGCGGCAAATCCGAAGCAGGGCGGCTGTCGGTTTACGTTTCCGATCAGGGCGACGGCACGATCGAGTTGAGCTTCCGCGACGATGGGCGCGGCATCAACCCCGAGAAGATCCGTGCTGCGGCGATCCGTTCAGGGCGCCTTTCACCAGAAGCCGCAAAGGCGTTTGACGCCCGACAGCTGACGCTGATGATTTTCGAGCCCGGTCTCTCCACGCGTGAGCACGTGGATGAAGACGCTGGCCGCGGCGTCGGGCTCGACGCGGTGAAAGACCTGATTACCCGGCTCGGCGGCCGGATCCGCATCGGCACCACCAGCGGTGAGTACTGCCACTTCCGCGTGCAACTGCCGGTGAAGGTCGAGCCGCGCGACGATCACATCGATGCGCCGATCAAGGAGGTGGCCTGATGGCACTCAAGCTCATGATCGTGGATGACTCGAACATCATCCGCAGCAAGATCACCCGCACGCTGACCCAGCACGACATGCAGGTCGTGGCCACGGCAAGCAACGGTGAGGACGCCGTGAAGCTATTCGGCGCCCACAAGCCGGATGTGGTGACGATGGACCTGACCATGCCGCGCATGGACGGCCTCGAATGCATCCGCGCGCTGCGCAAGATCGACCCGAGCATCAGCATCCTCGTGGTGTCGGCACTGGCGGACAAGGCGACTGCGATCCAGGCGCTGAAGGAGGGGGCCCAGGGCTTCCTGTGCAAACCGTTCTCCGAAACCGACCTCACCGAGGCGATGGAGGAACTTCTGGGGGAGGACGCTCATGGATGAGCAACAACTGCGGGTCTTCATCGACATCGTCAGCCAGTACTTCGAACGCCAGACCGGCAAGGCGCCGGAAGTGGGCAGCCCTTACCTGGGCGACGCCAGTGCGCTGCCGATCTACGACTTCACTGGCGTGATCGGCATTTCCGGTGAGCGCCAGGGTTGTGTGTACGTCACCGCGCATCGCGATCTTTTGCGGCAGCTGTTGCTGCATGTCGGCGAGGCGGATGTGTCGGACACCAACCTCTGCGATCTGGTCGGCGAGGTGGCCAACACCATCTCTGGCAACGCGCGCCGCTATTTCGGGCCGGATTTCATGATCTCGGTGCCGGTTGTCGTGTCGGGCAACGCTCGCGCGATTCAGGTGCCGCGCAGTGTGAAGGCCTACATCCTGCCGCTGCGGTGGCACAAGTTCGAAGCGGCGCTGGTCGTGAGCCTGCAGTGATCAGGTAGCGCGCAGAGCGAAGCAAGGAGACGGAACATGACAAGCTGGGCAGCAAGAGTAGGGGCGTGGCAGATCGGGTTGGTACTCGGTCTCGCCTGGGTGGTCGGTGCGGGCACAAGCGCCCGCGCCGACACCACGCTGATCAATGCGTCGTCGAACATCAACCAGGAGATGTTCCAGGAGTACAACGCCGCCTTCACCCGTTACTGGCGGGGCAAGACCGGCGAGGCGGTCACGATCAAGCAGACGCACGCCCAATCCACCAACCAGGTCGCGCGCATCCGTAATGGTGAAGAGGCCGACGTGGTAACGCTGGCGGTGTCGCTGGATATCGACACCATCGCCGCGGCGGGGCTGATGCCAAGTGACTGGCAAGGGCGGCTGGCGAACCACTCGTCGCCCTTTACATCGACCGTCGTGTTTCTCGTGCGTCGTGGCAATCCGCGCCAGATCAGGGACTGGAATGACCTCGTGCGCTGGGGCATCAACGTCGTCACCTCCAACCCCAAAAGCTCGGGTATCGCGCGCTGGGGCCACCTCGCTGCCTACGGCTACGCGCTCAAACAGCCGGGCGGTAACGACGCGAGCGCGAAGCTCTTCCTCAAGCGTCTGTATGGCAACAACCGCGTGCTGGAATACACCGCTCGCGGCGCCAACAACGCCTTCACGAAAAGCAAGATCGGCGACGTGATGATTACCTGGGAGAGCGAGGCGCTGCAGATCGCCGCCGCCGCGCCGGACGAGTTCGAGATCGTCGTGCCCAGCGTATCGATCGTCGCCGAGCCGCCGGTCGCGCTGGTCGACAAGATGGTCGAGAAGCGCGGCACGCGGAAGCTCGCCGACGCTTACCTCAACTACCTCTACTCGCCGGAAGCGCAGGAACTGCTGGTGAAGTACTACTACCGGCCCGCCGACGCGGCGATTGCGGAGAAGTACAGCAAGCGTTTCAAGCCGCTGAGCCTTTTCCGCGTCGACGAAGTTTTCGGTAGCTGGCAGCAGGCATTCAAGACGCACTTCAGTGACGGCGGGGTGCTAGATCAGGTCTACGACCCGTATCGCAATGCGTCGTGAGCCCTTGCCCTGTGTGCATGGGGTGGGACGGAAACGGAAAGGAACGACAATGAAAATGCTGTTGTGTCGAATCGCCGCTGCTTGCGCGATGGCGGCCATGCCGATCGCCGCACACGCAGCCGAGGTGACTGGGGCGGGGGCCTCGTCGCCGAGCCGGGTTTATCTGAAGTGGGCCGATGCCTACGGCAAGGCGACCGGCAACACGATCCGCTATCAGTCGATCGGCTCTGGCGGTGGTGTGAAGGAGGTGACCTCGAAGAGCGTGGACTTCGGTGCATCCGATATTCCGCTCAGCGAAGCCGAGCTCGACAAGCGTGGCCTGGTGCAGTTTCCAGTGCTCGTTGGCGCGGCGGTGCCCTTCGTTAACCTGCCGAAAGTGGCTGCTGGCGAACTGCGCCTGACCGGGCCCTTGCTCGCCGACATCTTCCGCGGGCGCCTTACGCGCTGGGACGATCCGCGCATCGCCGAGATCAACTCGGGAGTGTCGCTGCCGGCGATGTCGATCGTCGTCGTACGTCGCGACGACGGCGCCGGCGTGTCCTACCTCCTTACGCACTACCTCGCGAAGACCAGCCCCGAGTGGCGCGACAGCATTGGCGTGGGCAGTGCGGTGCAGTGGCCGGTCGGGCTGGGCGGAAAGGGCGACGAGGGCGTGGCGAACTTCGTCAAACGCCTGCCGGGGGCGATCGGCTACGTCGAATACGGCTACGCCCGCGCGAACAAGCTGGCCTACGTCAGTATGCAGAACCACAGCGGTGCGTTCGTGGCACCGGATGAAAAGAGCCTTGCGGCCGCGGCGCGCAGTGCGGCATGGGACAAGAGCGCCTTCGGCGAAGTGCTGAGCGACCAATCGGCGCCCGAGGCATGGCCGATCGCCGGCGCCTGCTTCGTGATGCTCCCGCGCACGACGGACAAGCTTGCGCAGGCGGCAGCGGTCGTGAAGTTCTTTGGCTGGTCTTTCCAGAACGGCGGCAAGGTGGCCCTGGAGGGCGGCTACGTGCCGCTGCCCAACGACACGGCGAGCCAGCTCGGCACTGCCTGGCAGCGTATCAAGGACCCGGCAGGCAAAACGATCTCGATGCTGGAATGAGGGCCGGCAGTACCCACAAGGCAACTTCATCGCGAAGGCGGAACACGAGGTGAGCATGTTGGAGACTGAGCCGGCACTCAGGGGGATCAACCCCCGCAGGGCAGTGCGTAAGAAGATGACCGCCACGCCGGCGCCGCTGCGTCCGAACGGTGCGTTGTCGCATGTGCGGGTACTGGATTTGTCACGCGTGCTCGCCGGGCCATGGGCGACGCAGTTGCTCGGCGATCTGGGGGCGGAGGTGATCAAGATCGAACGGCCCGGCCGTGGCGACGATACGCGTACCTACGGGCCGCCGTGGGCAAAGGACGAGGAGGGCGGCGACACCGATGTCTCGGCCTACTACCTGTGCGCGAACCGCAACAAGGAATCGATCACCATCGATTTCACCCGCGCCGAGGGGCAGGCCCTGCTGCGCGAGCTCGCTGCACAGTCGGACGTACTGGTGGAGAACTTCAAGGTCGGTACGCTCACACGTTACGGGCTGGATTACGCAACGCTCTCCGCGATCAACCCGAGGCTGATCTACTGCTCGATCACCGGCTTCGGTCAGGACGGGCCTTACGCCGAACGCTCAGGCTACGATTTCCTGATCCAGGGTATGGGTGGGCTGATGAGCGTCACCGGCGCACCAGACGGCACACCGACCAAGGTGGGTGTTGCGTTGGCCGACGTGATGAGCGGGCTCTACGCCAGCAATGCGATTCTCGCCGCGCTGGCATGGCGTGAGCGCAGCGGGGAAGGGCAGCATATCGACCTCGGTATGCTCGATGTGCAAGTCGCTGCGCTCGCCAACCAGGCGCTCAACTACCTTTCGACTGGCAAGGCGCCTGCACGCGTTGGCAATGCCCACCCGAACATCGTTCCGTACGACGCCTGCCCGACGGCCGACGGCCACATGATCCTCGCCGTCGGCAACGATGCGCAGTTCGCGCGCTTCTGCATCGAGGCCCGCACGGACTGGCTTGGTGACCCACGCTTTGGCAGCAACGCTGCGCGCGTGCAGCACCGCGATGCACTGATCCCCTTGGTGCATGACGTTACCCGTACACGCACCACCGCGGAGTGGATTGCCGCGCTGGAGGCGGCCGGCGTTCCCTGCGGGCCGATCAACACGATTCCGCAGGTCTTCGAAGACCCTCAGGTCCGCCACCGTGGCATGCGCATCGAAATGGCGCATCCGTCCGCTGGCAAGGTGGCATTGGTGGGCAGCCCGATTCGGATGTCGAAGACGCCACCGAGCTACCGGCGTGCGCCACCGGGTCTCGGTGGCGATACGCGCGATCTGCTGGCGCGGCTGTTGGGTAAGGAGCCCGCGACGCTCGATGCGCTGCGCGAGCAAGGCGTGATCTGAAGTAAGAAAAGAAAAACGCCCCGCATCTTCCGATGCGGGGCGTTCAGGCTTGCGTTGCCGACGGTCAGACTTCGACAGCCTTCGCGGCTTCCTGGTACTCGGCGATCTGGTCGAAGTTCATGTACTTGTAGATCTTGCTGCCATCGGCGTTGATCACGCCCATGTCCGCGTGATACTCCTCGACGGTCGGGATGCGCCCGAGCTTCGAAGCAATTGCGGCGAGTTCGGCCGAAGCCAGATACACGTTGGTGTTCTTGCCCAGACGGTTCGGGAAGTTACGGGTCGAGGTCGACACCACCGTCGCACCTTCACGCACCTGCGCCTGGTTACCCATGCACAACGAGCAGCCCGGCATTTCGGTGCGCGCGCCGGCCGTGCCGAACACGCCGTAGTGACCTTCCTTCGTTAGTTCCGACGCATCCATCTTGGTCGGCGGCGCGATCCACAGCTTTACCGGGATATCGCGCTTGCCTTCCAGCAGCTTGGACGCGGCACGGAAGTGGCCGATGTTGGTCATGCACGAACCGATGAACACTTCGTCGATCTTCGCGCCGGCAACTTCGGACAGCAGCTTCGCGTCGTCCGGGTCGTTCGGGCAGCAGAGCACCGGCTCCTTCAGATCGTTGAGGTCGATCTCGATCACCGCGGCGTACTCGGCATCCTTGTCCGCTTCGAGCAGGTTCGGGTTGGCCAGCCACGCTTCGACCGACTTGATGCGGCGCTCGAGCGTGCGCTTGTCCTGGTAGCCGTCGGCGATCATGTTCTTCATCAGCACGATGTTGCTGGTGAGGTATTCCTTGATCGGCTCGGGGTTGAGCTTGACCGTGCAGCCCGCGGCCGAGCGCTCAGCCGACGCGTCGGAGAGCTCGAATGCCTGCTCGACCTTCAGATCCGGCAGACCTTCGATTTCGAGGATGCGGCCCGAGAACACGTTTTTCTTGCCGGCCTTGGCGACGGTCAGCAGCCCGGCCTTGATCGCGTAGTAGGGGATCGCGTGCACCAGGTCGCGCAGCGTGATGCCCGGCTGCATCTGGCCCTTGAAGCGCACCAGCACTGATTCCGGCATATCCAGCGGCATCACGCCGGTGGCGGCGCCGAAAGCGACGAGGCCGGAGCCGGCCGGGAAGGAAATGCCGATCGGGAAGCGCGTGTGCGAGTCGCCGCCGGTGCCCACGGTATCGGGCAGCAGCAGGCGGTTCAGCCAGCTGTGGATCACGCCGTCGCCGGGGCGCAGCGCAACGCCGCCACGGCTGCTGATGAAGGCTGGCAGCTCGCGGTGCGTCTTCACGTCAACCGGTTTCGGGTAAGCCGCGGTGTGGCAGAAGGACTGCATCACCAGGTCGGCCGAGAAGCCGAGGCAGGCCAGATCCTTCAGCTCGTCGCGCGTCATCGGGCCGGTGGTGTCTTGCGAGCCGACGGTCGTCATCTTCGGTTCGCAGTAGGTGCCGGGGCGCACGCCCTGGCCTTCCGGCAGGCCGACCGCGCGGCCGACCATCTTCTGCGCCAGCGTGAAGCCAGCCTTCGATTCAGCCGGCGGCTTCGGCAGGCGGAACAAGGTCGAAGCGCCAAGGCCGAGGAACTCGCGCGCCTTGCCGGTCAGCGAACGACCGATGATCAGGTTGATACGACCGCCGGCACGCACTTCGTCGAACAGCACGTCGGACTTGAGCTTGAACTCGGCAACCGTTTCGCCGTTCTTCAGGATCTTGCCGTCGTACGGCAGGATGTCGACGACGTCACCCATCTCCAGCTTCGAGACGTCGACTTCAATCGGCAGCGAACCCGAGTCTTCCTGCGTGTTGAAGAAGATCGGTGCAATCTTGCCGCCGAGCGTAACGCCACCGAAGCGCTTGTTCGGCACGTACGGAATATCCTGGCCGGTTGCCCAGATCACCGAGTTCGTCGCTGACTTGCGCGAGGAGCCGGTGCCGACCACGTCGCCCACGTAGGCAACCAGGTTGCCCTTCTTCTTCAGGTCCTCGATGAACTGGATCGGGCCGCGCTTGCCATCTTCCTCGGGCTTGAAGGCCGCATCCGGGCGGGTGTTCTTCAGCATGGCGAGGTAGTGCAGCGGAATGTCCGGGCGGCTCCAGGCGTCCGGCGCCGGCGACAGATCATCGGTGTTGGTCTCGCCCGGCACCTTGAACACGGTGACGGTGACCTTCTTGTCGACTTCGGGGCGGCTGGTGAACCACTCGGCGTCGGCCCAGCTCTGGATCACTTCCTTCGCCTTGGCGTTGCCGGCGCGAGCCTTGTCCGCCACGTCGTTGAAGAAGTCGAACATCAGCAGCGTCTTCTTCAGACCTTCTGCGGCCACGCTGGCGACTTCGGCATCGTCGAGCAGTTCGATCAGCGGGTGCACGTTGTAGCCGCCCACCATGGTGCCCAGCAGCTCGGTGGCCTTGGCCTTGGAGATCAAACCCACCTTGATGTCGCCGTGCGCAACGGCGGCGAGGAAGCTGGCCTTCACCTTGGCTGCGTCATCCACGCCCGGCGGCACGCGATAGGTGAGCAGGTCGACCAGGAAGGCTTCTTCACCTGCCGGCGGATTCTTGATCAGTTCAATCAGGTCGGCCGTTTGCTTGGCATCCAGCGCAAGCGGCGGGATTCCAAGGGCGGCGCGTTCGGCGGCGTGTTGGCGGTAGGCTTCTAGCACGGTGAGGTCCTCCGGTTTGCTGTCAGGATGCCGTTCGGCATTCGGTTAATTGGGGTTGGGGGTGAAAAACCGTTGCTCGGCCTCGCTGGGCAGCGTCATCCCGGTAGACCGGGCGCGCACGAGCAAATTCCAGTAGTGGCGGAACGAACCGCGGTCATGCAGGCGTGTGCCGACCCGGATCGGTCCCCAGTTCGCGTCCTGCGCAGCACAAACGATGCCAGCGGCCTCGGTGACTTCATCGGCGGCCGGCCGCATGCCTTGCAGGATCGGTTCAATCTGTGCGGGGTGAATGCTCCACATCCGCAGGTAACCAAAATCGTTACGTGCGCGCCGGGCGTCGTCGAAAGCGACTTGCGCATCGTCGAGCACGGTGGTCACGTTGTGCGTCGGGATCACGCCGTGCGCAATCGCAGCGGCGACCACTTCGCACTTCGCACGCACCACCATCGGATGCGTGAATTGGCCCGGCGAGCGCATCGCCGTTCCCGGAATCGCACCGTGATGTTCCGACACGAAATCCATCAGGCCGAAGTCCAGGGTTTCGATACCGGGCAGGGCGGCGATCTGCCAAGCCTGACGCAGGGCGCCGTGGGTTTCGACCAGCGCGTGCAGCGGGATCTCGCGTTTGAGCCCGAGGCGGGATTCGATGTTGCGCAGGGCTGCTAGCGCGGTTTCGATATCTGCCGCACCGCGTGCCTTGGGCACGGTGATGAAGGCAATCCGGTCTGCCGCGCGACCGAGAATGATCTCGAGGTCGTTGTGCCAACTCGGGTGCGTGACATCGTGAATGCGTGCGCCGATGCGTCCGAAAACATTATCGGCACCTGCGATCAGGCTACCGCACAGTTCGGCGTGCGCGCGTTCCGCGCCAGCGGGCGCGCCGTCTTCGCAGTCGAGCGTGATGTCGAAGACCGGCCCCATTTGTTGCTGCAAGGCGATCGCCTTACGCATGTTCTTTTCCGACCCGCAGTAGTGGTCGACCGCGGGAATCGCCGGCAGTGGTCGGCTGCCGGCGAACAGCACTGCATCCGGATGCAATGGCGCGCCCCCTCGTTCGCCGAGCGGCGATTCACCCGAGAAGGGTGAGTGAGAAAACCCGGGGCGCGTGTTGTCCATTGACCAGACGCTTTCCGCTTTACACCAGCAGGTCGGCGACGCCGGCGCGCTCTTCTTCGAGTTCCTTCAGCGTGAAGTTCATGCGATCGCGCGAGAACTCGTCGATCTCCAGGCCTTGCACGATCTTGTACTCGCCATTGGCCGTGGTGACCGGGAAGCCGTAGATGATGCCTTCTGGAATGCCATAGGAACCATCGGACGGGATGCCCATGGTGACCCATTCGCCGTTCGAACCAAGCACCCAGTCGCGGATGTGGTCGATCGCCGCGTTGGCGGCGGAGGCGGCGGACGACAGGCCACGCGCTTCGATGATCGCGGCGCCACGCTTGCCAACGGTCGGCAGGAAGGTCTCGCGGTTCCATGCTTCGTCGTTGATCAGCGCTTTCACGTTGTCACCGTTGGAGGTGACGTAGCGATAGTCAGCGTACATCGTCGGTGAGTGGTTGCCCCACACGACGAGGCTCTTCAGGCTCGACACGTCGCGGCCCGATTTGGCAGCCAGCTGCGACAGCGCGCGGTTGTGGTCCAGACGCAGCATGGCCGTGAAGTTGCCCGGCTTGACGCGGCCGTACTTCGTGGCGGTCGCCTTGGCGATGTAGGCGTTGGTGTTGCAGGGGTTGCCGACGACCAGCACCTTGACGTTCGGGTCGGCGTACTGGCCGATCGCTGCACCTTGAACGGTGAAGATCTTGGCGTTCTCGGTCAGCAGATCCTTGCGCTCCATGCCCGGGCCACGCGGGCGTGCACCAACCAGCAGTGCGACTTGCGTGTCCTTGAATGCGACGGCCGGATCGTCCGTGGCGATCATGCCGGCGAGCAGCGGGAATGCGCAGTCTTCCAGCTCCATCATCACGCCCTTGACCGCCTTCTGGGCCTGGGGCAGATCCAGCAACTGAAGGATCACCGGCTGATCCTTGCCGAGCATTTCGCCCGAGGCAATGCGGAACAGCAGGCTGTAACCGATCTGACCGGCGGCACCGGTGACGGTGACGCGAACGGGAGCTTTGGCCATGTGTGACTCCTTTATCTATGCTGGAGAGCGCGGCCCTGCGCGCAGGTTCTGAGAGGGCGCCGCGGCGCCTGCCGACGGCAATGTGGCTATCATCCTAGGCCAGAAATCAGACAGTGTCAAAAGCTAACTTATGTCTTATATAAGACAGGAGATGCATTATAGACACACTGGTTTTTCTGTGCTTGAATGCGGTCATGGTGAACCTGTCGCCCACCTTCAGCCCGCTCTACCAGCAGATCAAACGCCTGATGATTCAGGCGCTTGAGTCGGGGGAGTGGCGCCCCGGTCAAGCTATCCCAAGCGAGCAAGAGCTCGCCGTGCGTTTCCAGGTCAGCCAGGGAACCGTTCGTAAAGCGATCGATGAGCTGGCTGCGGACAACCTTCTGATCCGCCGTCAGGGCAAAGGTACCTTCGTTGCTTCGCACGCCGACCCGCGCGCACTGTTCCGCTTCCTGCGTCTGACGCCGCTATCGGGTGAAATCGTCCCGCTCAAGAGTGAGCCGCTCGACTGCTGGCGTGCCAAGGCGGGCCAGGAAGCGTCGCGCAACCTCGGTATCGAGTTGTCCGCGCCGATCATCATCATCCGCCGCGTGCTCAAGCATGAATCCAAGCCGATCGTTGTGGATGAGATCTACCTGCCGGGTGAGATCTTCTCCGGCCTGAATATCGAAATGTTGCGTGACTGGCAGGGCTCGATTTACGGCCTGTTCGAGTCGCGTTTCGGCGTACGGATGTTGCACGCCCGCGAGAAGATCCGTGCCGTTGCGGCCGATCGCAACGTCGCTGAGACGCTGGGCGTGGCTGAGGCGTCCCCGCTGCTTTCGGTCGAGCGGGTGGCCTATACCTATGGGGATAAACCGGTGGAATGGCGTCGCGGTTTGTACTCCACGGCGGAGCATTACTACCTGAATGAACTGAGTTGAGGCTGCAGCCTGGCCCGTGGCCAGTTGCAGGCAAGAGAACGGCGGGTCGAGCGACGCGCCCCTGTGAGAGGTGAAGCATGTCAGATACAACAATCAAGAAACCGAGACCCAAGCATCTCGACCTGAAGGTGATCCGCCTGCCGCTGCCCGGATTCGTGTCGATCCTGCATCGCGTCAGCGGTGCCGGGCTGTTCCTGATGCTGCCGGTGCTGCTGTGGCTCTTTGGTTCAAGCGTTGGCGGGCCAGAAGCCGTCGCACAAGCGAAGTCGGTTGTTGCGAATCCGCTGGTGAAGTTGGTGTTGTTTGGCCTGCTGTGGGCTTATTTGCATCACTTCTGCGCCGGCATCCGCTTCCTGCTGCTCGACATGCACAAGGGGCTCGATCTGCCGACGGCGCGCAAGAGTGCCGGTGCCGTGCTGGTCGTGAGCCTGACACTGACGGTGCTGATCGGCGCCAAGATTTTCCTGGGGTAAGCCATGCAAAACCGAATCGTCGTTGGTGCCCACTACGGCTTGCGTGACTGGCTTGCCCAGCGCGTCACCGCCACCGTGATGGCGCTCTATACCGTTTTCTTCGTCGTCAATCTGTTCTGTCTGCCGGAGTTCTCTGCAGAAGCCTGGCGTGCGATGTTCGCAGGTGGGTTCATGCGCTTCGCGACCTTCCTGTTCTGGCTCGCACTCTTCTTCCATGCGTGGGTCGGCGTGCGGGACATCTTCATGGATTACATCAAGCCGGTCGGCGTGCGGCTGATCGCGCACTCGGTCGTTGCTTTCCTGCTGATCGGCTATGCGGGCTGGGCAGCCCAGATTCTTTGGAGGCTGTAAGTGAAAGTCGCTAAGCGTACGTTTGATGCGGTGATCGTTGGCGCTGGCGGCGCCGGCATGCGCGCCGCGATCCAGCTCTCCGAAGCTGGTCTGAAGACCGCCGTGCTGTCCAAAGTCTTCCCGACCCGTTCGCACACCGTTGCTGCGCAGGGTGGTGTTTCAGCCTCGCTCGGCAACTCGGAGCCGGATCACTGGCACTGGCATATGTACGACACCGTGAAAGGGTCGGACTGGCTGGGTGACCAGGATGCGATCGAGTTCATGTGCCGCAAGGCGCCGGAAGTGGTGGTCGAGCTTGAACACTTCGGCATGCCGTTCGACCGCACCGACGAGGGCAAGATCTACCAGCGCCCGTTCGGTGGCCATATGTCGAACTTTGGCGACAAGCCGGTGCGTCGCGCCTGTGCTGCCGCTGACCGTACCGGCCACGCGATGCTGCATGCGCTGTATCAGCGCAACGTGAAGGCGAACACCCAGTTCTTCGTTGAATGGATGGCGCTCGATCTGTTGCGTGACGCCGATGGCCGCGTGCTGGGCGTGATCGCGATGGAAATGGAAACCTCGGAAATCGTGGTCTTCCAGGCCAAGGCGACCCTGTTTGCCACGGGCGGCGCGGGTCGCATCTTCGCCTCGTCCACCAATGCCTTCATCAACACCGGTGACGGCCTCGGCATGGCGGCGCGTGCCGGCATTCCGCTCGAAGATATGGAGTTCTGGCAGTTCCACCCGACCGGTGTTGCCGGCGCGGGCGTGCTGATCACCGAAGGCGTGCGTGGCGAAGGCGGCATCCTGCGCAACGCTTCGGGCGAACGCTTCATGGAGCGTTACGCGCCGAACGCGAAGGATCTTGCCTCGCGTGACGTCGTCTCCCGCGCGATGGTCACCGAGATCAACGAAGGTCGTGGCTGCGGTCCGAACAAGGATCATGTGCTGCTCGATATCACCCACCTGGATCCGGATGTGATCAACAAGCGTCTGCCTGGCATTCGCGAGATCTCGATCCAGTTCGCCAACGTCGATCCGATCCGCGCGCCGATCCCGGTCGTGCCGACCTGCCACTACCAGATGGGCGGTATTCCGACCAACTACCGTGGTGAAGTGGTTGTGGATGGCGCCTCGGTGCCTGGCTTCTACGCAGCAGGCGAATGCGCCTGTGCGTCGGTGCACGGCGCCAATCGCCTCGGCACCAACTCGCTGCTCGATTTGCTGGTGTTCGGCAAGAGCTCGGGCGAAACGATGGTGGAGTACATCAAGGGGCAGGGCAATGCGTTGCCGGAGATCCCCCAAGCTGAGATTGATCGCTCGGTCGCTCGTGTCGATCGCCTGCTGACGCAGACCGGCGGCACCAATGTGCACGATGTTCGCGCGCAGATGCAGCAGACGATGCAGAAGCACTGCGGCGTGTTCCGCTTCAAGGACATGCTGGCGAGCGGCGTGGACAAGATCCTCGAAGTCGAGAAAGCGGTACTGCGCACCGAAATCAAGGACAAGTCGAAGGTGTTCAACACCGCGCTGACCGAAGCGCTGGAGCTTGAGAACCTGATCGAAGTCGCCAAGGCGACGATGATCTCTGCGAACAACCGTACCGAATCGCGTGGCGCGCATGTGCGCGACGACGCGACCGATACGCCGCAGACGCCGGATGGCCGCGACGACGCCAACTGGCTCAAGCACACGCTGTGGCATCGCGACGGCAATCGCATCGATTACAAGCCGGTGGTGATGAAGCCGCTGACCGTCGACACCATCGCGCTGAAGAAGCGCGCGTACTGATCTGCCATCGGAGGAACTACGCGTGGCAAACCGTACTATGAAATTCCAGATCTACCGCTACGACCCGGACAAGGACGCAGCGCCCTACATGCAGGACGTGTCGATCGAAGTCGACGCGACCGATCGCAAGCTGCTCGACGTGCTGGTCAAGCTCAAGGCCAAGGACGATTCGATCTCTTTCCGCCGCTCGTGCCGTGAAGGCGTGTGTGGCTCGGACGCGATGAATATCAACGGCAAGAACGGCCTGGCCTGCCTCACCGACATCGATTCGCTGAAAGAGCCGGTGCAACTGCGCCCGCTGCCGGGGCTTCCGGTGATCCGCGATTTGATCGTCGACATGACCCAGTTCTTCAAGCAGTACCACTCGATCAAGCCCTACGTCGTCAACAACGACCCG
>CAMFLH010000086.1 GCA_945957295.1 uncultured Uliginosibacterium sp.
GATAGGCTCCGGTCTCGTGGGCTCGGAGATGTGTATAAGAGACAGGCTCACCGGCGCCTTTCGTCACGCCCGTGAACACGCCTACCGTCGCCAGCGATCCGTTGGGCCTGTTTGGCGGTGCGCCAAGCTCCGACCCTTTCGCAACGCCGACGCCCGCAGTACCGCAAGCCCAAGCGATGGCCCCAGCGGCTCCGGCGGATGACCCGTTTGCCGTGTTCATGGCCGCCACCCCGGCACCGCCGCCAACGGCACGACCGGAAGCATCGCTACCCGATCCCTTCGCTGCGCCCCCTCCACCGCCGAAGCAGGTAGCACCGCTCGGCATGGATCTCAGTCTCGCACCAGCTGCCAGCGTTGATGATCTGTTCGGACTCGGCCCACAAGGCAGCGCGTCGGACCCGTTTGCCGGCACCGCCTTGTCGGCCCACAGTGCGCCCGCCGCTCCAACCGCGAACGCGAGCGATCCCCTCGCGCTGTTTGGCGCAGCCCCCGCCCCTGGCCCGACGCCGGCACCGCTACGCGATGACGCCCCCATGCTGGCTGAGAACTTCGCGCCGCCGCGTCCGCTTCCAGCGGCTGCCGATACGATTGCGACGGCACCCGCCCCAGCGTCAGCACCAAAGCCCAGCACCGCTGATGGTCAAGTCGGGCCAGGCATTGTCGTGTCATGGACGGAGTCGCCGCTGCCACCCACGCCGCCAATTCAGCCGCCACCTGCCGACAGCAGCGAACGTGTGGTGCCCCACGTTGCAGCCTCGCCGGGTGTGTCCGTCCGTATCGAACCGGCTCTTGAAGCGTCGGCTCCGACGGCCGCTAAACCGCCACCGCCGGCGACACCGGTTGCACCGGTGGCAGCCGCGCCAGGCAGCGTCCACGAAGCGCCAGACGAGCTGCTCGCCGCCTTCCAGCGTGGTTTGGGTTTTCCGCTGCAGTTGCCCCAGGGTATGACGCCGGATCGGATGGAACAGATCGGCCGCGTGTTACGTGAGTCCGTATCGGGCACGATGGCACTGCTCACCGCTAGGGCACTGACGAAGCGCGAGATCCGGGCCGAGGTGACGATGATCGTGAGCAAGGAGAACAACCCGCTCAAGTTTGCCCCGGATGTCGAGTTTGCTTTGGTGCAGCTCCTTGCACCCCAGGGGCACGGCTTCATGGAGCCGGTGAAAGCGATGCGCGACGCGTATGACGATTTGCGCTCGCATCAGTTCGGCTTCATGGCCGGTATGCGCGCAGCGCTTAGCGGCGTGCTCGAGCGCTTCAAGCCTGAGCAACTGGAGGGCCGCATCAGCGATCGCGGTTTCCTCGACAACGTGTTGCCAGGCTCACGAAAGGCGCGGCTGTGGGATCTCTACGAGCAACACTACGCAGACATTTCTCGCGAAGCGGAGGATGATTTCCAGAACCTCTTTGGCCGCGCCTTCCTGCGCGCCTACGAGGAGCAGATCGATCGGCTCGCATCCGAACCTGGACGCGACTGAGGCAACGGCGGAGCCCTTGATGCTCAAGCTCGAAACAGCGTACCTGACCGACCCGGGAGGCCGCTCCCGCAATGAGGACGCGTGCGGATACTGGAGTTCCGAAGCCTGCGGTTGCTGGGTGGTTTCGGATGGTGCGGGTGGTCACGGAAGTGGCGATATGGCTTCGCGCCTCGTCGTTAGCCGGATACTCGAAGCTTTCTCTGCGAACCCTGCGATCAGCTCCGATCGCGCGGTAGAGCTGCTGCGTGGCGCGAACGAGGCCGTGATCCATGCCAAGCGCAGTGGCGCCACCAAGGACGACATGCACGCTACGGCAGCGATGCTGTTGATTGACCGGGCGCGTGATGAGGCAATCTGGGGCCATGCCGGCGACACCCGCATCTATCTGTTTCGCGACGGCCGCATCGCCTACTGCACACGTGACCACAGCCTGGTACAGAACCTGATCGATGCGGGCTATGGCACTACCGAGATGATCCGTAGTCATCCGCAACGAAGTCTACTGACCTCGGCGATCGGCTCAGCGGAGGCGATTGAGCTCTCAGTGGCGGGAACGCCACTCAAGATTCAATCCGGCGACACTTTCCTGATGTGTACCGACGGATGGTGGGAATACGTCGAAGAAGCAGACATGCTCCGCCTGCTCGACCTGGCAAGCACCCCAGCTCATTGGCTAAGCTTGATGAGCGAGGCTTTGCGCGCGAAAGTGAGCACCGGCAACGACAATTTCACTGCGGTATGTGTCCTTGTGGGTTCGGGGGAGCCAACCACGACGATCATCATGCCGGACAGTACGCCTGCTGAGTGACACGCCCGAGCAACACATATTTCCCGGAGCGAAAACATGACAACACGAATCCGAATACTCAGTGCCGCAATGGTCCCGATGGTCCTTGGCAGTTGCGCGAGCATGGACGAAAAAACCCAAGGGGCGATGATCGGTGCAGCAATCGGCTGCGCCGCGGGCGCCGTGCTGGCGCAGGTTACCTCTAACGACCCGGGCACTGCGTGTGCCGCTGGCGCCGTGGTGGGCGGCCTGATCGGCTACCAGCGAGCCCGCAGCAACGAGATTGAAGAAGCGCAGAAAGCGGCTCAGGCCACCGCCGCAGTTGAAGGCGCCAAAGCGGCACCGGTACAAACCGATGTCGTTCAGGTAACCGACAAGGAAACCGGCAAGACGGAACCGGTGAAGGCGTTCAAGTCAGTCTCGGTCGACATCCCGCTCAGCCAGGTCAATACAAACGACGGTCGCGAGGCCATGCGCAAGCTGAACGACTATGCGCGAAAGGTCGCAACCGATCGCGGTGAGACCGTCGAGATGACGATCGCGGTTCCGCCTGACAAGGCTGGCCGCAGCAAAGTCGCCGCGCAGCAAACGCGGGAGACCGCCGGCAAGGGCGCCGTGGTGCGTAGCGTGGTGACCGACCCACGGACGCCCAGCAATGTCCAAAGGGTCACGATCGAGGTCAAGAACCCGGCGCGGATCGAAGTCTGAGAACTCGCATCGATGCGGCGGTCAATGGCCGCCGCATCATCGAACCGCCTCGTGACGTGCCTATCGGGTATCGCACGCCAACACTAGGCGGCGCAGTCCTCGACTCCCTACTTCTTCCCGCCCAATAGCTGATCGAGATCTTTGTTCAGCTTCTTCATGTAGTCAGCCTCTGACTCCGAGCCCTGCTGCGGCTGAGCTTGCGATTTGGGCTTCGGCGATTGCGCCGCCGGTTTGTCGCTCCGTGGCGCAGCCTCAGTCGGCTTGCGCGGCGCAGGCTCCGGGGCGACATCGGTCTCGCTCACCACAAACGTGCTCACGCCGTAGGCGGCACTACAAGACGTCGTCCCATCCGTGCAATGAACGGTGCCTGCCAGCGCCGCAGCCCCGCTGCGCTGCAAGGCCGACTCCACCGTCGATACGGTCGCTACGCCAATGCCGTCGCGGGTCTCCAGTGCCAACTGGTCAAACTCGCGCGGCGACTCGGCGACCATGGCGATGACTTCCCAATCGCCTTTGGGCTGATCGGCGTCGAAGGTCCAGTTTTCCCGCGGGAAGCGCATCGTCTTGCCGGCTGCAATCCGGTTATCCGGATCGAGCGCGTTGGGATAGATCCGCGACAAAGTACCCGCCCCCTTGTCGTGAAGAAGAACATAGACATAGCCGCCCTTGTTGGAGCGCAGGCTGAACGTGAGCGCATCCTTCCCGATAACGACCGGCGTTTTGATCTTGTCGATCATCACCCCAATGTCTGCGCTCGCCGCGGCCTGCAGCGCCTGCTCCGCCTCACCCAGGCTTACCGCCTTGGGTGGCGTCACCGGCAAGGCTGGCACTGGCTGGGCCGGCGAAGCTTCGCGCGCCACGGGCGCCGATTGAGGCGCAGACGCCGGTGCCGACGCGGTCACATCAGGTTTCGGAGGCTGGATCTCGCTATTACGACCAAGCAGCAAATAAGCGCCGACGCCTGCTACTGCGAGCCCACCCACCGCAGCCCCAATCCAGATTCCGGTGCGGCTGGCGGGCTTTGGTGTCACCTCCGCATTCACCGGCTTCGTCGAGACCGGTTGCCGTGCGGGCTGCGCAACAGTGGCTGCGCCATCGCGCTGGATCGGAGCGGGTTCGCGCGATGCAGGCGTCGGCGTACTTGCGGGCGCGAACAGGGGTGAAGCGCTGCTGAAACCAACCAGCGTTCGCATGTCGGCGATCGATTGCGGCCGATCTTCCGCCTTGACGGCCAAACAGTGGTCGATGCCGCGCAGGAAGGCGTCCTCGTAGCGGCCCGCGGCGATCTGCGCAAGCGGCTCGAAGTTGTCCTGCATCATGCGGCCGACCGATGGCGGCGGCGTACGGCCGGTGATCATGAAATAGACGACGGCACCGAGCGCGTAGATGTCGGTCCAGGGGCCCTGTTTCATGCCGGGCATCTCGGCATACTGTTCGATTGGCGCGTAGCCCGGCTTGAGGATCACCGTAAGCGCCTGCGTCATATCGCCAATTACGCGGCGGGCGGCGCCGAAATCCAGCAACACTGGTCGATCGTCTCGCAACAACATGATGTTGTCCGGCGCGATGTCGCGGTGGAAACAGTTGTCGTGATGGATGATCTCCAGCGCATCCATCACCGGTGACAGGATCTTGCGGATCCAGCTTTCATCCGGCGCACCACTTCGTGCCTTCAGCGCGTCACGCAAGGTAATGCCGTCGTAGTACGGCATTGCCATATAGGCCGTGCCGTTCGCCTCCCAGAAACGGTACACCTTGACCAGCGCAGGATGGTCAAACTGGGCCAGAAGTCGCGCCTCGTTCACGAAGCTGCGGCGGCCCACTTCAAAGGTTTCGCGATGCCGCTCAGAGCGCACCGCAACTGACGCATCGGTAGCGCGCGAGGCGAGCGACGAAGGCATGTACTCCTTGAGTGCGACCTTGCGCTCCAGAGAGTGGTCGTGCGCAAGATAGACGATGCCGAAGCCGCCCTCCCCCACTAGACCAACGATCTCAAACTCTCCCAGGCGCGTGCCGACCGGCAATGCATTCTGGGATGTTGATTCGCGCTGCTGCGGTGGCGGCGCAGATGTTGCCGCCGCGCCACCGAGAACTACCGTCTTGTCATCATTCGTATCTGGCACAGGATTCATCCACGAGTGCGCCTGGCACTCAGCTACTGAGGGCTGATCATGCAGCCGAAGCGCGACGTTGAGGGCAACTGAAGATGGAGCGTGGCGTTGCCTGCATTTCCCCACCACAGGCTGTAGCCCGAGAGGACGCGCGCGAGAACGCCATCGGCAAGGGTAGCAAGATCGGGCCCGCTGACATCGCGTGGGATGTCGATGGTCTGGGCACGATTCAGCACGGCCGAGGCACTCTCGGAAGAAGGCGTAGGGAAAAAGGCCGGCAGCCCCACGACAGCAAGATCTGCCTCGAATCCATCGACCGTGGCATCGTGCGACAGACAACGTCGGGCGGCCACCTCAATACGATCAAGCCAGGGCGCAAGTGACGCGACCGCCGCTCGATCGAGTTCGACACCATCGAGTGGCGCACACACGGTGAGCGGAAAGTACCGGCCCACGCGATCTACCGAGGGCACGATCAACCCAGCCCAGCCGCGCGGCCCAATCACACCGGCCGTCAGCACGAAGCGCCAGACCGGCGCCGTGAGGTAGCTATCAAGCCATGTCGCACCCAACACGCGTTGGCTCTCCAGCATGGCTTGCTGCAACCAGTGATCCCACGACGCAACGAACGCGGGGTCAAGGCGCCTTTGAGCGAAGTCCCCAAGCGCGGGTAGCTTGCCGAACCATCCAGCTGCTTCCATGCTCACAGGCCGGCCGGACAGCGGAATTCGTTCAGATCCCGCAGCCGGAAGGGGTTCTGCACGCTGCTCGCTGTCACCTCGAAGGTCGCCGTGCGGCCATCGACATCGAACACCACGCGAAATTTCTCCGGCGCTCCGAGCCCATCAACCTTGGCCTTGTCGAAGAGCCTGAACAAGGCCCACGGCCCTTCGGTGTTGAATCCCGATGCGCCGCTCGGGCCGGCAGGCGCAATCTGCACTCGCGCCGCAAGCCCGCCTTTGGCGCCTGGCCACTGGATCGACTGCAGCACCTGCGGGCCGTGTGCATAGCGCACAAGTTGGCCGTCCACATCCAGCGTGAACTGGGTAATCGCCGGATCCATTTCGATCGGTTTGAAATCAAGCCGGATCGAGCCGCCACTGCGGAAGAACACATCCCGTATCGTCGCCGCGCGCTGGAACTGGATCAGGCTGCCCGATCCGCCGAGTGACTGTTCTTGAACCTTCTTGAAGCTCCAAGGCCGTGTCGACATGTCGACATACTGAGCAAGGTTCTTCTGGAAGAAATCGTCCATCAGCCCACCCGGCGCGAAGAGGCGCGCAAAGTCCTCGCGCGTCACGTCGCGGTTGCTGCCCTTCACGAACGGATAACGGCCCTCGATCGCTTGCTGGCAGAACTGTCCGACTTGTGCGCCAACGCTGGTCGAGAGGTTCTCGCGCGTGGCACTCAGCGCCTGCGTCGTACCGGCTGCCGACAGTTGCTGCAGCATCGAGCGAAGCGGTTCGGGCATCCGCGCGCTTTCAGCCTTGACCCGCACCCCGGTATCGCCCGGCGGCGGAGCAACCTTGTCGCGCAGTGCGGTTTCAGTCGCAGTGAGCATCACGTAAACATCGTTCAGCAACGCGGTGACGGCGTCGATCGGTGCGGCCTTGCCATCGCCGGTCACCAAGGCGCGGATCTGCGCGAAGCGATCATCGACAATGCTCTCGAGCGAGGCACCTGAAGGCGCCGTTGGTGCGGCGTCGCCCATGCCAAGCATCTTGCCGAGTTCCTGTTTGGCACCGCTGAGTTTTTCTCCGGCCTTATCAACGACCGTCTTGTCTTCCGCGCGCCGCGTCAGCGTAGTTTCGCGGGAAGCTGCCCGCAGGAATTTCGGCAACGGCGAATCCGGCGCGGACAACACGCGCGCAACCTGGATGCTCTGCTGCAGCGAGCTGGAACGGATGAGCGTCACGTCGGCTAGGAAATCCTCCCAGACCTTGCCGTAGTCCGCGAGGTACAGACGGCGCACGTCCTCGGAGACCTTGGCGGCATCGCCGCCCTGCTGCGCATCGCTGCCGAGCACCCAGGCCTGCTCCTCTGCAAGCTGCTTCGAAACCCGGCCGACCTCTCGGTCAAAACCCTTGTAATAGCCATCGTAGGTATAGAGGCCCGGTACGCCGCTTGAAAGCGGCTGTCCGCTCTTGCGCACGAAAACCAGGGCAGCGGACGGGCCTGCGGCCCGTTCCACCGTGAAGGCCGGGATGTCGCCACCAACGCCTTGACGCTTCAAGCGGCTATAGATGCGCGCAGCAAGCGAGAGGCGCAGCAACTGATTGCGGGCCTGAGCGACCAGCGCAGCATCGGCCTCGACCGGCGATGCTACCGGCCCTTCCGCGAACAGGGCATCGAGATGAGATGCAAGCGCCGCACGCTGATCGGTGGTCGTCTTCTGCGGCAGATTCCGTTCCCAATCCAGCGCAATCCATGCCTTCAATGCCTCTGCATCAAAATGCGCGGTCTGGTGCAACATAAGATAAGTCTTGAGCGCCTCGTAGCTGAACTCCAGGTTGTTGCCGTCCAGGCTGCCGCGCAGCTGCGCTTCAACACGGTTGGAGATCCGCGGAAGCAGCACGTCGCGCAGCAGACTACGATAGGACTGCTCCGCAGCAGCATCGAGCTTGTCGCCCTGCCCAAGACCGAAGCCGAGCGACAAAGGCGTGCGCCCCTCCGGTCGCGACGCAGTCTGCGACAGCGTCTGAACCGATCCCAACAGCGGAATCATGCCGACGATGTCGTCGATCGGCGCGCTGCCTGCCGCCGCTACCACCGGCGCAATCTCGGAAACTCGCGCGTCGACCTCGCCAACGTAGCCGCGATTGCCAATGAAGCTCAATGTCCAAGCGAGCAGAAGCCCGAGCGTCAATACCGCGATGGCGGCAAACCCCGCCAGACGCAACAAGCCACGCTGGCGCTCCCACTTGAGGTTGGTGCCGCCCAAACGCTGCTCCGCAAACACGACTTCGCGCAACAGTCGCGTCAGGAAGAAGCTCTTGCCGGAACCGGCCTGCGGCGGAAGCACGCGTCGCTCCAAGCCGAACGCGCCACCAAGACTCGCTAGCACCCGATCGATCGGGTTGCCTTCCTGGGTACCGCTGGTGAAGTAAACGCCGCGCACCATCAGCGGATGATCGAAACCCGACGGTGCGAGCACCTTGTCGAGGAATTCGCGCAACAGCCGCGACGCAGCGGCGAACTGCTGCGGGAAAGCGGCAATCGAGCCGCGCCGGACGAGGTCACGTTCGGTTTGCAGGCGCTCCAGCAACAGGCCGTCCACGCGCGCCTGCATGCCTTGCAGGCGAGTCGCAAGGTCCTGCGCATCGACGCCCTGCGCGTCTGGCGCGAACGTCGTGCCCCAGACTTGATCACGCGCTTCCTTGCTCAAGTCACCGAAGTAATCGGTAAAGCCTGCGATCAAATCGGCCTTGGTCACCAGCACGTAGACCGGCAGCCGCACCCCCAACTCGGAATAGAGTTCCTGGATCCGCGTGCGCAGCACTTGCGCATGGGACATCGCGGCCGCTTCGCCCTGCGTCAGCAGGTCGCCGAGCGAGATCGTCAGCAGCACGCCATTCAGCGGTTGCCGCGGGCGGTGCTTCTTCAGCAGCGCGAGAAACCCCTGCCACGCGGTCCGGTCAGCCGTCTGATCGGAATCCTGTGTGGTGTAGCGACCCGCGGTATCGATCAGTACCGCCTCATCGGTAAACCACCAGTCGCAATTGCGCGTACCGCCGACACCTTTGATCTGGTGCGAACCAAGTTTGTCGGCGAGCGGGAAACGCAGGCCAGAATTGATCAGGGCCGTGGTCTTGCCTGAGCCGGGCG
Source organism: uncultured Uliginosibacterium sp. (assembly GCA_945957295.1). Taxonomy (GTDB): domain Bacteria; phylum Pseudomonadota; class Gammaproteobacteria; order Burkholderiales; family Rhodocyclaceae; genus Niveibacterium. Next base: position 8,913 of record CAMFLH010000086.1, read on the forward strand.
CTCCGATGAAGACGTACCAGGGTAGTTCGTAGAGATAGCGGCTGGACCCCAGCGATGCGAGTTTCGCAAAGGCGCCGTCTTTCTTCGCAGCGCCGATCTGGCTGTGCTTGAGTACAGCCACACCCTCGGCAAAACGCTGGCGTAACACCTGTACTTCAGGCGAATCGCCCTCGGCGCCGCCGTGGCTCGCCAAACCGTCGAGCAGCTGCGCATTGTTCTTTCGCGCCCTCCATTTCGCGTAGGCGAAGCGCCCGACGACGATCAGCACCGCAAGGGCGATCAGCGTCCAACGAACCCATGCCGGTTCGAGCGGCGCATGGCCGGCGATCGCAATCAACGGGCCGACGAACCAGATTACCAGCACCAGGGCCAACAACCCGAGCAGGCCCAATACCACCGGATGCAACAGCGCCTTGAAGAAGCGTTTCATCGGAAGACCTGTACCCGTTTCAGATGCCGCCTGCGGCGGGGAAAACGATGATTTCGACGCGGCGGTTTTGCGCACGTCCCTCGTTGGATTCATTGGATGCGACTGGCTCGCTCTCCGCCCTGCCCTCGGTCTGCACCCGCTGCCCGCCCTTCAGCTTCGGCGCCAGCGCTTCGCCTACCGCATCGGCACGCGCTTTCGATAAATGCCAGTTGGACGGGAACCGCGCCGAACGGATCGGACGATTGTCGGTATGCCCGCGCACCAGCACTGACCCACCAACCTTGGCGACCGCCGCGCCGACGCGGTCCAGGATCGCGACGAAGCTCGGTGACAGCGTCGCACTGGCGGGTTCGAACAAACCATCGCCCTGCGCAGTGACGATGCTGCGATCCGAAAGATCGCGCACTACAACACGCCCGGCGTTGATGTCCTCTTGCAGAAGTTTGGCCAGACGATCCGGCGCGGCAACCTGTACCGGCTTGGCGACAACGGGCGCCGGCGGTTTTACACGGAGCGCAAGGATGTTCGAGAAGGTCGGGTCGGATTGCCGGTTCAGCGAGAACGACAGCCCAACAAATACGAGCCCGAGGATCAGCGCACTGATCGCCGCCACAGCCCATAGCGGCACGCTGTCGCGCAGCGGTGTGCGGCTCGTCGCGCTTGTTCGCCAGCTTGGCGACAACTCACGATCCGGTTCCCCACGTGCCTTGGCGAGCATCTGCGCAAGCCGCTCGCGGACTTGATCCAGTTGCGCGCGCCCGTTCTGCAACACACGGTAACGCCCCTCAAACCCAAGCGAGAGCACAAGGTAGAAAAGCTCAAGCAAGGGCCGATGTTGATCCGGCTGCTCGGCAACCTTGCCCAGCAGCTGGAAGAATTTTTCACCACCCCAGGCTTCGTTGTGGAACTGAACCAACAGGCTGCGCTGCGCCCACAGTTTCTCGCCCCAAGGGGTATTGGCTGCCGTCTCATCGAGGAAGGTGCATAGCGCATAGCGCGCTGCGACGACATGCTCGTTCTGGGCCCCCCGCGCTCGCGCGCGGTTCTCGAATTCCTGCATCGCTCGACCAAGCATTTCCCTCAGCCCAGCGGGATCTGAGTGCGTTGCCTGCCGTAGCTGCGGCACCAAGTTGAGTAACGGCGTCGCTGCCGCAACCAGCGGGTTAAGGCCGGTATCCCAATCCAGAGCGCCGAGTTCGACCCTGTCGAAGCGGCCACCCGAGGGTGCAGGTGGAACGTATGCCGGCTGCGCCGCCGCTGCCGCTGCACGCGCCCCCGGCGAGGGAATGATCAGCGTGCGGTCAGAGGGCATCTGCCCAAAGGGATCGTCTTGCGCCATCGCGTCTCGTCCGTTCCAGTAGCCGGCCCGCGCCTGCGGGCACAGCGTCGTTCAAGAATGCTTCGCTTGCACGCCAGACATCACGGCGCGGGCTCGAGCCAACCGCCTCAGGCGCGGATCGCCCACAGCGAGAGCTCCAGACCGGGAAAATCCCCGGCCACGTAGATACCCAAACCGCCGGAGGTGTCGAGCTGTTTCCAGAGCTCGCCGCTGTTGTCGAGTTCGAAGTACGAAAACCCTGCGTGGTACGGCAATTGCCGCGGCGCCACCGGAAGCGGCCGCAAAGCGATGCCGGGCAGCTGCAGGTTGACCAGCTCGCGGATCCGCTCGACCGGGCCGAGCTTGGCTTGCGTCGGAAAACGCGCCCGCAGCGCTTCGCCCGGCACCTGCGCGTTCACCGCGAGCACAAAGCCCGCCTGCCGCAGCAATCCGCGGTCGGCGATCATGCCGACGTAGCGCCCCTGCTTGTGATCCTGCAACTCGATCGGCACCGCCGTCTGCTCAAGCACGGTTGCCAGGCTGCGGCGTATTTCGCGCATCAAGGGCAAGAAGCACTGGTCGAGCGCGTCGTGCGCATAGGCGGGGAAACTGTCGGGCCGCCGCTCGGTGCGTGTCAGCGTGGCCAACTCACCCGCCAGTTCCAGCATCCGCTCATGCAGCCGTTCAGGATGCAACAGGCTGAGTTGAGCGAACTGATCCAGCACCGGTTGATGGCGGTTCGCGATCATCAGGAACATGAAATCAGCGAACTCCGACACGCCGCCAGCACCCGGCTGCGCAAGCCTTGAGGCAAGTGCGTCACCGCGCTGACGCAACAGCGCGCAGACTTCCTTGAGGTAGGCGGCAAGCACGCTGGAGACCTTGCAACCCAGCACCGGCGGCACGTACCCGCGGTCGAGCAAAAGGCTGTTGTCCGCACGACGCTCCGCAACCCGAACGACGCCAAGGCTGACGAAGGCTTCGGTCAGCGGGCCCGCAAGTTCGAGGCGCAGACGCGGATGCCCAACCTCGATCGGCACCGTGCCCGCATCTGCGGTGTGCGCATCCAGTACCGTTGTTTCCGTCGGCTCGTAACGCGCCAATCGCGTGGCAGCATCGGCCTCACCGGATACTTCCACCGCCTGCGGACGGCGCAGCGGCAACGCCAGGCAGACCAGTGCGTCCTTTCCGTCTGCCGGGAAATCCAGCGGCGGTGGCGCGAGATCCACGGCCGGGCAATCGAACGGCGTGCCGTCCGGCAGTATTCCGCGTGCTTCGAGGATTGCGACCTTTCCGGCCGCCAACGCGGCGTCGTCGATGATCAGGTGACTGAATCCCCAAAAGTGGGCTGAGACCGGGCGCGTCCGCGCCTCGACCCACCACTCGGTATGGCGATCCTGCTGCTGGAAATGCTGTGGCTGGAGGAAAAGACCTTCAGACCAGACAACCTTGCTGAACCAGGACATGGGCGTATCCGCGCGACGAGCTCAAGGGGTGGGAGTGATCGTTACACGGTCGCGTTGCACTGAAACCGTGTAGGCCGTCGTCTTGTTCGCTGGCACTGGTGCGACGGCGCGCCACTGTGTCTTGTTCGGATCGCGATAGGCAACGAACACGCCCAGCATTTTTGCTTCCGACTGCGGTGTGAGGCGGCTCTGGATCCGCTCGCCCGGGCGCAAGGTCACTTCCTCGCGCGATACCGCTGTGGCGCCAAGCGTCTTGTCGTCAGCGTCGAAGAGTGAGAAGAAATCGGCAGCCTCGAACGGCCCGGAGTTGCCAAGCAGGTAGTAGCGCACCACAACCGGGGTTGCGCGCCCTTTTGAATCGGGGTTGGCAGTGCTGTCGGCAGCCACCGTCAGTTGCACGATTGTCGGTGGCGGGGGCGGTGCAAGTGCTTTCCCGCCGCAGGCTGCAAGCGTCGCGCAGAGTGTTGCGACGAGCAGGGATTTCCGTGACACGAAGTACATGCAGTTCTACCCTCGGAGAGTTGCGTTCGTCATCAGTGCCAAGCGGATTATCACGAGCCCGGGCGCCGGCTGCAACGACAGTATGCACAGCGATCGTTATTGTTTACGCGAATCATGCTGGCGCTGGCGCCCCGCCTCGTCAGCTGCTACCAATGATGAATCAACATCGGCAGGCGCATGCGCGGCCGGGATCTCGTCTTGCATGAACGTTCTGGAGATTGGCCATGCTCCCGCAAAACTGGCAACTTGGGCGCTACGACGCGCGACGCTTGTTGGAGGCAATCTTGCTGTGCTGCAGCGTGGCTGCCTGCTCCAACGCTGGCCCCACGCCGACGGCCGCACCAAGCGAACCACCGCCTGCACAGGCCGCCACAGCACCACCGCCGGCACCGCCGCCGCCCCCCACGCCTGTTCCGTTCGACCAAGCCCTCGAACGGGCGGCCGATGCGCTCTTCGGCAGCGTTGCCGCGGTGGATGGCAGCGCAAGGCACATGGTCGTCATTGACCCGCTTATCGACGGTGTCACCGGCGAGCAGACCCAGGCAACCCGCCTGATGCAGGCGCGGCTGACCAAGATCGCCCGTGAGCGTTTCGCCCAGTTCGATGTACAGCCCTTCACGGTCGACAACCTCAAGCGCAAGCCGCTCGTGCTGATCGGCACCTTCACCGGCATCGACGGCCAGGGGAAGCCGCAGGGTGCCCGCGAGGCCTACCGAATCTGTCTTGCGCTGGCGGATCTTGATACGCGTACTCTGGTCGGCAAGGGTGTCGCTCGCGCCAAGCCAGAGGGCGTAGACATCACACCGCTGGCCTATTTCCGCGACAGCCCCGCATGGGCGCTGGACAGCGTCACCGAGGGCTACATCAAGACCTGCCAGGGCAGCAAGATCGGTGATCCGATGGATGGCTTCTACGTGGCGCGAATCGTGTCGGCAGCAAGCGTGCAGCGTGCGATCGACGCCTACAACGCGGGGCGCTATCGCGAGGCCTTGGACAACTACAGCGTGGCGATGCAGGCCGCCGCCGGTGACGAGTTGCGCATCCTCAACGGCGTGTACCTCGCCAACTGGAGGCTCGGCCGCAAGGATGCGTCTCGCGTGGTATTTCAGCGGATTGTGGACTTCGGTCTGGAACGCAAACGCATGGCGATCCGCTTCCTGTTCAAGCCCGGATCAACCTCCTTTGCGGCGGATCCGACCTTCGGCAGTGCCTACCCCTTCTGGCTCTCTGAAGTTGCGCAGCGCACCGCACAACGCTCGGCTTGCCTCGAAATCGTTGGCCACACCAGCCGAAGCGGGCCTGAGGCCTTGAACGAACGTATCTCGGTGCTGCGCGCCGAAGCGATCAAGCAAAAACTGGAGGCCAACGCGCCCGCGCTGCGGCACCGAACGATCGCCAACGGTGTCGGGTCGCGCGAGAACTTGATCGGCAATGGCCGCGACGACGCCAGCGACGCGCTGGACCGCCGCGTCGTCTTCAAGGTGATCGACTGCGCGGCGAGCTGAAATGAAATGCGTGCGCTCGCGTGATGTGAGCGCAGCCAGGCTGGCACGAGGAAACGTGCGGTTCTTTTCTGGGGGAATGTAAGGAAGCGGGGCTTGGGTCGATCCACTGCGATACGAGCAGCCCGACGATTCGGGCGCTCCTCAACAATCGCCAAGGAGCCCCAGATGCCATTCAAGACCGCAGCAAGCCCCATCTCCGCACTCGTCATCGCTGCCGCGCTGGGTGCAGCACTGTCGCAATCCGCTGCTGCCGCCGACAGCAGTGAGAAGGAGAAGTGCTTTGGCGTTGCGCTGAAGGGCAAGAACGACTGCGCCGCCGGTGCCGGAACGAGCTGTGCCGGCACTTCGCGAGTCGACTTTCAGGGCGACGCGTGGCGCTATGTGCCCAAAGGCACTTGCGAAAAGACGCCCTCGCCAACGTCGCCAACCGGATTCGGGCAGTTCAAGGCCTTCAAGGGCAAGAAAGCCTGACGCGCGATGTCCGCCCTCCCCGATGCGCGGCCCGAAAGGGCCGGCGGTTTGCCCGCCGGCGCCGGGCTCAGCCTCAAAGCAGCGCACTTTGCCGACGCGCAGCGCGCACGCGGGCGTTGCGCGTTCTACGAAGTACATGCCGAGAACCATCTCGGCGCCGGCGGGCCTGCGCACCGGATGCTCGAATGGATCCGTGCGGACCATGCCTTGTCGATCCACGGCGTTGGCCTCTCCATCGCCGGTATGGCCTTGGACGCCCCACACCTCGATCGCATTGCGGCGCTCGTTGAGCGTTATGAGCCGGCCGTGTTCTCCGAGCATCTCGCGTGGTCCAGCAGTGCCGGTGAGTTCCTCAACGACCTGTTGCCAGTGCCTTACAACGCCGCAACGCTTTCACGCGTCTGTCGGCATGTCGATCAGGTCCAGACAAGACTCAAGCGCCAGATCCTGATCGAGAACCCAGCCACGTACATCCAGTTCAAAGCCAGCACGATGGCCGAAGGCGACTTCCTCGGAGCGCTGGTGGCGAGAACGGGATGCGGGCTGCTGCTCGACGTGAGCAACGCGTTCGTGTCGGCATGCAACCATGGTCGCGATGCCTGGGCTGACATCCTCACGCTTCCGCTGGATGCGACCGGTGAGATTCACCTTGCTGGCTACGCGGTCGAGTCGGGCGACTCCGGCGCCACCCTGCTCGTCGATGCACACAACGGCCCTGTCGGGGACGCTGTTTGGGCCCTTTATGTGCGCGTGTTGGGATGCATCGGCCCGCGCCCGACGCTGATCGAATGGGACAACGACTTGCCCACGTTCGATCGCTTGCTGCGCGAAGCCGCGCGTATTGAGGTCGCAATCGACTCCGCATCACGCCCACAGCGGAGCGCTGCATGAACACGCTGGAGAACTTTGCTGAAGCGCTGCGTGACGCGGCCCAGACGGCAGATGTTGGTCTGCTCGACGCGCACTCACCGTCGCTGGCTCGGCGCTTCGCCGTGCATCGCAACAACCGCGCGCTGGGATTGATCGGCGCGCTGGAAGACAGCTTTCCGGTCACCTGCCAACTGTTGGGTAAGGATTGCTTCCACGCCATCACACGCGACTTCATCGACGCGCAACCACCGACTTCGCCGACCTTGTTCGAATACGGCGGCACGCTGCCCTCCTTCCTCGACGGGCTTGCCGCCCTTTCGGCCTACCCCTACCTCGCCGACGTTGCGCAGCTCGAATACCACCGGGTTCAGGCATGGCACGCGGCCGACGCCGCGCCGCTGGGGCCCGGCGCGTTCGCGCCATGTCTCACCAAGCCGCGGAGCCTGCCGGGGCTGCAGCTCAGTTTGCTGCCGTCGTCGCGGCTGCTTCGCTCGAACTGGGCCACGGGCAGCATCTGGCAATCGCACCAGGGCACAACACCCATGCAGGGTTTTTCGCTCAACCGAGCGGAGTCGGTGCTCGTGCATCGGCCCGACGATGTCGTGACCGTACACATCGTCAGCGAGTCCTGCGCCGCCTTGCTCGAACAATTGCTGGCGGGGGAACGCCTTGCCGAAGCCATTGCCAGCGCCACCCACGCCACACCCAGGTTTGATCTCGGCGAGGCCTTTGCAAGCCTGATCTCGCTTCGCTGCATCGGCGCGATCACCCCACCTGACGAGGTACACCCATGATGCCCAGCACTCCCGCTTCACCCACCCGCGGCACGCTTTCAGCCGCAGCCTCGGCGGCACTTTCCGCAGCGATCAGTACCGCACAACGTGTCCCCGATTCACTGATCTCAGCACTCGGGCGATTCTCGATTGCCGCCATTTTCTGGAAGTCCGGACAAACCAAGGTGGAGGGCTTCGCCATTGATCTGATCGACCGCAGCGTCGCGCTCGGCTGGCCACACCTGTCGGATTCGGCTGTCGCGCTGTTCCGCGACGAGTACCGCCTGCCGCTGCTGGACCCCATGCTCGCGGCTACGGCCGCTGCGTTTGCCGAACACTTCTTTCCACTCCTGCTGCTGGTGGGCCTTGCCACGCGCTTTGCCGCGGCCGCCCTGCTGGGCATGACGATGGTGATACAGCTCTTCGTGTATCCAGATGCCTACCCCACGCACGGCGTGTGGGCAACCGTGCTGCTGGTGCTGATCGCACGCGGCGGCGGCACGCTGTCACTGGACCATCAGATTGCCTGCCGCTGTCAGCATGCACAGCAGATACCAGACACCTATTCGAACGCTGCGATGTAAGGAATCGCACCTTCGCTCGATCTACTCCCATGCACACCCAGTGCGAGCCTTCATAACACCCGCCACAGAGAGGAAACATCATGATCAATGCAAAGTCCGGAATCGCCATCGCCACTGCCGCCGCAGCCTTGTTCGCCCTTGGCGCCACGCCGCTCAGCGCTTCAGCCGCCGATGACATGGGAGTCAAGTGTGTCGGTGCAAACAGCTGCAAAGGCCATTCCGAGTGCAAGACGGCCAAGAACGAATGCAAGGGGCAGAACAGCTGCAAGGGCCAGGGCTGGACGAAAACCAAAACCGCTGCCGAATGCATGCAGGCCGGCGGAAAGGTCGACAAGTCCTGACCGTCCTTTACCGGCACCCGCCCTGGCGCGGGTGCCGGGATGCCTCATTTCCATCAACGGATATCAGAGCACATGAACCACGCCCTGCAGGGTTTCGGTCTCGGCCTGCGTGTCGACCACTATCGCGACTTTGTCGAGAGCGATCCGGCGGTCGATTGGCTGGAAATCATCAGCGAGAACTACATGGTGCCGGGCGGCAAGCCGCTCCATTATCTCGATTTGATCCGCCGCGACTACCCGATGGTGATGCACGGCGTGTCGCTGTCGATCGGCTCCAGTGATCCGCTCGATTTGAACTACCTCGCCGCCCTCAAGGCGCTGGCGCAACGCGTGGAGCCCGCGTGGATATCCGATCACCTGTGCTGGACAGGCGTCGACCACCACAACCTGCACGATCTCTTGCCGATGCCTTACACCGAAGAGGCGCTGCGCCACCTGAGCGCCCGCATCGACCAAGTTCAGGACTACCTTGGCCGCCGAGTCCTGCTGGAAAACGTGTCGAGCTATATCGGCTTTGCGCACGACGAAATGCAGGAGTGGGAGTTCATTGCCGAGCTCGCGCGGTGCGCGGACTGCCTGCTCTTGCTCGACGTGAACAACGTCCATGTCTCCAGCGTGAATCACGGCATCGATGCACGCCGCTTCATCG
>CAMFLH010000087.1 GCA_945957295.1 uncultured Uliginosibacterium sp.
CCCCCCCCCCTTTTCAAGCAGAAGACGGCATACGAGATAGGCTCCGGTCTCGTGTGCTCGGAGATGTGTATAAGAGACAGATGCTTGGCGGTCGGCAGGATCTGCGCAGAGTCGGGCGCGATCGGCGCCATCAAGCCGCGGACGTAGGCGGTGGCAAGCGTGCTGACCGCAGCGGCATCTTCACCCAGAGATTCGGCGGCGCGGCCCCAGCGGATGTCCTGCGTCACGGCGACCATCGGACTGAAGTTCCAGTAGATGCCGGTTGCCGCCAACTCGCGTGCGGTGACTTCGCCGATGCGCTTCATCAGATCGGCGTCGCCCGCCGCGGCCAGGCCGATCATCTGCGGGAAGACCGTGGCGCCGACAACCGACTGGTGCCCGTGCACCGCGTCGATACCGTAGATCACCGGGATGCCCAGCCGCGTCGCGAGGGCCGCATCCTGGTAGGCGTCGATCATGTTGGCCCAGCTATCGGGCTTGTTCGGGCTGGGCGCGCTGCCGCCACCAGATAGCACGCTGCCGAGCATCAGCGCGCCCACCTCGCCGGGCCCCGCTTCAGCGCGTTCCGCCTGCGTCATCTGGCCGATTTTCTCGGCCAGCGTCATGCGCGCGAGCAGGTCTTCGACGCGGGCATCGACGGGCTGCGAGGCGTCCTTGTAGCGCGCGTTCTTCGGTACCGGGGCTAGGGTCGAAGCGGAAGCCGGCTTGGCGGCGTGGCTGACACCCGCATCGCAGGCTGCAATACACAAGAGAACGGCGGCAAAGGAACCGTGAATCGATGCTGCGAGCCTCACTTGATACGCTCCAGGGCAGTGTGCCGGGCTGGCGACAGATCGATCGATTCTAGGGCGCGCGCAGTGTCAAGAGGCTGTCCCGGCTTGCGGAGTTTGCGACCCATTCGTTCAGATCCGATACGCAAGCGCGTTGTTGCGCGCGGGTTCCGGGACTAGGCTGAAGCATGACGCGCCCCCGCGCGGGCGGCGCGCGAGTACGACGGTCACAGAACCGGGGCACAGAACATGGATACGGCTAGCTCGCGGCAGGCTTGGGCCGGCGATGCATGGGGGGGCCTGGCGGCGATGCTGGTGGCGCTGCCCTCGGCGATCGCTTTCGGCGTAACGATTTTCGCCCCGCTGGGCGACGAGTTTGGATCGCGCGGCGCAATGGCCGGCATTCTCGGCGCCACCGCGCTGGGTTTGATCGCATCGATCTTCGGCGGCACCGACCGCCTGATCACCGCGCCCTGCGCCCCGGCGGCCGCCCTGCTTGCGGCGCTGTCGCTCGATCTGGGCCGGCGCGGCACGCCGCCCGACACGGTGCTGTTGATGCTGATGCTGATCGGCCTCATGGCTGGCGCGCTGCAGATTGCGTTCGGGCTCTCCGGCATCGGCAAGCTGATCCGCTACATCCCCTATCCAGTGGTCAGCGGCTACCTGTCCGCGGTTGGCCTGACGATCATCGGCGGGCAGTTGCCCCGCGTGCTGGGTGCGGACAAAACCGCCAGCCTGTGGGGCGCGTTGCTGCATCCGGAAGGCTGGCGCTGGGAAAGCCTGCTGGTCGGCGCGGTCGTCATCGGCGTGATGCTGGGCGCGCCGCGCCTGATACGCGCCGTTCCGGCGGCAATCATCGCGCTGCTCAGCGGCGTGCTCGCCTATCTTGCACTGGGCGGCGCCAACCCGACGCTGTGGCAGCTGCAGCACAACCCGTTGATCGTCGGCCCGCTGAACCAGAGCGAAGGGGCTTTGTTCGACGCGATGGGGCAACACATGCTGACGCTGCGTGCCTGGACGCCCGCGCTGCTGGCGCAGGTATTCATGCCCGCGCTATCGCTCGCCGCGCTGCTGTCGATCGACACACTGAAGACCTGCGTGGTGCTCGATGCGATGACGCGGTCGCACCACAACCCGAACCGCGAGATGATCGGCCAAGGGCTCGGCAACATCGGCTCGGCGCTGCTCGGCGGCATACCGGGTGCCGGCACCATGGGCGCATCGCTGGTGAATGTGTCGAGCGGCGCGCAAACGCGTCGCTCCGGCATGCTGGAAGGGCTGTTCGCGCTGCTCGCCTTCCTGCTGCTGTCCTCACTTGTCGCATGGGTGCCGATCGCGGCATTGGGCGCGATCCTGCTGGTGGTGGGTTACCGCATGATCGACTGGCACAGCCTTGCCTTCTTCCGCACAGCGTCGACGCGATTCGACTTTCTCGTGATCCTCACCGTGATCGGCGTGGCGCTGGTGTTCAACCTGATCGCCGCGTCCGGCGCGGGCATCGCACTCGCGGTGATCCTGTTCCTGCGCGAGCAGAGCCGCAGCACGATCCTGCGGCGCAAGCTCGAAGGCGGCGAGATGTTCTCGCGCGTCGTGCGTCACGAGGTCGAGTTGAAGATCCTGCTGCGCGACGGGTTCAAGATGGTGATCGTCGAGCTGCAGGGCTCGCTGTTCTTCGGCACGGCGAACCAGCTCTACCAGGCACTGGAACCCGAGATCGGCCAGCGCACCTATGTCGTGCTGAACCTGCGGCGGGTGCAGTCGCTGGATCTGAGCGCAACGCACGCGCTGGAGCAGATCAAGGAGCGCCTCGAAGCCGCCGGCGCCTACCTGATCTTCACCGAGATCCCGCGCGGCCTGCCGAGCGGCCTGAAGATGAAGCGCTACCTGCGCGAGGTCGGCCTGGTGCGCGATACCGAGAAGGCGCTCGCCTTCCGCGATCTGGACCAGGCGCTGGAGTGGATCGAGAGCCAGATGCTCAGCACGGAGCCGGGGCTAGCGCCCGTCGAAGAAAAGCCGCTCGAACTCGATCAGATCGAAGCCCTGCTCGGCTGGAAGCCCGGCTGCCTGGCCGCCGTCGCGTCGGCAATCGAAGCGCGGCACTACGCCGCCGGCGCCAAGGTGCTGAAGCTCGGCGGCCCGGAAGACGAACTGCTGTTCATCCGCAAGGGCACGGTCCGTGTCGTGCTACCGCTGCAGGGCAAGGACCACTGGCACATCGGCACTTTCGGCCAAGGCGACTTCATCGGCGAGATGGGCTTCCTCGACCCAACGCGCCGCGCGGCCGACGCCACCGCGCTTGATGAAGTGGATTGCTATGTGCTGTCGCGCGAACGCTTCAATGTGCTGGCTGACGCGCACTGCGCAGCAGCCGCGCATATCTTCGAAGGCATCGCCTGCGTACTGGCGATGCGCGTGCGCTTCATGAACAAGGAACTACGCGCCCTGCGGACCTGAGGCAGACCGCTGAGCCGGGACTTGACGGGTACCGGCGGCAGCCACGCTACAATCCAGCCGACACACCCATGCGCCGCGGCTCGAAAAGCCGTGGCGCGCGCATCACGCAAACCTGCATCGAGCCCCCGACATGCCGCTCTCCCCCGCCATCGCCAAGTACCTCCCGCAAAAACTGCGCACCTACTGCGAAGGCTTGCGCTATCCGCATCTGTTCCTGGCGACGATCCCACTCTTCATCGTCACGCTGCTGTCGTTCGAGCACATACCGTACGGCAAGGATGTCGTGACCGGGCTTGGGCTCGCGTTGTTCATCAGTTCAAGACTGCGCACCTGAAACCCGTTACCACTGGCGGCATTGGGGAGGGGAGCGGGCCAGTGCTCAGGCGCCCGCCATCACCACCTTGCCGGCTTCAATGCCGATAACCTGTGCCAGCGTAGCCACCGGTACATCCATCGCTTCGATGATGTCGCGCCCGTTCTTGAAGCGCTTTTCCATGATGAAGGCGGCGGCAAACACTTCGGCGCCGGCCTCGCGGACCATTTCAATCAGCGCCTGACTAGTGCGTCCGTTGGAGAGAATGTCGTCGACGATGACGACGCGCGCGCCTTCCCACAGATAGCGTTTGCCAATCACGAGGCGCGTTTCACCGCCTTTGGTCGGCGACGGCACGATGCGCGAATACGCGGGCGGCTCGATCATGGGCGCGTATTTCTTCGCGTAGACCATCGGCACATCGAGCGCGATTGCAGCAACCAGCCCGGGCGCGATGCCGCTTGCTTCTGCCGTCAGCACGATATCCGGCTTGTAGCCCGCCAGACGCCGCGCAATCTCCTGCCCCATCGCAGTCATGAATGCGGGCTCGATGCGGTGATTGAGAAAGTGGTCGATCTTGATGATCTGGTTGTCGACAACGGTGGCTTCGCGATGGATGCGTTCGACCAACTGGGCGAAAGGCGCGGACAGGGCGACAGGCGAGGTAATCATGTTCAGCAATTAGCGGCGAGGGAGGAACGCCAACTCTAGCGCGACAGTTCGCGCCGCCCACTGAGTCAGCGCAAACCGCGCCGGCAATCCCGGCGGCGACACTCATCACCCAGCCCCAGCGTCACGCCGTGAGGCCCGACGACTACATCGTGTTCCAGGCTGTGCAATAGCCGGAGGGCGAGATCTCGTCATCCCCTGGCATCAGCTTGCATCCACCGGGGGCGGCGTCAGACGCGCCGGGCAGGAATTCAAGACAGTTCGCACACTGCGAGATGCCGTTTGGTGTCGGCTGGTACTTCAACGCGGCACGCTGCGCGGCGTTGGTGCTGGCGACGGCCGAACGCGCAACCAAAACGAGGGGAACGCTCAGCACGGCAGCGCCGGATAGCGTAAGCATGCGTCGGCGGGTTAACGGAGCTGTCATCGCGGGCCTCAGTCTGGGTTGCATGTTCTTGTCGGCGCGGCTGCCGCGTGGCGGCCTGCCTTTCCACTATAGTCATCCGAAACTTGGGAGATGGACATGCCGCTTTGCCGTTTTGGCCTCGCCGCCCTTGTCAGCCTAGCCCTCATTGTGCCGGCGATGGCGGACGAGGCTGCCACGCCCGCGCGGCTGCCGTTCAACAGCTCGGCCGGCATGGCGCGCCTGGCCCATGCAAGCGGCACGGCAGACTTCCCGGCGCTGGCGAACCAGTTCGAGCCCCAATCGAACCGCGCCTTCTGCGGCCCCACGACAGCCGCGATCGTGCTCAACGCGATCCACGCCGGACGGGGCGACGCGCCGCATGATCGCAGCCGCCTGCGGCCGGACGACGAGAAGTACCTGCCAGCCGGCTTCGATCTGACGGTGGCGCGCTACACGCAGGAAAGCGTGATCGGCAAGGGGCCCAAGACACGCGCCCAGGTGCTCGGCGAACCGGTGACAATTGCCGGCAAGGTGGTGCAGGACGGCGGGTACCAGTTGCGCCAGCTCGATGCGCTACTGCGCGGCCACGGGCTCACTACCCGCCTCGTGATTGCCGGCGACGCGGTCAGCGATGCGCAGATCCGCGCCGATCTTGCCGATAACCTTAAGCGCGCCGGCGACTACGTGATCGTCAACTATCGCCGCGACGCGGTGGGCCAGACGGGCGGCGCGCATATCTCGCCGCTCGGCGCCTACGACGCAGCGTCCGACTCGGTGCTGCTGATGGATGTGAACCCGGACAGCGCGGGCTGGGTATGGATGCCGCTGGCACGCCTGATCGAGGGCATGCGCACCCGTGACATCGTCGAGCACCGTGGCTACATCCTGGTTCAAGGCGAATCAGCAACGCCCGTCCGCTGACCGGCACAGAGCCGATACGAGATCGGCGCGCTGCTGGCTGCAGCCTTTGACGGCGCGCAAGACAGACGACGCCCCACCTGAAGATTCCGCAAGCCGGGCCGTATACCCGGTTTGATGCCCGAAGCCCGCGGATTGCGCGAGGCCCGGCCGCCGAATGTCCTCCCAAGCGAACGCTGGAGCCCCAGATGACCCTTGATCGCCTGATCCGCAGGCTGGCTTGCCTGCTCGTGCTGCTAGCCGCCACGCCTTTGAGTGCCGCGCCCAAACTCGTGTTCTGGAACTCACAGCAGAACGCCGAGCTGCTCGCCGCGATCACGGCGGACTTCTCCAAGAGCACCGGTATCAAGGTCGAAACGAACTGGCTCAACCAGGCGGATCTACGCAGTTCGCTGTTGCGCCACGCGACTGACGGCGATCTGCCGGACGTCGTGCTGGTACCGACCGACTTTCTCGCGCTGGACAAGGAACTCAAGTACTCGGAGCTGCCCGCGCAAGGCAAAGCCAGCGATCTGGTGCCCAACGCCGCCGGGTCGGGCCTGTTCGAAGGGCGCAACCTCGGCGCCCCGATGTTCTGGGGCAACCACCTGATGCTGTACTACAACCGCTCGCTGGTCGCCAAGCCGGCGCGCACGCTGGCCGAAATGGCGCAACAGGTGCCGGCGCTGCAGGCGAAAGGCGTGAAGGCGCTCGGCACCAACTTCGGCGAGATGTACTGGATGGTGCCTTTCTACGGCGCCTACGGCGGCTGGCCGGTCGATGCCAAGGGCAAGGTCACGCTCGATACGCCGGCAATGGCAAAGACGCTGGACACCTACTTCGGCCTCGTCACCCGCGGCCTGACCCTGAAGGAATGCCACACCGAGTGCGCGATGGATCGCTTCACTGCCGGCGAATTCGCCTATGCGATCAATGGCGACTGGGCGATGCGCGAGCTGCAGGATGCGCTGGGCGACAAACTGGGCGTCACCACGCTGCCGCAGGTAGAGCCCGGCAAGAACCTGGTTCCGATGTACTCCGGCTATGTGCTGGCCTTCCCGGGCCTGTCGCTGAAGGGGCCCAAGCGCGGCGCGCTGCTGAAATTCGTGAAGTACATGCAGAGCCCGCAAGTGCAGCGCAAGTGGTTCGATGAAACGCACCACCTGCCGGTCAACGCCTCGGTGTACCGCGAGGAGCTGGGCAAGGCGGACGATAACCTGAAGGCCTCGTTGAACCAGCTCAAACTGGCCCGCGCCATGCCGAACGACCGTGGTATGGCCTTCGCATGGGAAGGCCTGGCGAAAGGCTTCTCGGCGATGTACCAGGGGCGCGTCACCGCTGCCGAGGCTGCACGCCTGATGCAACAGCACGCCGACCGCGCGCAGCAGCGCACCGACTACTGAACCCAGGCCCGGCATGACGCCCCGACAGCGCGCGCCGGTCCGCACCGGCCGGCCTCAAACCTGATCACGATGCTGCGCAGCTTCCGCTCGACCATCCTCGCCTTCATCCTCACCGCCGCGCTGGTGCCCGTGCTGACGGTGTCGATTCCGTACATCTGGCATATCTATGCCAGCACGCGGGATGGCGCGGTAACCGAACTGCGGCTGACCGCGGAACGACTCGCAACCGAAATCCGACATGAGCTGAGCTTCGCCGCCTCGCGTTTTCTTGCCGCCGCCCACGACAAGGATCTCGCGCTGTCGATCAGCAGCCCCTTCTTTGGTACCCGGGCAACGGCTATCGCCGACGAGTTCATCCGGCAGTCGCCCACGGTGGCCGCCAACATCCTGCTCGACAAGGACTACCAACTCATCGACGTTGTACCGGAGCCGGCCGGCATCGCCGACCTTGGCCCGCTGCGTGATCACATTCGCGCCGCCATGCGCGAACCGCAGCG
The DNA here is from genome assembly GCA_945957295.1 of uncultured Uliginosibacterium sp. Taxonomy (GTDB): domain Bacteria; phylum Pseudomonadota; class Gammaproteobacteria; order Burkholderiales; family Rhodocyclaceae; genus Niveibacterium. Next base: position 7,410 of record CAMFLH010000087.1, read on the forward strand.
CTTCGAGGGTCAGGCGATCTGGCTGAAGTTCAGCGATGCCAAGCTCGCTGACCAATTGCTGCGGGCGCGCGGCGAAGAAGGCAAAGCCACCGACCCGCGCATGCTGGTGCTGGTGACGCCGCTTTTTCTCAAGCGCTACAGCCGCCAAACGCCAATGGAGGGCCTCGTCGTGGCGGTGATCCCGCTCGAACTGCTACACGACGCGGCGAACCGGTATCTGGGCCATGCGCAAGCCGTCGCACTCGACTTCGACGATGCACCAACGCATGTCGTTCGCCACGACGTTCAGCAAGCACAGGCCCGGGTCGAGGGCGCTTCTGCCGCCGGCGCACTGCCGCGCTTGATCGTCGGCGTATCGGAGCCCAACAGCGTGCGCTTTGCAGACCTGAGACGAACCCTATGGCTGCTTTGTGTATTGCTGGTGATTGCGGTCAGCACCCTAGCCGTGGCGGTGACCTACCTCGGCCGCCGACTGGGCCGGCCGCTACGCGAGCTCGAAGCCCTCGCGCACGAGTACGCCGAAGGCCGCTACACCGCGGCCCCGGCCGGTTCCGGTTTCGCCGAGTTTCGCCGGGTGTACAGCACCCTCAGCGAGATGGGCCAACGCATCTCGCGCCAACTCGACGAACTGCGCAATACGAACGAGCAACTGCAGCAGGCCGACAAACTTAAAGACGACTTCCTTGCCAGCACTTCGCACGAACTGCGCACGCCGCTGCACGGCATCATCGGCATCGCCTCTTCGCTGCTCGATGGCGCCGCGGGCGATCTGTCGCCCAAGGTGTTCCGCAACGTTCGCCTGATCGAGCAAAGCGGCAAGCGGCTCGAAACCCTGGTCAACGACATCCTGGATTTCTCGAAGATCAAGAACCGCGCGCTGACGCTGGAGCTGCGGCCGGTTGAGCTATCAAGCTTGGTGGATATCGTGCTGTCGCTACACGAAGCGTCCGCCCAGCGCGTCGGCCTGAAACTCGTCAACGAGGTGGCGGCCGATCTGCCACCCGCTTGGGCCGATGAATACCGGCTCCAACAAGTGCTGCACAACCTTGTTGGCAACGCGATCAAGTTCACGCCCGAGGGTACGGTCACGGTGCGGGCATCGGCGGCATCCGGCACGCTGCGGCTGTCAGTCGCCGATACCGGCATCGGCATTCCGCCGGAAAAGCGCGATCTGATCTTCGACCCCTTCGTGCAGGTCGAAGGCTCACTGACCCGCCGCCACGCCGGTACCGGTCTCGGGCTGTCGATCTCGCGCCAGCTGGTCGAGCTGCATGGCGGCACTCTCGTGGTCGACTGCCCTGCAGCAGGCGGCACCGTCTTCACGCTCACGCTGCGCGCCGCGGAGGGCGAGGTCCCGGTCGATGTGGCAACGCTACGTCATCGCCTGCCGGGTTTCACACTCCAGGACGAGGCGTTGGGCGACGACACCGAGGAACCCAGTCTCTCAGCCGATTCACTGCCGCGCCACGACGCGAGCGTGCTGATCGTTGACGACGAACCGATCAACCTGGAGATCCTCTCCAACTACTTCTACAACGAGCCCTACACCCTGCACCGCGCCAGCAGCGGCGCCGAGGCGCTAGAGCTGCTCGAAGCGCACGGTCCGGTCGACCTGCTGCTGCTCGACGTGATGATGCCGAAGATGTCCGGCTTCGAAGTGTGTCGCCGTGTTCGCGAAAACCCGCGTTTCGCCGCCACCTCCATCCTCTTCCTCACCGCGCGGGAGCAAGCGCAGGACATTCACCAAGGCTTCGCGCTGGGCGCGAACGACTACCTGATCAAGCCGATTTCGCGCGTGGAACTGCTGACGCGCTGCCGCTACCACATCCACTACGGACGGGTAAAAAACGAACTCGCGGCGCTGAACCAGTCGCTGGAGCAGAAGGTCGAGGCGCGCACGCAGGAACTGCAGGAAACCCTCGCGATCATCCAGCGCAACAGCGACGTGTTCCGCGCACTGCTGGAAATCAGTATCGAACTGCAGGGCGACGAAGCGCTCGCCGGCCGTGTTGCCGGATCGCTGGCAAAGCTCGCGGCGCTGTATCCCGGCCGCGGCTTTGCGGTACTGCTCGCCGAGGCGGGTGAGAGGCAGGCTTTTGTCGGCGGCGCAGCGGGCACCGCTGACAGCGGCATCGCCGACGCCTGGGCCGCGGACGAACACTTCCCGAACAACGACTGGCTCGCAGCGAACAACGCGATTGCGCTGCCGCTCATCGGCCCCCGCCGGGTCGAGCTCGGCCGCATGCTCGCCTGGCCCGCGGCGCTCGACCAGCACGAACGCGAGGTGGTCGAACTCTATGGCCGCCAGCTCTCCGCCGTGGCCGCCAACCGCAGACTGCAGGACGAGCTCGAACGCATCGCGCTGACCGACGCGCTGACCGGCGCGTTCAACCGACGCTACTTCGAGCAAACGCTGCTGCAGCTGCGCTACACCCAACAGCGTAGCCCGGACCGCCACTTCGGCCTCATCTCGATCGACGTCAACGGGCTCAAGACGACCAACGATCTGTACGGCCACGAAGCCGGCGACGCGTTGATCTGCGCCGTGGTCGAACTAGTGGCAGGTGCGCTGCGCCAGACCGACATCATCTGCCGCATCGGTGGCGACGAATTCGTGATCCTCGCCCAAGACGCAACGATGGCCGCGTGCGAACACCTTGTCTCCCGCCTGGACGAGCGGCAACGACGCGCCAATGTGGTCGTCGATACCCCGCAAGGTCGCATCACGCTGCCGGCCAGCTTCAGCATCGGCTACGCATCCAGCGAGGAAACCCCCGCCGACACCATGCAGCGTGTCGTAGACCAACGCATGTATGCGCGCAAGCAGGCCCACTATGCCAGCCTCGGCGACGCCAGCAGCGCCGCGCACGGCGAGCACTGATCTGCCCGCAGATCGCAATCTCGCAGCTGCCGTCGCTTCTACCAGACTGGTCTCTGCCGCGCAGCCTGTCCAGCACCTGTCATCACGAGCGTGGGCGGGTTAAGCTTCCGGCATATTCGCGGGAGGCATCCATGCGCAAGACAATCGTGATCGCAGCCCTGCTTTTGGCGGGCTGCGGTGGTGGTGGCGGTTCGTCCGGGGGGCCGGACAGTGGTAGCCCGGGTGGCGGCAACAATGGCGGCGGTTCGGGTGGTGGGTCGGGCGGTGGCGGGGCGGTGGTGTGGGCCGACCCCTACCCTGCCGCGGGTAACCCGGACGGCCACTGCGCGGTGCCGGCCGACGCGGCCGCCGAGGATGCGTCGAAGCCAACCAGCGTCATCGGCGACGGCACGCCAGCCAGCTGCACGAGCGATGCCGTCGTTGCCGGTATCGCCAAGGGTGGTGTGATCACGTTCAACTGCGGCGCCGATCCGGTCACGATCACGATGACGCAAGCGGCCCGCATCTTCAACAACACCGGCCCGAAGATCGTCATCGACGGCGGCGGCAAGGTCACGCTGAGCGGTGGCGGCAAGTCGCGCATCCTGTACATGAACACCTGCGACGCCGACCTGGTGTGGACCACCTCGCACTGCCAGGATCAGGACCACCCACGCGTGTCGGTGCAAAACATCAGCTTCATCGACGGCAACGCGACCGGCGCAAACCCGGATGGCGGCGGCGCGATCTGGGCGCGCGGCGGACGACTCAAGCTCGTCAACACCCGCTTCTTCCGCAACCAGTGCGACGCCACCGGCCCAGATGTGGGCGGCGCAGCAGTGCGGACATTCAGCCAATCGCAAAACCTGCCGCTCTATGTGGTGAACAGCAGCTTCGGCGGCGCGGCGGGCCTTGGCAACAGCTGCTCGAATGGCGGCGGGCTGTCATCGATCGGCGTCTCCTACACCGTGATCAACAGCCTGTTCACGCACAACAGCGCGATTGGCAACGGCGCCAATCCGGCTCGCAGCGGCACGCCGGGCGGCGGCAGCGGCGGCGCGATCTACAACGACGGCAACACCTTCGATCTGCAGTTGTGCGGCACCCGCATCGCCAACAACAGCGCAAAGGAAGGCGGCGGCGCGATCTTCTTCGTCAGCAATGACCGCACGGGTACGCTGTCGATCACCGATTCGGTTTTTAGCGCGAACCCCAGCGCCGGTTTCGAAACGGCCGGATACCCAGGAATCTTCTATCTTGGCCAGGGCGCGCCGAAGGTCAGCGGGTCGACGCTGTCGCCCTGACTGAACGCTTCAGCCATTGGGCTACGATGCGTGCAACGACAGCACGGAGCCGCGCGTGAACGACCTGCCAGTCTGGCCCACTCCGAGTGCGCTGAAGCAAAGCATCGCGGGTAGCTTGGTAGTGGCGTGCCTGCTCGCCCGCCCCGCCATGGCGCTGGACATCACCGGCCTATGGGACTTCGGCAACCCCGCGCTCAGCGAACAGCGTTTTCGCGATGCACTGAACGGCGCCAGCGTGGACGAAGCGCTGATCCTGCAAACGCAGATTGCACGCAGCTATGGCCTGCGTAACGAACTGGCGCGCGCGCGGGAAATCCTGGCCTCGATCCGCGATGCCGCCACGCGCGCATCGCCCGAAGTGCGCGTGCGCTACGCGCTGGAGCTGGGACGCACCTGGGCGTCGGCCGCGCACTCACCCGTATCACAAACACCAGCAACCCGCGATACCGCACGCAGGCTTTACACCGATGCCTTCGAGACCGCGCGCGACGCCAAACTCGATTACCTCGCGATCGACGCGCTGCACATGATGGCCTTCGTCGATACCGAGCCCCAAGCGCAGCTGGCGTGGGACCTGAAAGCGCTCGTCTACATGGAGGCCTCACCCCAGGCTGAGGCCAAACGCTGGGAAGGCTCGCTGCGCAACAACATCGGCTACGCGCTGCACCAACAAGGCCGCTACGACGAAGCGATGCAGCAATTGCGACTCGCGCTGGCGGCCCGCGAGCGCGAAGGCAAGCCCGAGCGTATCCGCGAGGCGTGGTGGATGATCGCCTGGACACAGCGCGCGCAAGGCAAGCTCGACGATGCGCTGGCAATCCAGCTACGACTGGAGCGCGAATGGGACGGGGCCGGCAAACCGGACGCCGATGTATTCGAAGAGCTTGAGCTGCTCTACCGGGCCAAGGGCGACGCGGCCCGCGCCGCCGAATACGCTGAAAAACGGCTGTCGGCCAACTGAGCGCAGGCCCTGCCGCACAGGCGGCACGGGCTACAATACCGGCCGTTTCAACCCGGTCCGATTGCCCCCATGCTGCGCCTTACCGAAATCAAACTGCCGCTCGATCACGCCGCTGAAGAACTGCCAGCCGCGATCTGCCAACGGCTGGGCATCAAGGCAAAAGACCTGCTTGAAGTCTCGATTTACCGCCGCGGCTACGACGCCCGCCGGCGCAGTCGCATCCTTCTCGTTTACACGGTGGATGTCGCCGTCGCCAACGAAGCGGCCGTCGCCAAGCGCCTTGCAGGGGATCGCCACGTTGGCCCCACGCCCGACATGGCCTACAAGTTTGTCGGCCAGGCGCCGGACGGGCTGCAGGAACGCCCGGTGGTGATCGGCATGGGCCCGTGCGGGCTGTTCGCCGGCCTGATCCTGGCGCAGATGGGCTTCAAGCCGATCATCCTCGAACGCGGCAAGGCGGTGCGCGAGCGCACCAAGGACACCTGGGGCCTGTGGCGGCAGAGCAAGCTGAATCCGGAATCGAACGTGCAGTTCGGCGAAGGCGGTGCCGGCACCTTTTCGGACGGCAAGCTGCACACCCAGATCAAGGACCCGAAGTTCCACGGTCGCAAGGTACTGACCGAGTTCGTGAAGGCCGGCGCGCCGGAGGAGATCCTTTACGTCAGCAAGCCACACATCGGCACGTTCCGGCTGGTCGGCATGGTCGAGGAAATGCGCGGCAACATCGAAGCGCTGGGCGGCGAGATCCGCTTCCAGAGCCGCGTCGCGGATTTCGACATTGCAGACGGCCAGGTCCGCGGCGTGATCCTGGCCGACGGCAGCCGCATCGATACGCGCCATGTCGCGCTGGCGGTGGGCCACAGCGCACGCGACACCTTCAAGGCGATCTACGACCGCGGCGTGTATGTCGAGGCCAAACCCTTCTCGGTCGGCGTCCGGATCGAGCATCCGCAATCGCTGATCGATACCGCGCGGCTTGGCCCCAACGCCGGCCACCCGGTCCTGGGCGCCGCCGACTACAAGCTGGTGCATCACGCCAGCAACGGCCGCGCGGCCTACAGCTTCTGCATGTGCCCGGGCGGCACCGTGGTCGCGGCAACCTCGGAAGAGCACCGCGTCGTCACCAACGGCATGAGCCAGTATTCACGCAACGAGCGCAACGCGAACAGCGGCATCGTCGTGAGCATTTCGCCGGAGAAGGACTACCCCGGCCATCCGCTCGCCGGCATCGACTTCCAGCGCTACTGGGAAAGCCGTGCCTTCGAAGTCGGCGGCGGCACCTATGCGGCGCCTGCGCAGCGCGTCGGCGACTTCCTCGCCGGCCGGCCATCCACCGCCTGCGGCAGCGTCGAACCCTCGTACAAGCCGGGCGTGCACTGGACCGATCTGTCGCAATGCCTGCCCGATTTCGTCGTCGAAGCGCTGCGCGAGGCGCTGCCTGCCTTCGCCAAGCAGATCAAGGGCTTCGCGATGGATGACGCGGTGATGACCGCGATCGAGACACGCACCTCGTCACCGATCCGCATCAAGCGCGGCGACGACTTCCAGAGCATCAACACCCGCGGCCTCTTCCCCGCTGGCGAAGGCGCGGGCTACGCCGGCGGCATCCTCTCGGCAGGCGTCGACGGCATCAAGGTCGCCGAAGCCGTGGCGCTGGACATGTTGGGCCAGACGGCCAGCGGCGGCAGCCGTGGCGAATCAACCGAGTGGTAAGTGCACGGCTCTAACCCGGTCCGAAAATCATGACGACATCCCGCCTCATCACCGCAGCAATTCTGATCGCCCTCTCGATCTGGGGCTCGATCGCACTACGCAGCCCCTACCGCGCGCAATTGCCGGTCGGCAGTACCGATCTCTCTGCGATCCAGTCCAAGCTCGACAAGCTGCCGAAGAACGAACGGGCCCTGGTGTATGGCTATGTGAAACGCAGCCGCGGCGATGTGCTGCCACCGCAGTTCGCCGACCCGGATGAGCCGCTGACGGCACGCAATGTGGGTGAAGCGATCGCGCTGCAGCGCAAGTTCCTCGTGCGCATGGCCGAGCAGGAAAAGAAGATGGAAGCGCGCCGCGCCGAACGCGATGCAGCCTTAGCGCCGCTGCGCGACGCGGTGTCGATCGACCTGGTGCGTCGCGAGATCCTGCCTGCCAGCGAAGCACAACGTGCCCCCGGCGAGCGCGGCAGCGTGAAGCAGGCGCAAGCCAACGAACACGATGTGCTGGTCACGACGTATCGGCTGGAGAACCTCACCAACCAGACGATCCGAGTGCTTGAGGCGACGGTGAACCTGCGCAAGCTGCATCCGCGTGAGGACGAACTGGGCATCGCCGACCACTGCTACTTCAACCGCAGCGAGCCGCTCGAGCCCGGCGCGCCGGTCGAAGTGCGCTGTGCCGACTTGCGCAAGGGGGTGTCTGAAGACGACCGGGATTTTGTCGCAATGCCGGGCAGCGAGCTGCTGATCGACTGGGAGCCGAAGCGCATCCGCTTCGGCGACGGCTCCGAACTCGAGTATCGAAACTAGGTTGCAACCGAGTCGCGGTGAACCCGCGACCGGGCGCCGGGCTTACAGACGATAAGCCGTCAACACCGCCTGCATCTGCTGCGCCAGACGGTCCAGTGACTGGGCCGCTTCGGCGCTGTTCTGCGCGGCTGACGCGCCTTCCTCCGCCATCTGTGCGATGCGTTCCACGTTCTGCGCCACAGACGTACTTGCGCTGCTCTGCTCACGCATCGCATCGGCAATCTCGCCCACCGTTTCGACGGTACGGCGGCTGCCTTCCTCGATCTGACCAATCGCTGCGCTGGCATTGCTCGCCCGCTCGACACCGCTTTCTACGCGCTGCACCGCGGCACTCATCTGCTGCGAGGCCGCTTCAGTCGCTTCACGCATTGCGCTGATGGTGTGACTGATCTGCTGCGTCGACGCCGCGGTGCGCTCGGCCAGCTTGCGCACCTCGTCTGCTACCACCGCAAAGCCGCGCCCCTGTTCACCCGCCCGTGCTGCTTCGATCGCAGCATTCAAGGCAAGCAGATTGGTCTGGTCTGCCACCTCCTTGATCACCTGCACCACCGTCGAGATCTGCTCACCCTGCTCGCCAAGCCGCTCCAGGTGGCCCGACGCAGCGTGCACAACGCTGGCGATCTCGTTGATGTCGCCCACTGTCTGCTCGATCACCTGCCGGCCGTCGCTGGCCTGCTTGCCCGATGCACCTGCAAGCGTGCGCGTTTCGCCCGCCCGGTCGCCAACATGGTTGATACTGACCGTCATCTGTTCAACGCTGGCTGCCATACTGGCCGCGGCACTACTCTGCTGTTCCGACGCGGTTGCCACTTCACCAGAGGTCATGGCCAGCGTACCTGCCGCGCCGGCGACTTCCCGCGCCGACTGCTGAATCTCTCGCAGGTTGGATTGCAGTCGTTCGATCAAGCCGTTGAATGCGTTGGCCATCTCACCCAGCTCATCTCGCCCATGCACCGGCGCCCGCACCGTGAAGTCCAGTTCATTGCCGATGCGCAGCACGCTGTGCTCCAACGCCAGGATACCGCGGCCGATGTCGCGCACCAGCACCGCGCCGAAGACGAACATCAGCAGCGCCCCGACGACGACGATGCCCCACGAAATCCATCGTCCCTCACGCTCGTCGGCCGCTGCCTGAGCGCGCGCCTCGTCCGCCAGTCGCTTGTGGTATTCGGTATGCGCCTTGAGGTTTGCCGTCACCTCATCGCCGGCAGGCTTCCACCGGTTCGCAACGATATCGCGCACCTTGGGCAGATCATCAGCACGCGACGCGGCCAGCACCTCTTCGAGAATCGACAGGTAGCTGGCGAACACCTTGCGGTCGGTTTCAAGCAAGGTGCGGTCGGTGTTGTCGATGAGCTGCTTCTCGATGTCGCCGAACAGGCCCGCCACCGCCTCGCGTGCCGCCTGCACGTTAGCCTCTAGTGCCGCCTTGCGATCCGCCTGATCCGCGACAACATGCGCATAGGCGTTCACACGGATGAGAAAGAAGTTTCGCTCGACCGCGTTGAGTGTCTGCAAGGCGGGCAGCGTGCTGGTGTGCACATGATCAAGCCGGCCCAGCGCAGAACGCGCCATGAAGCCACCGATTGCGCCAACCGTCACCAAGGCGAGCAAGGCTGCCACCAACAGCATCCAGAGGCGCTGGACGATGCTAATCCTCATGATTCACTCCGATCGTCAGGCGATTGCGCTCGGGGGCAACGCCAAGTACATGGCCGCGACAGCACCGCCTCGCAGCCTAAGCTGCAGCGGCGCCAACAAAGGGGTCGATATCGCTCTTGGCTACGGTCGGTGACGACGACGCTTTAGGCGCGCCAATAGGGCGTTTGATCCTGATTAAAGGTGGCGTTGGCGAGAAGCACAAGCCGACATACATCATCGCCAACGATCAGCGTTTGTGCTACGCAGCAATGGCCGCGCAGTAGCAAAGCCCCCGCCCCGCTCGCACCTGAGTTGTGCGCTTCGTAGGCGGCGAGCAGCCCGGCACTTGCCGCACCGGCACGCAGGATGGCAAGAACGGCAAGATCGAACGCAAGCGCGGTGCGGCCCCCGGAAAGTCGCAGCCCGTATCGTGTCTCCACCACAAGAACCATCTGGAGACAAACATGAAACCAAGCCTCTTTTCCCGCAGCAGGACATCGTCGGCACTCTCCGCCGCAAGTCTGTGTCTGGTGCTCGCGGCTTGCGGCGGCGGTGGTGACGCGCCCCCCGCGCCAACCCCGACCCCTACCCCGACGCCCAGCCCGGCCGACGTGACGAAGACTGGCTTTGCCACGATCACGGCAGGCAAGCAAACCAGCGAAGGCGGGCTGCTCGACGCCTACGCCTACTCGGAGCAATCCGGCGCCATGGTGCTGGCCAACTGGGACAGCGCGGCAAGCAGTGCGACCCTGACCGGCACCTTGAGCGGCACAAACAGCTTCGCAGGTTTCGGGATACGCCTGGCTGCCGCAGGCAACACCGACCCGACGGTATCCGACCCCGCGCTGCGCAGAACCCTGAACGCGGCGGCCAGCACGAAGCTCTACCTAACGCTGGCGTCCAAGACCGACTCGAAACTGATCGTGCGCCTGCAACCGGCGACGCTGCCGTCGAGCGGTTGCGCAGTGCAGGCAGTGGTTCCGGTCACAGCGACGCCATCGGAATACGTGCTAAACCTCGACACCAAGACCTTCGCCTTGCCAATCTGGTGTGATCCGGCGAAAGACCTGAGCCCTGTCTCTTATACACATCTGACGCTGCCGACGACTAGTCGAGTGTA
>CAMFLH010000088.1 GCA_945957295.1 uncultured Uliginosibacterium sp.
AGATAGGCTCCGGTCTCGTGGGCTCGGAGATGTGTATAAGAGACAGGCCCTGATGCATGCTGGACGGATGGCGCGTCAGCGCCCCCACGGACGCTGGAGATCGTGTCGCAGCAGCAGTGTGCTGGCGTAGCCGCGCTGGCGCTGCGCTATGACGACGCGTGGCGCACCGAGGGTGTGCTGTGGATCGTCGAGCAGCAGGCTCAGTTCGATACGATCGATTGGCTCCCCGTGGGTGCGACCGGCACCCTGGCTTACTGCGTCGCACCTGCCCAGGCCGGCTTGCGCCAATGGTTGGCGCATAGCCGGCGGGCGAGTGAAGTGCGGCATGTGGCGCCGCGCTCGGCGTGAGCCGCGGCCTGTCACCAGCCCTACTGCAAGGTTGCAGACTGGAGTGTCGACGGGTACGACAGCGGGATTGCTGCGGCGGATTGCGTGGCGTCGTCGCGCTCTGCTTGCTGTGGCACACCGTCGCCCAGCTTAAGTTGCCTGTGCTGAAGCCGTTAGCGAATGGATCGAGCGAGCTGCGTGTCGTCCACCGGCTCTGGTCTCGCAGCACCAAACGCCGGTGTGACATCGTCATGCGACAACAAAGGTTCCGAGTGTTGGAGGTGGTCGTAATTGAGCTGGGGCGACAACGGAGAAAACAGGCCGCGTATCGGCATCCTGATCAATGAGATCGATGGTTTCTTCAACCATCCGCTGATTGATGGATTCCGTGCCAAGGCGCAGTCGCTCGGGCTGCGGCTGGTGTTCTTTCCGCTGCGCATCCTTGACGCGGAATCGGCCTTTGAGCGCCAGTACAACCAGTTGCTGAATTTTGCGGCGACGCCGCATCTTGATGGGCTGATCTCGGTGACTTCGTCCTTCATGTCGGCGGACGATCACGCTGTGACGGTGGCGGCGCTGGCCCGGCTTGCGCATCTGCCGACCGTCAGCCTGGGGCTGAAATTGCCGTGGGCGCCGACGATCACGCCGGACAACACGACGGGTTTCCGTGCGCTGATCGAACACTTGATTGTCGATCACGGCTGCAAGCGCATCGCGTTCATGAAGGGCCGCGAGAGCACTCCGGACTCGATTGCGCGTTTCGAGGTTTTTCAGGCCTGCATGGCGGCGGCCGGTTTGCCGATTGATGAGCAACTCATCGTGGTGGGCGAGTTTGATCACTACCACGGGCGCATTGCGATGGAGACACTGCTCGACCGTCGCGTTCCCTTCGACGCCCTCGTAGCGGCGAATGATGAAATGGCGCTTGCGGCGATGTCGGTTGCGGCGGAGCGCGGCTGGCATATCCCGGACGATTTTGCGGTCGTCGGTTTCGACGATCTGCTGTCGCTGCACCGCACCGGGCCGCCCTTGAGCACAGTCAGGCAGCCACTGTGGGAGCAGGCCGAACTCGCGCTCGACTTGCTGCTCGCGAAGCTACGTGGCGAGGTGGTGCAGGATCACCACGTCGTGCCGACGCGTTTGGTGCTGCGGCAGACCTGTGGATGCCGAAGCGACCGCGCAGCAACGTCAGCGTCCGGGGCGGTAGAAGAGGGCGCCGCGATTGAGCAGATGCTCGACGGCGCTGCGGTACCCGCTGAGCATCGGGACGCGTATTGTCGTCACTTGATCCGCCTGAATGATGCGCTGTTCAAGGGGGACGAGCGGGCGTTCGACGCCTGCGTGAGCGAGGTGGCGGAGGCCTGCCTCGCGGAGCAGGGCGATCTGAGTACGCTGCAAGCCTTGCTGTTTCTGATGTGTCGGCGCCTCTTCGAAGATGGCGCGCGCTCGCGTGAGGATTTGCAGCGCCATGTAGAGCGGCTGCAGAACGGTCAGATCCTGGTTTCGAACGCTTACGCGCTCGATCAGATGCGTATTGCATTCACATCGAAGTTCGTCGACACCCAGTTCACCGGGCAGCTGCGAACCCGTGTGTCGAGTTACGCGATCGACGAGACGCTCCATTTGATCGAGAGCGCGATTGCTCGCCTCGGGCAACGCAGTTGCTACATCGGGCTCTACGATGCGCCGGTGTCGTTCGACGGTATCGCCCACAGCGCGGCGCCGGGTAGCGCGCATTTGATCTTCTCGGTGGTCGATGGCGTTCGCCAGCTTGTGGACGATTTGCCTTCGTTTCCCGCACTCCATCTGGTGCCCGAGGAGTTGTTCCGCCGCGGCGGTTTTGAGGTGATGTGCCTCTTCCCCGTCGCTCAACTCAATCACCACTTTGGCTATCTGGTGCTGGACGTGACGAGCGAACCGCCGACCTCGCGCCTTGAAGTGGTGATTGAAGAGATCACCTCCACGCTTTGCGGCGCCTTGGTTGCGGCCGAGTTGGCGCGGGCGCGCGACATGCTGCGCAATGATCTGGCCGATGCGTCGCAGAAGAACAGGCGGCTGGCTGATTTGGCGGAGCGCGACGAACTGACCGGGCTGTACAACCGCCGCGGCTTCTTCCGGCGGGCTGAAGCGGCGATGCTCGCGAACGAAGCGCTGCCGCTTGTCGTGATTTTCGCGGATCTCGACCGACTGAAGTTCATCAACGACAGCTTCGGACACAAGGAAGGCGACTTCGCGATCCGCATGGCCGCCCAGATCCTCGCCCAGGCTTTCCGCAGCGGGGATGTAGTCAGCCGCATGGGCGGGGATGAGTTCGTGATCCTCGGCGTTGAATGCTCGCTGGCGGCGGCGCAACTCATCCGCAGCCGTATCTATCAGATGTTCGACGAATTCAACGCCCGCAGCGGGAAGGCTTACCCGCTCGGATGCAGCATTGGCTATTGCGAGCTTGCGGCCGGCTCGGCGGCTTCGCTGGAAGCGGTGATCAGCCAGGCCGATGCCTTCCTCTACGAAGAGAAGGCACGTCGCAAGGGCCTGCGACCGAGCTGAGGCCCGCATCGGGGCGTCTCCCGATGCTGAGCATCCTCAACCCGCGGCGCCGCGCTTCAGCTACAGAGGCAGGGCTGGGCCGGGAAGCGGACCTCGAATACGCTGCCACCACCTGGATTCGCGCTGCATTCGACCACGCCGCCGAGCCCATCGGTCACCAGATTGCTGACGATTGCGAGACCGAGGCCGACACTGCCGGACAGCCGCCGTGTCGTGAAGAACGGGTCGAAGATTCGCCCACGCACGTCGGCTGCGATGCCGCAGCCGTTGTCCGCTACGCGGATGCGTGCCGTGGTGCCGGAATCGATCAGCGCGGCGGACACGATAATCCTTGGTTCGATTTGCATCCCCGGCGGGAAGGCGTGATCCAGCGCGTTTTGGATCAGGTCGGAGAGGATTTCCTGAATCGCGGGCAAGTGCGCCCGGATCCACATCAGGCGGGTTGCGTCGATCGTGGCATGGATGAACCGCGCGCTGAGTTCCGCCTGAAAGCTCGTCAGCACTGCGGCGAGTTCGTCGACCAGATCGCAGTTAACCAGTTGATCGCCGAACTGCGTGATGGACACCTTCTTGAAGGTCTCCACCAGTCGAGCCACTCGGCTCAGATTGCGTTCAAGCTGATCAAGACCGCTGCGGCAGGCAGTGAAGTAGTCGATCACGTTCGTGCGCGAGAGGCGATTGCTCTGGTACTTCGCATCAAGCCCTTCCAGTTCTGAACGGATGACCGACGCGACCGTGATACTGACGCCAAGCGGGGTATTGATCTCGTGTGCAACGCCGCGCACCAGCGTGCCGATGGTTCGTGTCTTTTCGGCCATCACGAAGCTACGGTTCCATTCGCTCAGGTTCTTGCGGATCGCGCGGGCGACTTCGTACTCTCGATCGCACACCAGTGCCAACGCCGCTTGCAACTGCATCAACATTGCTTCGCTGCCAGGATGTAGCTCAACGACCAGCAGCCCATGCCAGGTGGAGCGCGATGCAACCGGCAGCACCAGCAGTGTGGATTCGTCGAGTTGTTCGATCCATGTATCGGGGGCGATCAGTGATGCGTTGAAGCGCCGTGAATCAGGCGCCTCGTCAAGCGGCGGGCAACTTGCGACAACGGTGAAGCGTGTGTGGCACGTGGGCCCTGGCTCATGGTCTGACGTGCTGTCGGCAGGGCTGAATGGTGCGGCGTCGCCAACTTGCTGCGAGCCGGCCAGCGTGGGCATGACCGACAGACAGTATTTGCCGATGCCAAGTCGCGGCAGATGCAGTGCCATCAGATCCGGGAGCGAGGCGAAGCTGGCGACGCGCAGCGCATCGAGCGCAGCGTCCCAATTCGAATGCGGTAGAGCGCAGGCAGCACCACCGGGCGCGTCGCGTCGCGCCGCCACCCGGAGAAAGAGCCGGTTGTGCGCAGTATGCAGCGCGTTAGCCGGTAGCTTGACGATAGCTGGGTGACGTTCAACGACAAGGCGTTCGAGTGCGGACCACAGATCGAATGCCCGATCGGCTAAGTCGTCGTTCGCACCGGGCAGAACGTCGATCGCATCGGCGAATGCGTCGGCATCTTCAGCGGCGGCAACGACATGGTTGCGCAAGGCTGTGTCGATGGTCCATCTGTCACGTGTGCAGCCACACGAGGCGCGTAACTGCAGTGCGCAGGGCGGCAGGCTCACGGGAGTAGGTGGCTCCCCCAACCAGATGTGGGCCAGCAACTCGATCGCGGCTTCGACCTGCGCGTAGATCGGTTGCGATACCGATGTGAGTGGCGGATCTGCATAGCGATTGTGCGGGTCGTCGTCGAAGCCAACTACGGCGACGTCCTGCGGCACGCGGATACCCGCGTCACGCAGCACCGCAATGATGTGACGGGCCATCAGATCGCTGGCCGCGACCACCGCATCGAAGCGCTTGCCGTTGCGCCATGCGTCCACGAGGCGGTGTGCGTCGGGCACCTTGACGAAGTCGCCTTGCAGGACGAGATCCGCGTCCGGCTCGATACCGTGCGCGCGCAGTGTCTGTTGCCATGTCGCGTGGCGGACAAGACCATCCTGCGCGCTGGCGGGGCCGCACACGAAGGCCTGGCGACGATAGCCGTGTGCGTGGATCAGGTGTTCCACCAGCATTTGCATGCCGGCGACGTTGTCGGCCAGCACCGCCGGCAGATCGTTGATCGACGCGGCAATCGAAACGGCGGGCAATCCGCCGAAGTCGAGCAGAAATGGCGACGACGCTTCCCTGCCGTTGTACTGACAAAGCCCTGCGTTCAGGATCAGGCCATCAAGTCGCTGCGCATCGATCAGCCGAAATACCGCCGACTGCACACTGAAAGACAGGTAGTCGCTGACGTCCTGCGGGCCAGTGAATACCAGTAAGTCGAAACCCTTGCGGCGACAGATGTCGACGGCTGCGCGCCACAGCCGGTTGGTGTAGTGCCCTTCCCAGCCGAGATGATTAACGAGAAATCCGATGCGCCGGCGTCCAGCCATGTGCTGCCCTGGGTTGCGATCAGCGCGGAAGGTGGATCGAGCGCTGTGCGAGCTGCTGGCTTTACCCTGTATCCCTGCCGCGGATCTGTGTCTTGGCTGGGGTGTCCCGCCGTGTTGGCGGCGCTGCGATTGCTCGCAGCGCCTGCCGTGTTCCGTTGCGCTGGATACTAGGCGGGGCAGGGGGCCGCATTCCATGACCTTGATTGCGGCTTTTGTCGGGCGCGCCAACGAATGCCTGCGGTTCGGCACCCGATGCCGCCGCCGCGTGGCGCGACGGCGGAAATTGCAGGGCTCAGGGGAGCCAGAGGCTCGCTTTCTGTTCGATCGACTCCGTTGTGCCATCAAGTGTCTGCAAGCGGAAGCGGATCGGCTGGGCGCCGTGCAGTGAGCCGATCTGATCGCCATTGATTCTGACGGCAATTGATTCCACTGCGGTGCTCCCGGGTGGCAGTGCGAAGCGGGTGCGACCGACGATGCGCGCTGCGTTCAAGCCCTCTACGCTGAGGGTCAGCGTGCGTGCGCTTTCCGCCGTGTTTGCAATGGTGATCTGGTAGCTGTTCTCGATGCCGTCCTCAGTCTCGCGGTAAAGACCGCCGCGATCGCGCTGCACCGCAAGCTGCACATCGGCGCGGTGCGCGAGGCTCCAGCTGGTGCCGAGCATCAGGGTGGTGAAGATCGCGGCGTAGATCGCGGTGCGCGGCCGCAGCGCCCTGCGCACGATGTCCTGCCGGCCGAGCTTGCGCACCACTGCGTTCTCGGTGGCGTAGCGAATCAGGCCGCGCGGACGCTCGATCTTGTCCATCACCTGGTCGCAAGCATCGATGCAGGCTGCGCACGCGATGCACTCCGCTTGCAAGCCGTCGCGAATATCGATGCCGGTTGGGCAGACCTGCACGCAAATGCCGCAGTCGATACAGTCGCCGCGCGGTGCTTCCGCGCTCGGCTGGGTCTTGTTGATGCGCCCACGCGGTTCGCCGCGCGCTTCGTCATAGGTGATGATCAGCGTGTCGGCATCGAACATCACGAACTGAAAGCGCGCGTAGGGGCAGACGTACTTGCACATCTGTTCGCGGAAGAAGCCCGCATTGCCATAGGTGGCGGCCGCATAGAACAGGATCCAGAATGCCTCCCAGGCGCTGACGCTTGCATTGGCAAGGGCTTCGGTGAGTGGCCGGATCGGTGTGAAGTAGCCAACAAAGGTCAGTCCGGTCCACAGCGAGAACGCGATCCAGGTGAAGTGCTTGGCGGTTTTTCGGCGTAGCTTGTCGATGGACCAAGGCGCCGCGTCCAGCTTCATGCGCTGGCTCCTGTCGCCCTCGATACGCGCTTCGATCCAAAGAAAAATCTCGGTATAGACCGTCTGGGGGCAGGTGTAGCCGCACCAAAGCCGGCCCGCGACTGCAGTGAACAGAAACAGGGCCAGCGCGGAGAGGATCAGCAGGATCGCGAGGTAGATCGTGTCCTGCGGGCGCAGGCTCAGGCCGAAAATGTCGAACCGGCGCGTATCGAGGTCGAACAGCACGGCTTGCCGTCCGTTCCAGGGCAACCAGCAGAACCCGTAGAACACGGCTTGCGTCAGCCACACAAAGAGCCAGCGCCAGCGCTGGAAGCGGCCGCTGATCGACTTGGGGTAGATCTTGGGTTCGGCAACGTAAAGCGAGTTGATCGGGATGACGCGCTTCTGTCCGGGCTTAGCGGCCATCTTCGGCCCCCATGTCGTCGTCCTGGTCGTTACCTGCTGCGTGCTGCGGCCACGCGGGCGGGAGGCCGTTCCGATCCCAATGCGCTTCGAGCGCAGGGAATAACACGCGCTCTTCAAACCGCACATGCTCGTTGAGCAGTTGTGCAAAGCTGGCAGCGTGGCGCTTCATGCGGGGCGCGCTGGCGAGAAAGTCGATCAGCACTTCGTGCTCGGCGCGTAGCTGTGCAACCAGCGCCCCTTCGCCAAAGCGTTCAAGCTCAGGAATCAGCACCGTCTCCTCAAACCTGAAGTGCGCCAGCAATTCTGGTTTGAGCGCGAAGGCTTCGGCGACGGCGGCCTCCAGCGCTTCCGGTGAGTTCGCCTGGCCAAGATGGGATGCAAGACGCAATGCGGCGTGATGTTCTCGTGACAGGGGGCGCAGATGCGCAGTTCGTCTCATGCTCGGGCTTACCTTCTTGCTAAACGTGCTTCTGTCTTGAGATCACATGTGCCGCCAAGTCGCGCCCGCACGGGCGAGACCGATACTCGTTGCCCTGGCCGTGCGTGAGCTGCCATCGAAAGCTCGGCGGTACCGCTTGCTCGGGCAGAGCGCCGATCCAGCACGTTTGTCTGCGCTCGGAGGGCAAGGGTGGCGGCTGTCATGGATCAAGACGCGGTCGTGCCACAATGATCAACATGTCGATTTATATCATAACGTGATGTTGTTAGATGACTGAACCAAAGACGCCAGAATCGACGACACCGGTTGTGCCGCTTGGCAAGCACCAGTACGAGGCGCTTTCCGAGTTTCGCTACCAGCTCCGGCGCTTCCTGCACTTCAGCGAAACCGCGGCGCGTGATGCTGGGCTCACGCCGCTGCAGTACCTGCTGCTGTTGCACATCCGTGGTTTTCCGGGGCGCGAGTGGGCGACCGTGGGCGAGCTCGCCGAGCGCTTGCAGATGCAACATCACGGCGCGGTGGCGTTGCTGACGCGATGCGAAGAGCAGGGGCTTGTCGAACGTCGGCGCAGTGATACCGACCGGCGGAAGGTCGAAATCCACCTCACCGACACCGGCGCCCGCCACCTCGAACACCTTGCGGCCATGCATGAGGCGGAACTGCGGTCTCTGCAAAGCACGTTCCGGGTCGCGCGGATTACTGCCTTCAACGACGATGCGTGAAGCGAGCGTCCTTTTGGTGTCGGATTGGCCGCGCGCTTGATGCCCGCGCTCACGCCACTCGCCGACTGCTCGGCGAATGCACGTGGGTGAAGTTCTTGGCGCTCGACCGCGTGTGAATGGTTTCAGTCAGCGCTGCCGGGATGCAAGCGTGCGACCGGTGTTCAAGTGTGTTGGCTGGTGTGCGTTCAGCAACCGGCGCAGGGCCGATTGCCTCCACCGCTTTGGCGCGCATGCTGCGTTGCGTGCTTACCTGCTAGGGGGCGACTGACTGCCAACCGGGCATCACCGAGTCGGGTCGGAGGGGTACGTCTGAACTGTGAGCGCTGAGCTGAATCTACGGAGGGGTGGATGTGCCATCACGCCCTTGCGAACCTGACAAAGTTGCTCAGGTCAGCTGGTGCCCGAAACGGGACTCGAACCCGTACTCCTTACGGAAGCGGATTTTAAGTCCGCAGCGTCTACCGATTTCGCCATTCGGGCAGGCGGGCGCGCATTGTAGCGGATCATTCGCGTGCTGCCTCGTCGATATGGGGCGCGATGCGTGGGACGGTGACGCGGAAGGTCGTGCCGACGCCGATTTCGCTCTCGACCGAGATCTGGCCCCCGAGAATGCCGGTGACGATGTTGTGCACGATGTGCAGCCCCAACCCACTACCCTGGCGCCCTCGTTTGGTGGTGAAGAACGGGTCGAAGATCTTGCGCATGTGCTCGGGCGGAATGCCGCAGCCGTTGTCCTGAATCGTGAGGCGGACTGTGCTCGGGCCGTCTTCGCTGCCCACGATGCGAATGCGGCCGCTGTCGCGACCCTCCAAGCCGTGAATGATGGCGTTGGCGATCAGGTTGGTGAGTACCTGGCCGAGTGGGCCGGGGTAGCTGTCGAGTCGCAGACCGGGCTGAACGTCGGTCTCCACTTGGAATGGGGTGGTGCGGAAGGTTGGTTGCAGCGTCACGACGATCTCGCTGACGAGCTCTTCGAGCTTGAACGTGCGGCGCTGCTGGCTTGTCTGGTCTACCGCAACCTGTTTGAAGCTGGAGATCAGCTCTGCCGCGCGGTGCAGGTTGCGCATCAGGATGTCCGTCGCGGAGTCTGCCTCGTTGAGGTACTCGTTGAGCTGCGAGCGGCGCAGGCCGGTTTGCATGCTGCCATGGACGCCGAGGGTGGAGTCGCGCAGCGTGCTCGCGACCATCATGCTGTTCCCGATCGGGGTATTCAGCTCATGTGCGACGCCGGCGACAAGGCCTGCGAGGGCCGCGAGTTTTTCGGCCTGCACCAACTCGTTCTGCGTAAGTTGCAGGCGTTCCAGCGTTTGCTTGAGGTCGCGGGTACGTTGTTCTACGCGAGCTTCGAGGGTGCGGTTGAGCTCTTCCACCTCGCGCTGGATGCGGCGTTGCTCGGTGACGTCGATGATGTTTACGAGAATCGTGTTGGTGTTGCCGTCCGGCAGCACACGAGCCCACACGCGGGTTTGCAGATGTCGCCCGCTCTTGTCCTGAAGTTCAAGATCGGTGCCCGACGCATAGCCGTGCTCCGCAACTTCCTTGACCCAACGTTGGCGGGTGGTGGGTTCGACGAACAGCCCGAGTTCGGTGCTGGTGTGGCCAACGGTCTCGGCGTGGCTATAGCCGAACAGATCCGAGAATGCACGGTTCACGTCCAGCAGTTGGCCATCGCGCATGTTGGCGAGCGTCATCGCGACCGGTGCTTCGTTGAAGGCGAGCGAGAACTTCTCCTGGCTTTCGCGCAGGGCGTTGAGTGTGCGCTGTCGAGCCCATTCGGTACTTGCTCGCAATGCAAAAACATCACCCAGTGAGCGGGCGAGATCGACGTTGCTGATGGGCTTGTCAAAACTGGCGCTGAGCAGGCCGATCGTGTCGCCATTGGCGCTGGTGAGCGGTATGCCGAGATAGGCTCCGCGCTCCGGAACCAGATCTTGGTAGTCGGTTGCGCGTTCGGGGTTGGCGGGGGCCGGGATGAGGATGTGCTCGCCGCGCAAAGCGAGCTGCTCAAGTTGCGAGTCGCTCGGTGCGGTCTCGTCGCTGCCGAGCCGGGCGAGGGTGTGCCAACGGTGCTCGAGCAGCAGCCCGATCGATGCCTGGTTCGCTCCCACCGCTTCGGCAAACAATGTCAGCACGGTGTTGTAGAACCCGGCGTCGCTATCGCTGTCACGCGCGCTCGCCAGCCCCCGCAGTGCCGAAGCAGCACGGCGCAGGTCGGATACCTCCCGGAACAGCACCGCGACACGATTTGGACCGGTCTGGAAGGCGTGCACATCGAAGGTCATCGGCTGGCCGCCCACCGCGAAACGGAAGTCGTCATTGGTGTAGCGTTCGCCACTGCGTGCAACATGGCGTAGGGCTGCAGGCATGGAGGTGCTGGCCTGGCCTGGGAACGCGTCCTCCAGGGCTTGCCCGCGCAGCCGCGCGCAATCGAGGCCAAGAATGCGATCGGCCGCGCGGTTGGTGGTGATGAGAATCAGTCGGGCGCTGGCGTCGAGCTCGTACTCGAAGACGCCTAGCGGTGCGTAGTCGATCAGCGCGCGCAGCCTCGCTTCCGACTGAGCCAGCGCCAGCTCGGCGGACTTTCGGTCGCTGATGTCGTCATACACACCCAGCACTCCGACGACCTTGTCGTTCGCATCGCGCAACGCAACCTTGCTGCTGCGATGCCAGCGCGTGCTGCCGTCGGCGAGGGTGACCGCCGCTTCGGTATTGATGCGTAGCTCACCGCCACCCATTACG
Source organism: uncultured Uliginosibacterium sp. (assembly GCA_945957295.1). Taxonomy (GTDB): domain Bacteria; phylum Pseudomonadota; class Gammaproteobacteria; order Burkholderiales; family Rhodocyclaceae; genus Niveibacterium. The sequence continues at coordinate 10,954 of CAMFLH010000088.1, forward strand.
GCGCGATCGTCTTCCTCATGGGCAGCGGCGTTCCTCGCGCCAATCTCGCTGTCGGTACGGCCGACCAGCTCCGGGATCGGTAGCCCGATATCGCGCGCAAACAGGGTGTTGGCCCCTAAGTAGCGGCTCTGTGTGTCTTTCCAAAACACTCGCACCGGAATCGTGTCGAGCACGTTCTGCAGCATGCGTCGCGATTCGCGAATGCGCAGCTCTGCCGCCTTTCGTTCGGTAATGTCCTCGGCCATCGCCACGATACGTTGTGGCAACCCTTGTGCATCGCGCACCACGTTGTTGTGCCACTGGCAGGCAATACGGGTGCCGTCTTGTTTTAATGCGTCGAGCTCCTGCCGCCAACCTCCGCCGTCGATGCCGTCTGCGTCGTTGCCCGCGTGCAGGAGTTCTGCTGCACCAAGCGATGGATTGTCGGGCAGCAGAAAGGTGATCTCGCGGCCGATCGCCTGCTGTGCTCGCCAGCCGAAGATCTGCTCGGCTGCTGCATTCCACGCCAGCACGGTGCCATCGAGCTGAATTTCGATAATCGCAATGGGGCTCTGTGCGACCAGTAATCGCATGTGTGCTTCGCTGCGTTGCGCAGCGTCTTCAGCACGACGGCGCTCGATCAGATCGACTTCGAGCTGCAGGTTCTTCTCGCCCAGAGTGCCGAGCAATTCGCCGAGCGCACGACGGGTCGATTCGAGGCGCCCTTCCAGCGCACCGATTTCGTCGTCGGACTGCGGCACGATCGGCGTGTCGAGTTCGCCGGACGCGAGCCGATCAGCCTCGGCGCCGACACGCTTGAGGGGGCGAACGAGGCGACGTTCGAGCACGAACGCGATTAGCACAAAGGCGAGCAGGGTTTGTGCCGCAAGTACGCTGATCAGTGCGATCAACTGGGCGCGCAACGAGCGCATTACCTGAACATCTGAAATCTCGATGCGCACCGTGCCGAGCGGGCGCTCGTCGTGCAGGATGGTTCGCGTTGTCTGGTACGTGGCGCCGCTCGCGCGCTCGGGTCGGTGTTCTTCGACAAACACGCCGAGGCTGGTGTCCTGCACCACTACACGCTGCACGTCGGGGCTGCGCATCACCGCTTCGATCAGCTTGCGAGCAGCGGGTGGATTGAAGGCCCAGAGCGGTTCTTGCAGACCCAGCGCGAGCACATCGCCGTACTGGTTCAGCGCTTCTTCGGTGCGGGCGCGAAGCGTGTCGGCGTAGAGTTGTTGTCCGCCAATCAGACCGACCAGCGTGCCGGGTACCAGCAGGCCAAACAACACCGCTGCAATGATTGCGCGTCGAACATTTAAGCGGCGTGCCATGCTGAAGGGTGTGGTGGTATGGCCGGGGGGCGTATCAATCCTTCTGCGCCGCAAGCCATTCCATCAGCGCACCGGGCTCCATCGGCCTGCCGAAGTAGTAGCCCTGTGCCTCCTGGCAACCCAGTTGCAGCAGGAGATCGGCTTGGGTGACATCCTCCACGCCCTCGGCAATTACCTCCAGGCCGAGCTTGTGACTGAGCTGGATCACCATTTCCGGGATCTTTGATCCACGTTCCGCATCGGTGATCTCGTTGACGAAGGCGCGGTCGATCTTCAGGCGATCCACCTTCAGCCGCTGAAGGTATGAGAGCGACGAGAAGCCGGTGCCGAAGTCATCCACTGCAACCGTGATGCCCGATTCCTTGAGCTTGTCGAGCGTCTGGAGCAGGAAGTCCGCCTCCACCATCGCCATCGATTCTGTAATCTCGAGTTCGATGCATGCGGGGTTGCAGCCGCTGTCGTCGATCGCGCGTTTGAGCATGTATGGGAAGCGCGGATGGCGGAACTGCGCCACCGACACGTTGATAGCCATGCGCAGATGACCATAGCCGGCGCGAGCAAGTCGAGCCTGCTGATGGCAAGCGACCCGCATGACCCATTCGCCGATATTGACGATCAGACCAGAGTGTTCAGCCAAGGGGATGAAGCGGTCAGGCGGAACGAACTTGCCGTTGTCGTCCCGCCAGCGGATCAGGGCTTCAAGGCCGATTGCCTTGCGGGTGGCGAGGTTTACCTGCGGCTGGTATACCATGAACAGGCGTTCGTTGTCGAAGGCTTGACGCAGAGCCTGCAACAGCATGACCCGTTCCTGGATCTCCACGCTCATTTCCCGCGTGAAGTAGTTGATCTCGCCGCGGTTGCGCTGCTTCGCGCGTTTCAGCGCGATGTTTGCGTCCTTGAGTGCCTCGCCACCACTGTCGCCGGCGTCCGATAGACTCAGCACACCGCAGGTGATCGACACCATGAGTTCCTGGCCGTCAATCACAAACGGATCGTTGAACAGCCCCATGATGTAGCTCGGTGACAGCTGCGAGCTCGGCCCGAGCAGGCCGAAGGTGTCGCCCGACACGCGGGCCACGATTACTTGCTCACCAACCGCTTGCTTTAGCCGGCTTGCCACTTCTTGCAGCAATTGGTCGCCGAAGCGATGGCCCAGCGCATCGTTGGTCTCTGCAAAGTGGTCGAGATCCACCAGCGCGAGAATCTGGTCCGCGTGGTCGTGCGCGGCCAAGCGTCGGTCAATCTGTGTAATGAAGTGGATGCGGTTCGGTAGCCGCGAAAGCTGGTCGTAATACGCGAAGGCATGCAGCCGGGAGAACAGCGCGGCGTTATCGAAGCCTACGGCGATGTTTGTACAGAACACCTCCAGCAGGCGTCGGTCGATGTCATCGAGCGTTTCGCGTGTATCGAGGAAGGCGGCCACGTCGCGGTGCGCGTTGCCTTGGAAGAACAACGTCGTTCCCGGCCCGTCGTAAAGATTGCGCTGATCGTGCAGGCAACGCGTAAGTGCGGTACGGATCTCCGGGTCGCTGATTGAATCGAGCGGGCGGTTGATCAGGTCGGCGTAACGGCCGGCGGCTGCGATGACGGTGACTTCCTCGCCGCCACTGTCGACACTCGGGTTGTTCTCCTGTGCGCAGACCAGGCCTTCCGGCGCCAAGCCAAGCAATGCAGCGATCTGCGTGATCACGCCGGCTGCGAAGTTGCGCACGCCGTGCAGGGCCATCAGCTCTGCGCTCGCCTGCACGATCATGTCCAGCCCACGCCGGCTCGCGTTGATGGTGCGGATCTGTTCGTATGAGCGGATCGCCGCGGTCAGTGTGGTGTAGAGCTTGTTGCGGGTGAGCTCGGACTTGGTCTTGTAGTCGTTGATGTCGTAGTCACGAATCGCGTCGATCTCGGGCGCATAGCCCGGCTGCCCGGTGCGCAGGATGATCCGCGTTTCATTCATACCGTGGTCTTCACGGATCGTCTTCACGAGGCGCAGACCCGCATCCTCGTTTTCCATCACCACGTCGAGCAAGATCACGGCGATATCGCGCTCATGCTGCAGCAGTTCGCGCGTCTGGCTCGCCGAGTAGGTGTGCAGGAAATGCAGCGGTCGATGCAGGATCTGCGTGTTACGCAGCGCCAGCACGGTGGTGCTGTGGACATCCGGATCATCATCGACGATCAGCACGCGCCATGCCTTGCGAGGGGCCTCGTGGCCCGCCGCGCCGCCAGCGTCCGGCTCGTCGTCAATGAACTCCAGTTCGTCGTCTGGCTGGTTCTGCGCCTCGCTCACCTTGATCTCCCGTGTCGTTCCGGCCACAGGCATGGCCGACGTCGCGCCCCCGATTCTCGCGATTACGGCATTTCGCGCCCGGACTGAAGGGGAATCTGCCGCAAAGGGGGTTGTTGCCAGACGCGCAATACTACCTGCCTTGCGCGCTCGATGCTGAAAGGGCGGGGGGCGAACGGGCGCCGGGCCCGCAGGCCCGGCGTTCCTGCGGGAATCAGGCGCCGAAGTTAGCGGCGGCAAAATCCCAGTTGGCGAGGTTGTTGAGGAACACCTCGACGAACTTCGGGCGGGCGTTGCGGTAATCGATGTAGTAGGCGTGTTCCCACACGTCGATCGTCAGCAGTGCCTTGTCACCGGTGGTCAGCGGCGTGCCGGCCGGGCCCATGTTCACGATGTCGACCGAACCGTCGGCCTTCTTGACCAGCCAGGTCCAGCCGGAGCCGAAGTTGCCGACGGCGCTCTTCGTGAAGGCTTCCTTGAACGCGTCGAAACTGCCGAACTTGGCGTTGATCGCGTCTGCGAGCTTGCCGCTCGGTGCGCCGCCGCCGTTGGGCTTCATCGAGTTCCAGAAGAAGGTGTGGTTCCACACCTGAGCGGCGTTGTTGTAGATGCCGCCGGCCGGCGCCTTCTTCACGATCGCTTCCAGATCGAGGGCTTCGAATTCCGTGCCCTTGATCAGGTTGTTCAGGTTGGTCACATAGGCCTGATGGTGCTTGGCGTAGTGATAGTCGAAGGTTTCGACCGAAATATGCGGTACCAGCGCATCTTTCGCGTAGGGCAGTGCGGGCAGCGTATGTTCCATTTTTGTGTGCTCCTGTGGGTTGGAAGTCGAATTCTAGTCGGGCAGGGGCTCGGCGTTCGACCCTTTCACCGAAAGGGTCTCGACACGGGCCGCGATGTGCGCATCACGTGTCTGCACATCGATGCGGTCGCCCGGCGCCAGCCCGGTCGCATCGCGCACCACCCGGCCTCGCGTGTCGCGCACGATGGCAAAGCCGCGTGCGAGTACGGCATCGGGGTTGAGCTGGCCGAGTTGCGCGCGTAGCGCTTCAAGCTGCAGTCTTTGCGTCGCAAGGCGTCGCTCAAGGTTTGTCGATAGGGTTTGCCGCAGCCGCGCCAGTGTTTGCTGTTCGGCTGCAAGGTCCGGCAGCGCATGCGTGAGACGCTGGCCCAATGCGTCGCAGCGCGCACTCAGCCGTTCGACCCGCAGCGCTGCGGCGCGTTCCAGCCTTGGTGCGAGGGCTGCGAGGCGATCGCGTTGGCGCGCCAGACGTTCGCGCGGATGGCGCAGCCGCAGGCGCATCCGATCCAGCGATTCGAAGGCGCTATCCACCCGCCGCAGCGCGATCCGGCGCAACGATTCTCGATGGCGCTCCAGCTTTTGCGCGGCGTGCACCAGCCCTGCGCTGGCCAGCTCGGCAGCGGCCGTTGGCGTCGCGGCTCTGAGGTCGGCCGCGAAGTCCGCGAGCGTGAAGTCCGTTTCGTGGCCGATGCCGCAGACAACGGGGATCGGGCTGGCAGCAATGACACGCACCAGTTGTTCGTCGTTGAAGGCCCAGAGGTCTTCGAGGCTGCCGCCGCCACGACAGACGAGCAGGAGGTCGATGCCGTCGGCAGCAGCGCGTGCGCCGGCTTCGGCGACGGCGGCGGCGAGGCGTCCGCCGGCATCGGCCCCCTGAACCGGGCTCGGGTAGATCACCACGGGCAGATGTGGCGCCCGTCTGCCAAGTGCGACCAGTACATCGTGCAATGCCGCGCCGGCGGTAGAGGTGACGATGCCGATGCCACGCGGCAGCGACGGCAGTGGGCGCTTGCGTGTTTCGTCGAAGAGGCCCTCCGCAGCGAGACGATCCTTCAGTCGCAGGAACGCCTCGAACAGCCCGCCGCGCCCGGCTTGGCGCATGCCTTCGACTTGCAGCTGGAATTCGCCGCGCGGCTCATAGAGCGTGGTCAGCGCGCGTACGTCGACCTGCTGCCCTTCTGCCAGGCGAAACGGCAGCAGTTGCGCGCGCGATCGGTACATCACGCAGCGGACCTGTGCTGCACTGTCCCGTAGCGTGAAGTACAGGTGACCGGATGCCGCCCGGGTGAGGTTGGCTACCTCGCCACTGACCCAGCCGAGCGGAAATGCCCCCTCAAGCACGCGCCGCGCGTGTCGGACAAATTCCGACACGGCCACAGCTTCATCTCCGGGGCGAAATGGGGCGTCAGGGCGCGTAAACATTGACTCCATTCTAGCGGAATCCACATCCAGCGCTGCTTGCAGGGCAATTCGTGCGGCAGATCGACGAATCACCAATCAGGGCTTGTAAGTTACTGAAAAATATGATCTTTCATCTTAGCTTCATTTTGCATCGGAGCAGAAAAATCCCTTGTGCGACGGTGACTTAGCGCATCACCTCGATCACAATCCACCGAGTTATCCACAGTTTCTGTGGATTGTGTGCAGCGTCGTCCGGCTTGCCCGCCGCCATGCCGCCGCGCTAAAGTCCCATGCTTCGCGATATCCCCCGCATCTAAAGGAGCTGCACACGTGTTGGCGATCATTCAGGCTGCCGGTTGGCCGATCTACTTCCTGATCGTGGCGTCCGTCATCGCCCTTGCTTTGATCCTTGAACGGGTCGTCGCGCTGCGTCGCAGCAAAATTGTGCCGGCTGGTCTGGTCGACAAGATCATCGGTGACCTGCGTCAGGGGGGCATCTCCGACGAGCTGGTACTGCGGGTCGCGAACCATTCGCCGCTCGGCCGCGTGCTCGCAGCGGGGCTCAAGAACGCCAAGGCGTCGCGCGATGTGATGAAGGAATCCATCGAAGAGGCCGGCGCAGCCGTTGCGCATGAAATGGGCCGCTTCCTCACCACGCTGGGCACGATTTCCACCGTCACGCCGCTGATGGGCCTGTTCGGCACCGTGATCGGCATGATCGAGATCTTCGGCTCTACCTCGCCGGGCGGCACCAACCCTCAGCAGCTCGCGCACGGTATCTCGGTGGCGCTCTACAACAC
>CAMFLH010000089.1 GCA_945957295.1 uncultured Uliginosibacterium sp.
ATACCGGCCTGTCACGCCGGGGGTCGCGGGTTCGAGTCCCGTCCACTCCGCCAAAACGAGGCGAACGTGAGTTCGCCTTTTTTGTATCTACAACTTTTCTTGGTCCCCCGATCGCAGCATGTTCGACGCAGTCCGCAACAATAAGCGTATTGTCCAGGTGCTCCTGGCGCTCATCGCGATTACTTTCGCGTTTTTCGGCATCGAGTCCTATCTGCAGAATATCGGGCGCGATGATTTTGTAGCCAAGGTTGGTCGCAGCAAGGTGACCCAGCAGGAGCTTGATCAAGCGCTTCGCGAAGAGCAGGATCGCCTCCGCAGCCAGATGGGCGAGGCATTTGATCCGGCGATGCTGCAGCGCCCTGAGTTGAAGCGGTCGGTGGTCGAAGGGCTCGTCAATCAGCGCTTGCTGCACCTTCAACTGGACGCCAACGCGATGCGCGCGGCGCCGGATGCACTGCGTCAAACCATTGCCGGCATCCCCGCTTTCCAGGAGAACGGCAAGTTCTCACCGAAGCGCTACGAGCAGATGCTGGCCGCGCGTGGTTATTCGGTTGAGCGCTTCGAATCCGGTCTTGCGCAAGATCTTGCACAGCAGCAGTTGATCGGCGGCCTCGCCCGCTCGGCTATCGTGCCTTCTGCAACGATTGATCGTTGGCTTGAGCTTCAAGACGAAAGCCGCGAAGTGGCGATGTGGTCGCTCTCTGCCGCAACCTATGTTCCGCAGGTCAAGCTTGCGGACGGCGCAGCCAAGAAAGAGTACGAAGCCAATCGCTCGCGTTTCGAAACGCCTGAGCAGATCAAGGTTGAATATGTGCTGCTGTCGCAGGACGAGTTGGCCGCACAGGCGACCGTCACGGACGATGAAATCCGCAAGCAGTATGACGCCAACAAGGATCGCTACTCGGCGCCGGAAGAGCGCCGCGCGCGTCATATTCTGATCGAGGCGGCGAAAGACGCCGGATCAGTCAAGCGTGCCGCTGCCAAGGAGAAGGCCGAAGCGTTGTTGAAGCAGCTTCAGCAGAAGCCGGATAGTTTTGCTGCGCTGGCGAAGGCGAAGTCTCAGGATCCGGGCTCGGCCGCCAACGGTGGTGACCTTGGGTTCTTCGGCCGTGGAGCGATGGTCAAACCTTTTGAGGATGCCGCGTATTCGCTCAAGCCGGGTCAGTTGAGTGGTGTTGTCGAAACCGACTATGGCTATCACATCATCCGCCTGGAAGAAGTGCGCGGTGGCGGCACCAAGTCTTTTGACCAGGCCAAGGCTGAGATTGCTCAGGAGCTGAAGCGTACGGCGGCAGCTAAACGCTATGCCGAAATTGCAGACAGCTTTGGCAATACGGTCTATGAGCAGCCGGATAGCCTGAAGCCGGCTGCTGACAAGTACAAGCTTGCGCTGCGCCAGAGTGACTGGATCATCAAGGGTAGCAAGGGGCCGGTGCCGTTTGACAACGAGAAAGTCATGACCGCGCTGTTTGCGGCCGACGCATTGAAGAACCGCCGCAATACTGAGGCGATCGATCTCGGCAATAACACCCTGGTTTCGCTTCGGGTGACAGAACATAAGCCTGCCGCAGTGCGCCCGTTCGAGGAGGTGCGCGCGGCGATCGAGCAGAAGCTCACGACGGAAGAGGCGATCAAACTTGCGGCCAAAGACGGCGAGGCGCAGATCGCCAAGCTGAGCAAAGGCGAGACCGTCGATGCCAAGTGGGGGCCGAGCGGTGCTGTTTCCCGTGGGAAGCCGGGCCCGTTGCCGCTTGAGGCTTTGAAGGCTGTTTTCCGTGCTCCGGTGGACAAACTTCCGGCCTACGTCGGCGTTGCGGTGCCGAACCAAGGATACGCAGTGTTCCGTATCAGCCAGGTGACGAAGCCGCAGCTTGCTGCCAACGATCCGCGTCGTGCTGCGCTCGCGGGCCAGTATGGTCGCTTGCTTGCTGAGGAAGATCTGCGTGCCTATGTGCAGGCGCTCAAGGATCGCTACTCTGTGAAGTTCAGTGCGAAGGCTTTTGACGCGAAAGAGTAGTCGCGTCGGTCAGGTATCAAATAGAAACGGGCCCTTCGGGGCCCGTTTCTATTTCGCTTGTTGCTACCGAATATATACAGTAGCGGCGACTCCTAGTCCGCAGCGGCCAGGGCGGTGGTGTTGAAGCCGCCATCGACGTACATGATCTCGCCGGTGATCCCGGAGGCAAGGTCAGAACAAAGGAACGCAGCGGCGTTGCCGACCTCTTCGATCGTTACGTTGCGGCGGAGCGGGGCGTTTCGTTCGTTGAACGCCAGCAACTTGCCAAAGCTGCCGATGCCAGATGCCGCCAGTGTCTTGATCGGGCCTGCAGAGATCGCGTTGACGCGCGTACCCTCAGGACCAACGCACGTCGCCATGTAACGTACCGACGCCTCAAGGCTCGCTTTGGCGAGGCCCATGACGTTGTAGTTCGGCAGCGAACGGACCGCACCGAGGTACGACATCGTCAACATACAGCCGTTACGCCCTTTCATAAGCGGGCGGGCTGCTTTTGCGAGCGCCGGGAAGCTGTAGGCAGATACTTCCTGCGCGGTGCGGAACGCGTCGCGCGAAAAACCGTCAAGGAAGTCGCCCTCAAGCGCCTCGCTCGGAGCGAAGGCGATCGAATGCACGAGACTGTCGAGGCCGTCCCAGCGCTGAGCGATTGCTTCGAACAGGCTCGTGATCTGAGCGTCGTCGGCGACGTCGCATGGGAAGATCATGTCGGAATCGAATTCCGCCGCGAACTTGCTGATTCGCTCATGGAAACGGTCGTTCTGGTAGGTGAAGGCAAGTTGTGCGCCCTCACGATGCATGGCCTTGGCAATGCCGTAAGCAATCGAACGATTGCTGAGCAGGCCGCAGATGAGGATGCGCTTGCCGGCGAGAAAACCCATATACAGTCTCCTTGTTGCAGACCGGGGATTATATCGGAGGTCTGTGCTTAACCCTTAACCCTGTCATGGCCGCAATGAAGGGCGGTTGATGCAGGTATATGAATCGCTGGAAGCCTTGGTGAAAGCTCTTTCGAACGAAGCAATTGCGCTTCGGCGCGCTCTTATTGAGTCGGTGTTGCTGGCATCTCAGCCCTTTTGGCGTGAAATGCCGTTCCGCGTTGAGCGCCCACAATGGGTGAATGACTATCCGGATTTGGATGACGCGCTGCAAAGTATGCCGGCGGAGAGGCTTGCTACGTTGCTTGATGATAACCGGGCTTTGGTTGAGTGGTTGGGGGATCGTGTAGCCATTGCCGGCTATCGAGCTGATTTGCTTGAGGTGCCGGCGATTTCGCACTCGACTGTCGGGTCGTCACTGCGCGCCGCTTGGGGCGTGCCAGGCAGAAAACGGGCGCAGATCGAAGCCTTTGCCGCCGCGACCGCGAATTCGAATAGTCCCGTCCTCGAGTGGTGCGCCGGCAAGGGGCATCTGGGGCGCTTGGTAAGTCTGACGCACGGCGTGTCGGTGACCTCGCTGGAGATCGACGCAGAACTATGTCGTGCAGGTGAAGCGCTCGCATCCCGCGCAGGTGCGAGCACGCAAGCGTTTGTCGCGGCCGATGCCTTTTCCCTCGATGCTACAAGACTGGTGTCGGGGCGCCACGTGATGGCCTTGCACGCCTGCGGTGACCTGCATCGCGACCTGGTCGTCGCCGCGACGACGCAAGGCGCTGCGGGACTCGCTGTTTCGCCCTGCTGTTATTACCGCCTACGTGAGACGCGATACCAACCCTTTTGCACATCCTCACGTTTGGAGTTGTCGCGCGATGACTTGCACCTTGCGGTCACAGAAACTGTGACTGCGCCAGGTCGCGGGGTGCGAGAACGCGACCGTGCTACCCAATGGAAGCTCGCGTTTGTGGCGTGGCGTGAGACGCAGACGGCAGTGGGCTATCAGACCTTCAAGCCAGTGCCTTCAGCCTGGTTGTCGCAGCCGTTTGCTGAATTCATCTCGCGGCTCTGCGAACGAGAAGGTCTCGCGACTCCTCCGTCTCGAGCCTTGGCGGATTTGCTACAACAAGGCGAGCGTCGATTTGCTCTGATGATGCGGCGCTCGGTGGTGCGGCTTGCGTTCCGTCGTCTGCTTGAACTCTGGTTGGTGTGCGATCTCGCGGAGCCGCTGATTTCGCACGGTTTTGACGTGTCGCTTGGTGTGTTCTGCGACCGCAAGCTGACGCCGCGCAATCTGATGTTGCGGGCGACGGCGCGCTCATGAGTTAGCGGGGTAACTGATAGGCGTGCGCAGTCAGCGCGGCGGGGCAGTGATTTCGCTCTTGCTTTCGATGCCGCGATGTCGATAGGCGAGCCAGCGTGAGCGCCAGAAGTACGCCGAGAGGGCAGCCAATGCGACGCTGGCGAGTAACCAGTACGTGACGTTCTCCCAGAACACCAGCGGGTCGCTGGCGATACTGAAGTGATGCTCAATTGGCTGGCGGATCGTGATGCTACCGGTGATCAGTGCCCGAGCGGCCTTTGATGCTGGCCATGCTGCGGGGAGCAAGCTGGCGAGTACCGCCGCACAGGCACTGACGATGTCGGCGGTATTTGCAGGCCGTTGGCGACCCGGACGGATGTTGCTTTCGACGCGCCAGTACAGCGCACTGACGAAACAGATCAAAGCGCCAAGTGGCAGGACGATGAGCCCAAGCCCGAAGGCTGTTGCAGCGCCGAGAAAAGCCGCACCATCAAGCGCTGCGATATGCGACCACAGCGGTGCGAGTTGCCAGGCAAGCAGCGCAGAAGGTGTCGCAAAGATCAGCGTTAGCAGGAATAAACGTTTGCTACGGGCAAGCAACTGCTCGCCGCTAACGATTGCAATAGGGGCTTGCACGGTGAGATATCAATGAACGCCGTTGCGGATCAGCCCCACAACAATGCCTTCAAGTTCGAATTCGTCGGGATGGGGATCGATTGGCGCGAAGTCAGGGTTTTCGGCCAGCAAGCGAATTTTGCCGCCGCGACGCTCCAGTCGTTTCACGGTGACGTCGTCACCGAGCCGCGCAACGACAATCTGGCCGTTGCGCGCTTCAGGGGTGCGATGCACAGCGATCAGGTCGCCATCCAGAATGCCCGCATCACGCATCGAAAGGCCTTTGACCCTCAGGAGGTAGTCTGCTGCCGGGGCGAACATTGCCGGGTCCATGTCGAGGCGCTTCTCGAGATTCTCGCTGGCGAGAATCGGGCTACCGGCGGCGACTCGGCCGACGACCGGCAGGCCACTTTCCTCAAGCAGGCGGATGCCCCGGGCGCGCCCTTCTTCCATAGCGATCGCGCCTTTCCGGACGAGCGCTTTCAGATGCTCCTCGGCGGCGTTCGGCGAACGGAATCCGAATGCTTCACAGATCTCGATGCGCGTTGGCGGTCGGCCCTCTGTGCGTACGGTGCGCCGGATGAGGTCGAGAATTTCGGCCTGACGGGGGGTGAGGTCGGATGCGTGCGTCATGACTGTATTTTTGTACAGAACGTTGTATAGCGCAAGCGTGTTTAAGGTATCAGGACGGCGGCGCCCTGCAGGTTTCCTGCTCGCAGTTGCGCGAGCGCATGGTTTGCGCGTGCAAGCGGGTACCGGGTGACTTCGGTCTGCACCGGATGGTGGCGGACCAACTCAAGGAATGCAGTGCCGTCATTTCGTGTGAGGTTGGCGACCGACCGGATCTGGCGTTCGCCCCAGAGCGCGGCGTAAGGGAAGGCGGGAATGTCACTCATGTGGATGCCTGCACAAACCACCACTCCGCCTTTGCGCAGCGCGCCGAGCGCCTTGGGTACCAACGCGCCAACCGGCGCGAAGATGAGCGCCGCGTCGAGCGGTTGGGGTGGCGCAACATCGGAACTTCCGGCCCAAGCGACACCGAGCGAACGGGCGAACTGCTGGCTGTTGATGTCGCTCGCTCGAGTGAACGCATAGACCTCACGGCCTTGCTGGCGGGCCACCTGGGCGACGATGTGCGCCGCCGCGCCGAAACCATAGAGCCCAATGTGCGATCCGTTGCCGGCCATACTCAGCGCGCGATAGCCGATTAGGCCGGCGCACAGCAGCGGCGCGAGAGCGGCGGCGTCGATCCCGTCGGGCAACGGGAAGCAGTAGCGAGCATCGGCGACGCAGTGTTCGGCGTAGCCGCCATCGATCTGGCAGCCCGTGAAGCGAGCCTGGTCGCAGAGATTCTCGCGGCCGCTTACGCAGTACGCGCAGCGGCCGCAGGTCCAGCCAAGCCACGGCACGCCTACACGCTGGCCGCGGTTGAAGCTGCCAACGCCTGCTCCGACAGCCTCCACTCGCGCGACGATCTCGTGTCCCGGTACGATGGGTGTGTGTGCTTGGGGCAGCTCCCCGTCGACGAGATGGAGGTCGGTGCGGCAAACGCCACAGGCTTCGACGCGGAGGAGCAGTTGGCCGTATGCTGGCTGCGGCAGCGCGCGTTCGATTTCAACGAGCGGCTGATTCGGGTGTTGCAGTTGCATTGCACGGGACGTGCGAACCATGAGACCTCCTGAGGGCGGATGCTTGTGGTGCAGCGTGGCTTGATCTAATCCTAGTGGACTTGCGGGCGCATGGCGCAGGAGGTGCGGCATGGAGTGCAGCGTCGGGGCAGATCGACTTCCGGTAGAATCCGGCCCACACCCGGGAGGCACAGCATTGGCTCCGGGATGCGTTGCGCCGCACTTCGTGCTGCCCGACGCGGATATGGAGACCTTCGACCTACGCGATGCGACGCAGCGTGGCGTGGTCGTGCTGTGCTTCTACCCTCGTGATGGAACACCTGCCTGTACGCGGCAGGCAATTGAATTCAGCGACCACGAAGACGACTTCATCCGTGAAGGTGCGGCCGTCATCGGGATCAGCCCGGACGATTGCCTGACGCATGCCGCGTTTCGCGATGAGCATGGGATTTCGATCCGCCTGCTGTCCGATCCCGACCTGGAAGTGTGCCGACTCTATGGGGTGCTGCACCGACGTGAGGGTTGTGAGCGCGATACCGTGCGCCGCACGACCATCCTGATCGATCGCGCCGGTGTTGTACGTCACCTCATCGATGACGTTCAGCTACGTGGGCACGCAGCCGAAGTACTCAAGCTTGTTAAAGAAATCGCAAGGAACAACTAATGGAAATCGTAAAGAACGCCGTCGTTACCCTGAACTACACCGTCCATGACCCGGACGGCAACATGATCGACGATGGCAAGAACCCGCTGGTCTACCTGCATGGTGGCTACGACGCAATCTTCCCGCACCTGGAAGAAGCGCTGCACGGCAAGTCGGTCGGCGAGAAGATCGTCGTCAAGCTGCAGCCGGAAGATGCGTTTGGCGATTACGACGAAAGCCTTGTCATGATCGAGCCGGCGGACCTGTTCCCGGACAACATCGAGGTCGGCATGGCGTTCGAGCGCGTCGGTGAAGATGGTGAAGAGGACATGCTTTTCCGCGTGACCGACATCGCTGAAGGCAAGGTGGTCGTCGATGGCAATCACCCGCTGGCTGGCACCGCGCTGGTGTTTGATGTGACTGTCGCGGAAGTGCGCATGGCGACGGCGGAAGAGATTTCGCATGGTCATGTACATGGCGCAGGCGGTCACCACCACTGATCGCTGACGCGCCCGGTTTACCGGGCGCGCTGCCTGCAAAGAAACGGCATTCGGGCTTACACCTGGATGCCGTTTTCTTTTGTGCCGCCAGCAGGAAAGTTTCGGACGCGTGGCAACAAGTGCAGCACGCGGCGGCCCGGTAAGGTCCGCCGCGCAGTGCCGAGAGGTGGGGGGCTGCACCACGCTGGTGCTTAACCGCCTAAGCGGGGCGGATACGAAGGCCCGCGTTGGGCTGGCTCCGCTTGCGAATGGGCCTGTGTGTGTGGTCATCGATGGGCGGAATATTGCGTCATCTCAGCCTCCTTTCTCGATGTGTTGCGCGAGACGTGGATGGCTTGGTGTGTCCGGATCGCTGGGTGCCTGCTTTGGCATGAATACTGCTCAACCCGATACTTTTACTGGACTCGTGTCTGATGCTTGAACCGATGCTGGATGCCGTGGTGCGGAACCGCGCGATTCGGATACCTGTTGATGCCCGGGCGGCTCCGCGATGGACTGCGTCGTCATGATTACGAAGAAGCTTGGGTGCCTTGCCGCGTTGTTGGCGAGCGCGGTGCTGATGCTGGGTGGCTGTGATGCGGTGTGGAACAGCCCGTATCCGGCCGATGAGCGAGACAAGCTTTTCCTGCACGAGGAATTCAACTCGCGGCCCAAGCATTTCGACCCTGTGCAGTCGTATGTCGAAGACGAGGCGTGGTTCACCTATTCGATCTACGAAACGCTGTTCGAATTCCACTACCTGAAACGCCCGTTCGAACTGCAGCCGGGCCTCGCGGCCGCGATGCCGAAGGTCAGCTATCTCGACAAACAGGGGCAGCCGCTACCGGCCGATGCCCCTGCGGCTCAAATCGCGCAAAGCGTCTATGAAATTCCGCTGAAAGCAGGGGTGCGCTTTCAGCCCCATCCGGCCTTGGCGCGCGACGGAGCAGGCAGGTTGCGTTACGAAGGGCTGGACGACGCCAAGCTGGGTGGGCGTACGCAGATCACGGACTTCGAGTTCACTGGTACGCGCGAACTCGTGTCGGAGGATTTTGCCTACGGCATCAAACGAATTGCGCGCCCGAAGCTGGAATCCCCCTCGCTTGAGCTGTTCAAGCAGATCCTTGGTTTTGATGAGCTGATTGCGCAGCTGGAAGCCGATGTGAAGGCCGGAAAGGCGGACCCGGATGGCTGGATCGATCTGCGCAAATACCCTTTGGCTGGCGTTGAGACGCCTGATCCGCACACGCTGCGGATTCGCCTGAAGGGCAAGTATCCGCAGTTCATCTACTGGCTTGCGATGCCGTTCTCGGCGCCGATGCCGTGGGAGGCCGAGAAGTTCTACGCTCAGCCGGGCATGGCCAAGCGTGAACTGACGCTCGACATGTGGCCGATAGGCACCGGGCCGTTCATGCTCACGCGAAACCGCCCATTGCGCGAGATCCTGATGGAGCGGAACCCGAACTTCCGCGAGCAGACCTACCCTTGTGAGGGCGCGCCCGGCGACAAGGAGCGTGGCCTGCTCGATGACTGCGGCAAACGCCTGCCGATGATCGATGGCGTGAAGTTCGTCTACGAGAAAGAGGCGACGCCGTTTTGGAACAAGTTCCTGCAGGGCTATTACGACTTCTATGCCTCGACCCGCTTCAAGACGATGGCGAGTTTCGATACGGCGCTGCAGATGCAGGGCGGCGGCCTCTCGCTATCGGATGCGATGAAGAAGCAGGGCATTGCGCTGAAGACCGAGATTGAGCCTGCCACCGAATACTTCTTCGTGAACATGCTCGATCCCCTCATCGGCGATGGCGGGGTGACGCCCAAGGCGCGTGAGCGCGCGCGCAAGGTGCGCCAGGCGATGGCGATTGCGTTCGACATGGAGGAATACCTGTCGATCATGAAGAACGGCCTCGGCATTCCGATGCAAGGGCCGATTCCGCCTGGGATCGCGGGCTACAAGACGGGCGAGGCGGGGATCAACCCGTACGCGTTCACCTGGAAGAACGGGCGCCCGAAACTGCGATCGATTGACGAGGCGAAGCGTTTGCTTGCTGAGGCCGGTTATCCCAATGGGCGCGACGTGGATACCGGCGAGCCGCTGGTCATCAACCTCGATGTTTACGACGTATTCAAGCGCGAGCAACTGGAGATCGTCATCAAGCAGATGAAGCGCATCGACATCCAGTTGGTGCCTCGCCTGACGGAGTGGAATCGGTGGCAGGAAATGCACCGCAAGGGCGCGGCGCAGCTCTCGTTCTGGGGCTGGAACGCCGACTACCCTGATCCGGAGAACTTCCTGTTCCTCTTCTACAGCAAGAACAGCAAAGCGAAATTCCAGGGCGAGAACGTCACAAACTACAACAACCCGGAGTTCGACAAATTGTTCGAGCAGTTCCGTGGCATGGACGTTACCGCCGACCGCCAGCCGATCATCGACAAGATGGCCGATCTGGTGCGGCGCGATGCGCCGGTGCTGGCTGGCTGGCACAACGAGGCCTTCGAGCTGTCGCATAGCTGGCTGCGCAATTCGATGCCGGTTCGCATGCTGCACACCAACCGCAAGTATCTCTCCCTCGATGTGGCGAAGCGC
The DNA here is from genome assembly GCA_945957295.1 of uncultured Uliginosibacterium sp. GTDB lineage: Bacteria > Pseudomonadota > Gammaproteobacteria > Burkholderiales > Rhodocyclaceae > Niveibacterium. The sequence continues at coordinate 10,142 of CAMFLH010000089.1, forward strand.
AATGCACTCTCCGCTCAGTGGAATCGCCCGCAGTTGTGGCCACTGGTGCTGGTGCTCGCAGCCATCGCGGCGCTCGCAGCGCTGGGCGTTCGCCACTACCGGCGACATGAAACCCAAACAGCACGCTCGGAGGCAGCCCAATGATCGCTTACCTGATCCGGCGCCTGCTGTGGGCATTGCCCACGCTGCTGGGTGTCAACCTGCTCGTGTTTGCGTTGTTCTTTGTGGTCAGCAGCCCTGACGACATGGCGCGTGCGCAGCTGGGCGCGAAACGCGTGACGCAGGAGGCGATCGAGCGTTGGAAGGCCGACCACGGCTACGACAAGCCCTTGTTCTACAACGACAACGCGCAGGGTTCCAAGCAATTCACCGACACGATCTTCGTGCAGAAGTCGGCCCGCATGTTCCTGCTCGACTTCGGCAAGAGCGATCTTGGTCGCGACATCAACCATGAGCTGTATGCCCGCATGTGGCCGTCGCTCGCGCTCGCCTTGCCGGTGTTCATCGTCGGGCTGTTTGTGGCGATCGTGGCGGCGATGGTGCTGGCGTTCTTCCGCGGCACCTGGCTCGACTACTCGGGGGTGATCGCTTGCGTGGTGCTGATGTCGATCTCCAGCCTGTTCTACATCATTGCAGGGCAGTTCATCGTCGCCCGGACCTGGAACCTGGTGCCGATCTCAGGCTACGAAGGCGGGCTTGATTCAATCCGCTTCCTCGCACTGCCGGTGCTGGTGGGCGTCATTGCGGGTCTTGGCTCTAATGTGCGCTGGTACCGCGCGATATTTCTCGAGGAGATCGGTAAGGACTACGTACGCACTGCACGCGCCAAGGGCTTGTCGGAGGGCGCAGTGCTGTTCCGTCATGTGTTGAAGAACGCGATGATCCCGATTCTCACCGGTACCGTGGTGGTGATCCCGTCACTCTTCCTCGGCAGCCTGATCAGCGAGTCCTTCTTCGGCATTCCGGGCTTGGGGAGCTTCACCATCGAGGCCATCCTGATGCAGGACTTCGCCATCGTCCGCGCCATGGTGTTTATCGGCGCCTTGCTCTACATCCTGGGCCTGATCCTGACCGACCTTTCCTATACCCTGGTTGATCCGCGGGTACGACTGCAATGAGAGATTTCCAGATCGTTGTCCTCTGGTCGGACGTGCTGTTCGCGGTTCTGCTCGCGGCACTCGCCGCTGGCGTCGCATACGCCTTTCGCCATGAGCATCTGCGCCGGGCCTGGCACACCGTGTTTGCCAACCGCAGCGCGATGGCGGCTTTGGTCATCCTGCTTGCCTACCTGCTGGTGACCGTGCTCGATTCCTTCCACTACCGCCCGGCGCTCGACCAACCGGATGGCGTGCCGCAGACCAAAGTGCAGTACTCGGTGGAGGTGTTGTCGCTGCTCGATGTCGCGCTCACCACCCTGCGCGATACCCGCGAGAAAACCTACTCGGCCCCGTTCGCGACGCACTTCTTCGAAAAGCAGATGCTTGAAGCGCCGGACGGCAAGCAATACCGCGACTACCCGCGGCTCAAGTTCGGCGGCGCGCACCTCAAAGACCCTGCGGAGCGCGCCGGCGACATTGCAGTGCGCGCAGCCGGCGGGGCTGCGCTCGGCGGCATGTTGTGGCTCTTGGCAATGCTGCCCATCGTGCGTGGCGTAGCGTGCAGCCATCAATGGACGCTGACAAAGGCCGCCCGCGAAGTGCTGCGCGGCGGCACCCAGATCGCGTGGGACGGCTTCGCCTGGGCTTTGCTGTTCGTGCTGGTGCTGGCTGGTGTGCTTGGCACGCTGTCCGGCCACTACCATGTGTTCGGTACCGATGCGACCGGCAACGACGTGCTCTACCAGACCCTCAAGGCGATGCGCGTGGCGCTGATGATCGGCACGCTCGCGACCTTGGTTGTGCTGCCGCTCGGCATCGGTCTTGGCCTTGCGGCTGGCTACTACCGTGGGTGGGTGGATGACACGATCCAGTACATCTACACGGTGATCAGCTCGATCCCCTACGTGCTGCTGATTGCGGCGGCCTCGCTGATGATGACGATGCTGATCGAACGCAACGGGGCGCTGTTTGCGACTGCCGCCTCGCGCGCGGATGCCAAGCTCGTCGCGCTCTGCGCGATCATCGGCGCGATTTCCTGGACCACGCTGTGCCGCTTGATTCGCGCCGAAACGCTGAAGCTGCGCGAGCTCGATTATGTGCAGGCGGCACGCTGCTTCGGGGTGTCGAGCCTGCGCATCATGCTGCGCCACATCCTGCCGAATGCCTTTCACATCGTGCTGATTACCGTGGTGCTGGATTTCTCTGGCCTCGTGTTGGCGGAAGCGGTGCTGTCGTTTGTCGGCGTGGGGGTCGATCCGACCTCGATCAGCTTCGGCATGATGATCAACAAGGCGCGTGGCGAACTCGCGCGTGATCCGCTGATCTGGTGGTCGATCAGCGCCGCCTTCGTCTTCATGGTGAGCCTTGTGCTTGCCGCCAACCTGTTTGCCGATGCAGTGCGCGAGGCATTCGATCCGCGTGCGCTCCCGTCGCGCCGCCGCCTTCGCCTGGGAGCCGCAAAATGAATCAGGCCCCCGCTGAAACCGTGCTCGCGCTGCGCGAGCTTTCGATGCACATCGACAGCGAGCGTGGTGTCGTGCGCGCGCTCGACCGCGTGTCCTTCGAGATTCGCGCAGGCGAAACCTTCGCGCTGCTTGGCGAATCGGGCTGCGGCAAGTCGATGACGGCGCTGTCGCTGATGCGCCTTTTGCCACCTGCCGGGCGCGTTGCAGGCGGCGAGGTACGCATGGGTGGCCGCGACCTTTGCAGCCTCACCGAAGCGCAGATGCGCCGCGTGCGGGGCGGCGACCTTGCGATGATTTTTCAGGAGCCGGGCACCAGCCTCAATGCGGTGCTGACCGTTGGCCAGCAGTTGGGCGAGGTGCTGGCGATCCACCGAGGCCTGAAAGGCGAGGCTGCGCGCGCCGAGGCCGTGGCGCTGATGAAACAGGTCGGCATCCCCGATCCCGAGCGCCGTTTGAACGAATACCCCTTCCAGTTCTCCGGCGGCATGAAGCAGCGCGTGATGATCGCGATGGCGCTTGCCGGTAAGCCGAAGCTGCTGATCGCCGATGAGCCGACCACCGCGCTGGATGTGACAATCCAGGCCCAGGTGCTCGACCTGATGGCTACGCTGCAACGCGAGCAGCGCATGGCCATGATGCTGATCACGCACGATCTGGGCGTCGTCGCAAAGATGGCCCACCGCATCGGCGTGATGTACGCAGGCCACCTGATTGAAGAGGCGCCGCGCGAGCGCTTCTTCACCAAGCCGGCGCACCCCTATTCGGTGAAGCTGTTCGAGGCGCTGCCAGAAGGGCATCGCCAAGCCGGCAAGCTTGCGACGATTCCTGGATCTGTACCGCCGCTGACAACCGACTTCATCGGTTGTCGTTTTGCCGAGCGCTGCCCTCATGCCTGGGACCGCTGTCGTGGTGAGGCGCCTTCATGGCATGAGCTCGGCGAGGGGCAGCGCGTGCGTTGCCACCTGTACGACGCAATTGAGGCCGGGCGGCTGGCATCACGTTCCGGCGCTGCCGAGCAAGCGGCGAAGCCGGCGACACGCAGCGGCGAAACACTGCTAGAGGTCGAGCAGTTGCAGGTGCATTTTCCGATCAAGCGCGGCGTGTTCCAGCGCACCGTGGGCCAAGTCAAGGCGGTTGATGGCGTGAACCTGAGCTTGCGTGCGGGGCGCACGCTGGCGCTCGTTGGCGAATCGGGCTGCGGCAAGACCACTGCGGGCAAGGCGATCCTGCGCCTGATCGAACCGACCGGCGGCGGCGCACGCCTCGGCGGCGCCGATCTGGGTGCGCTCGATACCAAATCGCTGCGCGCGATCCGCTCGAAGATGCAGATGGTGTTTCAGGATCCGTTTGGCTCACTGAATCCGCGCTTGCGCGTGGCCGAGATCATCGACGAGGGCATGGATGCCCTGGGCATTGGTGGCGACGTGGCCACGCGACGCGAGCGCATCCTTGAAATCATGCGTCTGGTTGGCCTACGACCGGAGATGGCGGATCGCTACCCGCATGAGTTCTCCGGCGGGCAGCGCCAGCGGATTGCCGTGGCACGCGCGCTGGCGGTATCGCCACAGCTGATTGTGTGTGACGAACCCACCTCTGCACTGGATGTATCGGTGCAGGCGCAGATCCTCAATCTGTTGCAGGAGCTGCAAGCCGAGCTCGGGCTCGCGTACTTGTTCATCACGCACAACATCGGCGTCGTCGAGTATCTCGCGCATGAAGTGGCGGTGATGTATCTGGGGCGTATCGTGGAGCAGGGCAGCGCGGAGGAAGTACTCAAGTCTCCGCGACACCCCTACACCCAAGCGCTGCTGGCGGCGGTACCGCGGGCTGATCTGAGTGCTGCGCAGGCAAATGGGATGCCGCCACTGAAGGGCGATCTTCCCTCACCGTCGAATCCGCCACAGGGCTGTCATTTCCATCCGCGTTGCCCGAAGGCTGCTGACGCGTGCCGACAGGCTTACCCCGAACGCGTCGCGCTGTCGTCGACGCATACGGTAGCGTGCCACTTCGCGCGCTGAGGCAGTAGTCTTGGCATAACAAGGCACCTGCGGGTGCCTTGTTTCATTTCAGCGGGCGCTTTGTGGGCCGTGGGAAATCTGCCGCAGTCGGTGAATTTGACAGATCCCGATGGGTGTCACCTGCGTGCATAGAAATGCGTTATGTATTCAGCTGCTTGTGTCGGCGGTACGTCTGATGCTTGGTAAACGGCAAACGCCTTTGGGTGTAAAAGGAGGGTGTCATGAGACGTCTGAACCAAGCGATCGCGGCCCTTGCCGCTGCGGGTTTTGGCCTCGCCGCAGCGCCGGCTCAGTCCGCCGCGATTTCGGAGTGGGGCTTCACGATTGACTCAGGCTTCATCGCCTACACCGATACCAACGGCGGCACGGCGGGCATCACCGGCAGCGCGGCGAACGCGCGCCTGAGTGCCGAGAACGGCATCATCGGTTTGCAGGGCGGCGGCGGGTTTGACTTCTCAACCGTCGGTAATGTGTATTCGAAACTGGCGTGGGGCATCCCGGCGAGCGCGGGTGGGCAGTCCTCGCTGTCGGTCGGTGCGGCAACGAACGGGCGTGAAACCGGCTCGCTGATGACCAACGGTGGTGAAGTGGCGACCGTGAAGGTAGTGCACAACAACTTCCCGGTGTATGCGCCGTCGCTGCGCAGCGCAACGCTGTTCGACATGGTGAACCTCGATCCGCTGGTGCCGGATCTGCCGGGTTTCGACGCACCGGCGCTGCTGTTCGCGATCCACTTCCTTGAAACCGACAACGACGGTTCCTGCGAAGTGGCGAGCCCGATCCCGTGTAACGACATCTTCGTGATCGACGTAGCGGGCGCTGGTTTCAACCCGGTCGACAAGACCTTCAATCAGACCTTTGCCTACGGCGCAGATCTCTACAACGCCAAGGTGCGGGTGGACGGGGTTGATGTGCTGACGAACGCCGCGTGTGGCGCGGTGGGCGTGGCGAATGGTTGCCTCGGCTTCACGACGGTGGAAGGCCTGAGCAATGAGTTCCAGGTGTACTTCGAGATCACCGACAAGCCGTACGAAACGCCGGAACCGGCAGCGCTCGGCTTGCTGGGTGCCGCGCTGGCGCTGCTTGCCTGGCGGCAACATCGCAACGGCAGATGACTGACGGCAGTGAAAGAAAACGGCGGGGTAACCCGCCGTTTTTCATTCCGGCAAGACTTTGCCCGGGTTGAGCAGATTCATCGGATCGAGCGCTTGCTTCACCGCTCGCATCACCGACACCGCAGTGTCGCCGTGTTCCAGCGCTAGAAACTGGGCCTTGCCGAAGCCGATGCCATGTTCGCCGGTGCTGGTGCCTTCAAATGCCAGCGCACGGCGCACGAGCCGATCATGAAAGGCCTCCGCGCGAGCGTTGGCGGCGGGGTTCGCCGGGTCCGTCAGCACCAGCACATGGAAGTTGCCATCGCCGACATGGCCCAGGATCGGCGCGATCAAGTCGTTCGCCTCGATATCCTCGCGCGTCGCGGCGATGCAGTCCGCAAGGCGCGAGATCGGTACGCACACGTCGGTCGTCAGCGAGCGCCAACCGGGCTTCAGATTGATGCAGGCAAAGTAGGCGTCGTGGCGGGCCTGCCATAGCCGGGTACGGTCTTCCGGCCGCTTCGCCCATGAAAATTCGGTGCCGCCGAACTCTTTGGATACCGCTTGCACGGTCGCGGTCTGCTCATCGACACCTGCCTTGCTGCCGTGGAACTCGAAGAAGAGCGTTGGTGTCTCTTGCAGCGTGGTTTTGCTGTAGGCGTTGATGGCCTTCACCGACAAGGTATCGAGCAGCTCGATCCGGGCGATCGGCACGCCGAGCTGGATCGTCTGGATTACGCAGCGCACCGCGTCATGAACGCTCGGAAAGCAGCACACCGCAGCGGCGATCGCTTCCGGCACCGGGTAGAGCTTCAAGGTGAGTTCGGTGATGATGCCCAGCGTGCCCTCGGAACCGACCAGCAGGCGTGCAAGGTCGTAACCAGCCGCACTCTTGCGCGCGCGACTGCCGGTGCGCAGCACGCGCCCGTCGGCCAGCACAGCGGTGGCGCCGAGCAGGTTCTCGCGCATCGTGCCGTAGCGCACCGCGTTCGTGCCCGAAGCGCGCGTTGCAGCCATACCGCCGAGCGTGGCGTCGGCACCCGGATCGACTGGGAAGAACAGCCCGCTGTCGCGGATCTCGGCGTTGAGCTGCTTACGGGTGACGCCGGGTTGCACGGTGACATCGAAGTCTTCGGCGTGCAGGGCGACGATACGGTTCATCTGCGTCAGGTCGATGCAGACACCACCTTGTACGGCGAGCACATGACCTTCGAGCGAAGAGCCTGCGCCGAAGGCAATCATCGGCACGCGGGCCTCGTGGCACACACGCGCGATCGCCGCCACTTCTTCGGTGCTGTGTGGAAACACCACGGCGTCCGGCAGCGCAGGTGGGAAGTGCGATTCATCGCGGCCGTGGTGTTCGCGCACGGCCTGCGTAACGCTGACGCGACCCGGCAGCAGGCGTTCAAGCGTTTCGATCAGCGCAGCGGGGATTTGGGTCATGGTTGTCGAGTCCCGCAAGCGCAACGCGCGCTCAGCCAAGCGTTTCGAAGTCGTTGTCGGTGAGTTCTCGCCACAGCCCGTCGACGCGCCCCTCAAGCGGCCGGAAGCGGGATTTGTAGTTCATCTTGCGGCTCTCGCGAATCCAGTAGCCGAGGTACAGATAGGGCAAGCCCGCGCGGCGGCAAGCATCGATCTGCCACAGGATTGCGAAGGTGCCGAGG
>CAMFLH010000090.1 GCA_945957295.1 uncultured Uliginosibacterium sp.
GCCAGCATCGATCAACAACTCGGCCAGCGCGCGCTGGCGCGGCCCCGGCTCCGGCTCATGCTCCCAGCCCCAGTGCATGAACGGAATCACGATGTCGGCCCCGGCCTTGCGCGCGGCACGGATGTCGGCGACGACATGGCTGTCTTCGCTCCATGCGATGCCAGGCCAGTTCGCCCCCGCCTCGAAACTGCGCGGCTTGAACTCGTTGTAGGCGAGCACCGCGATGCGCAGCCCTTTCTGTTCGATCCACAACGGCGCATGGGCTTCGGCGAGGTTGGCGCCGCCACCGAAACTCGCAATGCCGGCAGCGCGTACATTGCCGAGCGTTTCAACGAAGGCCGCGCGGCCGTAGTCGCCCGAATGGTTGTTGGCCACCGCCAGCGCATCGAAGCGCCCGCGGAGCACGCGCATCACTGAAGGATCTGCGCGAAACGTCCAGGGTTTGTTGTCGAGCGCCTTGCCGGTAGTCGCGACCGGGCATTCCAGATTGCCGATCGTGAAGTCCGCACTGCGCAGCAGCGCGTCGAATTCGCCGAGCGGATCGCCACCGGCGGCAATGGTCTTGCCGGGGCCGTCGTCGAGCATGATGTCGCCCGCGAACAGCAGATGCACCGGCGCGGCCTTTGCGGGCGCCGCAAGCGCCGCTGTAAGCAGCACCCCCACGATGAACGTCGTACCCCTAATCGCCTTCATCGCTGCGCCCCCGTCTTTCCGAGCTCACACCAGTATTCGAGCTCGCCGTCGCGCACCGGCTCATACACCCGCTGCATACCGGTAAAGCCAAAGCGGCCGCCGCGCGCGAGTGGCAAAGGGAACTCGGCAACATGGATCGGCACCGCCGCGTCGTCGCGATCGGCATAGGTGTAGAGCTTCACTGTGCCAGCTTGCCCAGGGGTACGCTCAAATACGATGCGGAACAGAAAATAGGAGCCGACCGAAACCGGCGCCACGTTGTAGGGTGACGCCACCGAGCCCGCGCGCAGCACTTGCGTTTCGCCGCCGTAACTCACATGGCAGCGCACCTCGTCAGCCGCCTGTACCGGCGTCGTCAGCAAACCCGCAGCGGCACACATCGCAACACAGCGACGTCGCCGCGACGACGCGCGCAAGGCCACATCAATGCGACGCTCAACGCGGCTCATTTTCCGCTGTGCGCCGGTATGTTGATCAAGGGTGCAGAGCTCATGTTCGCCGGCACCACCACGGTGTTCGTGTTGCCCTTCTCAGCGAAGGTCTGCAGCGCCTGATTGGCTTCGTGCTGCAGGTATTCGCGGGTGAGACTGTCGGCGATGATCTTGTTGGCGCGCGCGATGCCCTCGGCCTCGGTGACGCGGATCTCGGCTTGCTTCTTGGCGATCTCGGTCTGGATCGTCATCGCTTCGAGCTTCTTCTGGTTCGCCACCGCAGCACGGATCGATTCCTCGATCGAGGGGTCAGTGACCACGGCGCGGATCACCACGCGAGTAACGGTGAAAACATGCGGATCGTTGCGGTCCAGCTCCGCCTGCACGTTGCGGCGGATCGAGGCCGCCATCTCGTCGCGCTTGGTGTGCATCACCAGTGAATCGACGCGGGCAACCTCTTCATACACAGCATTGCGCACGATCCGCATTACCACGCCCTGCGCCGGCAACCAGATGCCGGAATGCTCGTCGCGCACAGACTGGCCGGCGTACTTCACCTGCAGCGCGGGGATCTGCGCATCGGCGACCTTGTAATAGACGCTGACGTCCATGTCGCGCAGGCTCAGGTTGTCCTTCGCCTTGGGCGTCAGATCCTGCAGATCGATCGCCACTTCCTTGGCGCTGAACTCGGCGATGCTGGAGATGAACGGCCACTTCAGATAGACGCCCGGCGTCACCGCGTCGGACGAAATCACGCCCAGCGTGGTGCGCACACCCACGTTGCCCGAGCCGATCGTGCCGGCAAGCCCGAAGAAAAACGCGCCAACCACCAGCAGCCCGAGTACCAGCAACGGCACGCGACTACGCGACTGAAACTCCATGAGGCACTCCCTGCGTTACGAGAAATGCATGCATGGTATCGGCTCCGCGCCGGCGCGGGCAGCGCTGGATCAGTCTCTGCTCAGGCGCGGATCGACCGCACTCAATGCCGGGGGCGCTGACTCGGAATCCAGGCCCAGATGAATTCGCACTCGACCGGGTGCTCGCCGGCTTCATCGGTCACGACGACCGCGACGCTGACTTCACCCTTGTCGGTGTCCTGCATCAGCCGCCGCTGTTCAGGCGTCAGCGTGGCCACCGCACGCAGACTGCCCGTGGCGCGCTTGCGGAAATGCACCGAAAGCGACTTGGCGAGCGGCAGACAGTCGTCGCGCACGTTCATACCGACCACCATGCCGGTCGCCGTTTCCGCCAGCAAGGTCGTCGCCACCGCATGCACGCCCTTGATGTGGTTCTGCACCGGGCGGCGGTTGGCGATCGCAATCTCGACCCGTGCGGGGCTCATCTCGGCATAGTCGAGCGAAGCCGTGCCGGTGAAGGGCACCGCGCGGCGCAGCACGAGATTCCGCGCAGCCGGGCGCAGGAAGGCCGGCAGTGCGTCGAGCTTTGCGAGCGTGCGTGCGAGGCGATTCGGTTTGGCATTCATGTCGCCTCCGCTCACAGCTTTGCGGCCAGTTCGGCGCCCTGGCGGATCGCACGTTTGGCATCGAGTTCCGCGGCGACATCGGCACCGCCGATCACATGCGCCGTCTTGCCGAGCGCGGCAAGTTCGTCGGCCAGCTTGCGCAGCGGCGTCTGACCCGCGCACACCACCACGTTATCGACGGCCAGCACCTGCTCTTTGTCGCCGACGCGGATATGCAGGCCGGCGTCATCGACCTTCAGATACTCGACGCCCGTCATCATCTGCACCCGTTTGTTCTTCAGCGCAGCGCGGTGGATCCAGCCGGTGGTCTTGCCCAAGCCGGTGCCCATCTTGCTCGTCTTGCGTTGCAGCATCACCACTTCGCGCGGGCTCGGTGCGGGTTGCGGTTTAGTCAGCGCGCCGCCCTTCTCATAGGTCGGATCGACGCCCCACTCCTTCAGCCAGCCATCGCGATCGAGGGCCAGCGAGTGGCCTTCGTGGGTGAGGAATTCGGCCACGTCGAAACCGATACCGCCAGCGCCGACCACCGCCACCCGTTTGCCAACCGGCTTCTTGTGGCGCAGCACGTCGATGTAGGACAGCACCTTGGGGTGATCGCCGCCGGGCACCGACAGGCCACGCGGCTGGATGCCGGTGGCGATGACCACTTCGTCAAAGCCCTTCAACTCTGTCGCATCGACATGCTTGCCGAGTTTCAGATCAACCTTGGCGTTTTCGAGCTGGCGCTTGAAGTATCGGATCGTCTCGTAGAACTCTTCTTTGCCCGGTACCTGTTTGGCGATATTCAGCTGACCGCCCAGTTCGCTCTGCGCATCGAACAGCGTCACGGCGAGTCCGCGCTGCGCCGCGTACATCGCGGTCGCCATGCCAGCGGGGCCCGCACCCACCACGGCAACGGTTTTCTTTTTCGAGACCGGCACGAACTTGAGCTCCGTCTCGCGACCCGCCACCGGGTTCACCAGGCAGGACGCCAGCTTCTGCTCGAACACATGGTCGAGGCAGGCCTGGTTGCAACCGATACAGGTGTTGATCTCGTCGGCCTTGTTGGCCTTCGCTTTGTTCACGAAAGCCGGGTCGGCGAGGAAGGGGCGCGCCATCGACACCATGTCAGCGCAGCCATCGGCCAGCACCTGTTCTGCAACTTCCGGCGTGTTGATGCGGTTGGTCGTGATGAGCGGAATCTTCACCACGTTTGCATCCTTCAAGCGCTTGGTCACCCACGCAAAAGCCGCCCGCGGCACGCTGGTGGCAATCGTCGGCACGCGGGCCTCATGCCAGCCGATGCCGGTGTTGATGATCGTTGCGCCCGCGTCTTCAATCGCCTTGGCGAGTTCCACCACCTCGGGCCAGGTGCTGCCGCCCTCGACCAGATCGAGCATCGACAGGCGGTAGATGATGATGAAATCCGGCCCCACGGCGGCACGCACTGCCTTGACCACTTCAACCGGGAAGCGGATGCGGTTCTTGAATTCGCCGCCCCAGGCATCTGTGCGGTGATTAGTGCAGGAGGCGATGAACTGGTTGATCAGGTAGCCCTCGCTGCCCATCACCTCGACACCGTCATAGCCGGCCTTGCGCGCGAGCGCCGCACAGTTGGCAAAGTCGCGGATCGTCTTGGCAATACCGAAGCGGCCAAGCTCCCACGGCTTGAACGGGCTGATCGGCGATTTGATGCGCGACGCCGACACCGCCAGTGGGTGGTAGGCGTAGCGTCCGGTGTGCAGAATCTGCATCGCGATCTTGCCGCCGGCTTCGTGCACCGCGTCGGTCACCGGCCGGTGATGGCCAACCTGCCAGGGCCACGACAGCTGAGCCGCCGACGGGTAAGCACGCCCCTGGAGGTTGGGCGCGATGCCGCCGGTGACGATCAGCCCCACGCCGCCTTTGGCGCGCTCGGCGTAGAACGCGGCCATGCGCTCGGTGCCATCCTTCGCCTCCTCCAGCCCGGTATGCATAGACCCCATCAACGTGCGGTTACGCAGCGTCGTGAAGCCCAGATCAAGCGGTGCGAGCAGATGCGGATACGGTTGGGCGGCGGTCATGGCGCGACTCCTTGCAAGCGTTGCGGGCACCGGATCACGGCCCCCAGATGCGGCGCATTACACCATACCGTACCGTATGGTGCCAATCCTGCGCCGCAGCACGACTATCTTGCCAGCCGCGGGTTCACGCCGAACTGAGCAAGCGCAAGCGGCTCCGAATGCCGCTTGCGCACTTTGCGGCACGTGCCCCGCAGCGGTGCGCTGCAAGTGCACAATGCGCCGATGGCGTGCCCCAACTGATCTGGCGCAACAGCCTGCGGCTGCATCGTTGCAGCCACGGCAGCGACGGTGATACTTAGCCTAGAAGAGCGCAAGATTCAGTTTGAACAGCGAGCGGCATCCGGCTTGCTTCATCACACGCCGGCAACAGCCGCATGAAAAAGTCTGGATGCCGGAGCGGTCGGGGGACCGCGGCGGCGTAATCCAGGTTCACACATCTCAACGGGGGACATCATGGCAGCCGATCCTGCATCGACGGCGAGCGTACGCAGCGCTCGCGAACCACGCTTTGTCAGCCAGCTCACACGCAACACCTTCGCCATCGTTCTGGCCGGGGGGCGCGGCAGCCGACTCAAGCAATTAACCGACTGGCGCTCCAAACCCGCCGTGCCGTTCGGTGGCAAGTTCCGCATCATCGACTTCACGCTGTCCAATTGCGTGAATTCGGGTATCCGCCGCGTCGGGGTGGCGACGCAATACAAGGCGCAAAGCCTGATCCGGCATCTGCAACTTGCATGGAGCTTCCTCGATGGCCGCCTCGGCGAGTTCATCGAGATCATGCCAGCGCAGCAGCAGGTGGATGAATCGCAGTGGTACCAGGGCACAGCTGACGCGGTGTTCCAGAACCTGCACGAGATTCGCCACGCGAACCCGGAATACGTGCTGGTACTGTCGGGCGACCACATCTACCGCATGGACTACGGCCGCATGCTAGCCGCACATGCGGAATCGAAGGCCGACCTCACGGTAGCTTGCATCGAAGTGCCGATCGAAGAAGCCAAGGGCTTCGGCGTAATGTCGGTGGATGACAACAACCGCATCGTCGACTTCGCCGAGAAACCGGCCAATCCGCAGCCGATGCCGGGCAAGCCAGACGTCGCGCTCGCCAGCATGGGCATCTATGTGTTCAACGCCCGCTTCCTGTTCGAACAACTGTTGCGCGACGCGGACGATCCGAAGTCGACCCACGACTTTGGCAAGGATGTGATCCCGCATTGCGTGAAGCGCTATCGCACCTTTGCGCACAGCTTCGCCGACAGTTGCGTCGGAGACCCGGGCAAGCCGGCCTACTGGCGCGATGTCGGCACGCTCGACGCGTACTGGGAAGCCAACATGGATCTGGTGCAGGTGATCCCGCAGCTGAACCTGTACGACGAAGACTGGCCGATCTGGACCTGGCAACCGCAGAGCCCGCCCGCGAAGTTTGTTTTCGATGACGACGACCGTCGCGGCGCGGCGGTCGATTCGATGGTGTCGGGCGGCTGCATCATCAGCGGTTCGACGATACGCCGCACGATGCTCTTCTCTGGCGTACGGGTGAATAGCTACTCGCTGATCGAGGATTGCGTGATCCTGCCGAATGTCGACATCGGCCGCCATTGCGTGCTGAAGAAATGCGTGCTCGACAAGCGCTGCGTCATCCCGGAAGGCACCGAGATCGGCGTCGACCCGGTGCAGGATCGCAAGCGCTTCCATGTCACCGAGTCCGGCATCACGCTGGTCACGCCCGCCATGCTCGGGCAGAAGATGAATCTGATTCGATGAAGAAGAAGCAGCGCCCGATCCACGTTCTGTTCGCCAGTGCGGAGATCGCCCCCTGGGTCAAAACCGGGGGGCTGGGGGACGTTGCCGCGGCGCTGCCGCCTGCGCTGGCGCAGGCGGGTTGCAGCGTGCGCGTGTTCGTCCCCCGCTACCCTGCAATCGCCAAGGCGTTCCCGAATGCGAAAGAGCTGGTGCGGATTCCGGGCCTTGCAGTGCGGTTGCCGGAATCCCGCGTGCTGGACGCTGGCGAAATCGCGCCCGGCGTGGGCCTCTGGCTGCTTGATTGCCCGAGCCGGTTCGAGCGCGAAGGCAACCCTTACGTGGACGCCGACGGCAAGGAATGGCACGACAACGTGTGGCGCTTCGGCCTGCTGTCGCGGATCGCGAGCTGGCTCGCCGAGAACGGCAAGGAGACCGGCTGGCCGGTTGATGTGCTCCACTGCAACGATTGGCACTCCGCGCTGGCACCCGCCTACCAGCACTACCTCGGGGGCGAGACGCCCAGCGTCGTCACGGTGCACAACCTCGCTTTCCACGGCCAGTTCCCGGAGTCGACGATTGGCGATCTGGGTCTGCCGAGGCGCGCATTCCGCTTCGACGGTATCGAATTCCACGGCAAGCTCTCGTTCATGAAAGCCGGGCTTCAGCTAAGCGACCGCATCACCACCGTGAGCCCGAACTACGCCGCAGAGATCCAGACCACCGAATACGGCTGCGGCCTCGACGGCCTGCTGCGCTACCGCAAGGCACGCCTGAGCGGCATCCTGAACGGGATCGATGAAGCGCAGTGGAATTCCGCAACCGATCCGCTTATCGAAGCGCGCTACACCGCCGACACGCTGGATCAGAAGGCCACCAACACCGTCGCGCTGCGGCGCGAACTCGGGCTCGATCCGGGCACCAGTCCGCTGCTTGGCGTGGTCAGCCGCATGGGGCACCAGAAGGGCTCGGATCTGCTGATCGAAGTCGGTGACGCGCTGATCACGATGGGCGTGCAACTCGCTGTGCTCGGGTCCGGAGAGAAACCGCTGGAGGCGGCTTTCGAAGCGCTGGCTGCGCGCCACCCCGGCCGCGTGTCGGTCACGGTCGGCTACAACGAACGCCTCGCGCATCGCATTGAGGCCGGCGCCGACATTTTCCTGATGCCGTCGCGTTTCGAGCCCTGCGGCCTCAACCAGATGTACAGCCTGCGCTACGGCACACCCCCGATCGTGCGACGCACCGGCGGCCTGGCCGACACGGTGGTCGATGCCACGGTGGAGACGCTGAAGGATGGCACCGCGACCGGATTCTCGTTCGACTACGCCAGCGGCGAAGCACTGCTCGCCTGCGTCCGTCGCGCGCTCGATCTGCACCGCGACCCGCTGCGGTGGCGGCAGCTGCAGCGCAGCGGCATGCAGCGCCACTTCGGCTGGGCGCTTGCGGCCGCGCAGTATCGCGCGCTCTACGAATCGATGCTGCCGACGCGGCGCTAGGGCGCTGGCGCGTGACCTCCGGTCGCTGACGAGCGAGGCAAAGTGCCAGGCCGGGCGAACGCGGGCTACACTGATGTCATGAAACTCGGAATACCGACCATGACTGCTCGACTGCGCGCGCTGTTCCTGCTGCTACCCCTGCTCTTCGCAGCGGCCCCGTCACATGCGGCCGACGAAGTATTCAAGTGGCGAGACGAAAAGGGCCGCTGGCAGTACGGCAACCAGCCCCCACCGGGGGTCAAGGCGGAGCGCGTGAACGCCACGATTTCGACAGTGCCCGCCTACAAACCCAAACCGTTGGGAGGCCTGCCACGTGCAACGGAAACCACCGAAGCCCCCGCTGCAGACGGTGGCGCCCCGCCCGTTACGTCGGCATCGCGGCAACAAATGATGGACGCCTGCGAACAGGCCGGCGGGACCGACTGCGACGCGATCGTCAATGCCGCGCTGAATGCCTCAGTTGGTCAAGCCGCGACACGCCGCCCCGGATCTGGCGCATCGTCCGGGTCCGCCTCCTCGGGATCGACCCCAAGTGGGACATCTAAACCCACAACACCACAACCACAGTAGCCAGGGTTCAAGCCGCAACCGCTGTAACCGCGGTGTCGCTGTGAATCGGCGCCAGCGACGCCGCCAACGCACGACTCAGCGGCGTGTGCGGCGGCTCGCCGATCAAGCGGCGCAAGCGGGTGTCGTCCAGCCGGTGTGGCCGCAGCCACAGGTAGCGCATCTCGGTCAATGCACGGAAGATCGGCACCACAGGCGAAGCGAGCCGAAACAGCCACCACGGCAGTTGCCCACGCTTGAGCGGTCTCCCACATACCTGCTGCAGCGCCTCATGCAGTTGCGCCCCGGTCAGCGTTTCGCCGGCGAAATGCAGGGTTTCGAAGGGGGCGAGTTCGGCCCGACGCGCGGCGACTGCAACGAACACCCGCGCCAGATCCGGCAGATAGGCCCACGCGTGCGGCACATCGGCCGGCCCCGGCAGCGTCACGCGTCCCTTGGCGATGTCCTTCGCGATCACCAGATCGAACCATGATCCCGGCCCACCACCGAAGAAATCCCCTGCGCGGATCACGATACTGCGCACACCGTCGGCCGCTGCATCACGCATCTGCTGCTCCAGCGCGATACGGATCTGCCCTCGTTCGGTATGGGCCACCTGAGGTGTCGTTTCAGTGAGCAGCGACGGCAACTCGGCGCCAAAGTTGTAGACGTTGCCCGGCAGCATCAACGTCGCCCCGCTGGCCCGCGCAACCGCCAGCACGCTCGCGGCCAGTGGCGGCACGAGCTCACGCCAACGGGTGTAGTCGGGATTCAGTGCGTTGACCAGCACATCGGCGCCGCGTGCCGCCTCGATCAGCGCAGCCGTGTCCAGCGCGTCGCAGATCACCGGGCTGACACCGGCCGGCAGCGTATAGCCCGGTTCCCGGCGCATCTGCGCACGCACCCGCCAACCCGCCGCCGCGAACGCCTCGACGAGCGCCCGCCCGATCCGGCCGTTCGCCCCTAGTACCAGCACCGTGTCTCGCATGATTTGTTCTCCACACCGTCCGTTCAACAATGAGCTCATTGTGGCGCGGCGCGAAATACAAAAGAATGCGCAATTCGGAAACACATCAATTCAAAAATGCATAGCAAGCTGAGCGGCCTGACGACGCCCGACTGGGATCTTGTGCGCGCCTTCCTCGCCGTAGTGGAGGCCGGTTCGCTGACCCGCGCCGCAACACTGCTGAACACCAGCCAGCCAACGCTGTCACGCCAGATCGCTGCGCTGGAGGCGCAAACCGGCGCGGCACTGTTCGAGCGCACGACGCGCGGCCTGAGCCTTACCGAGGCAGGCGAAGCCTTGGTGGAGCCCGCGCGCCGCATGCAGGCCGCCGCACAGGCGCTGTCACTCGCGGTGGCGGGGCGCGCACAAACGCTGGCCGGCACGGTGCGGCTCACCGCCAGCGAAATGATGTCGGCGTACGTGCTACCACCAGTGCTCGCTCAACTGCGCGCAGCACATCCCGAGATCGAAATCGAGCTGGTCGCCTCGAACCGCATCGACAACCTGCTCGCGCGCGAGGCCGACATCGCGATCCGCATGGTGCGGCCCGAGCAAGGTAGCCTGGTGACGCGCCACGTGGCCGATTACCCGCTCGGCTTCTATGCGCACGCGAGCTACCTCGCCGGGCGCCCGCCGGTCACGCCGAATACGCTGGCCGCGCACGATTGGGTGGGGCTCGATCAATCGCCGCAGTTGATCGAAGGTTTCCGTGCGGCCGGCTTTGCGATAGACCGGCATTTCTTCGCCTTCCGCTGCGACAACCAGATCGTTGGCTGGGAAGCAGTGCGTGCCGGCCTGGGCATCGGCATCACGATGCAGCGCGTCGCCGCGCGTGACCCGAACCTCGTGCGTCTGTTGCCGGAATTCGCCGTGCCGCCGTTGCCTGTGTGGCTCACCGCGCACCGCGAACTGCGCGCCACACCGCGCATGCGCATCGTGCTCGATGCCCTCGCCGCCGCGCTGGCGGCCTAGTTGCATCGCGCCGCTCGGAAACGCCCCGCTCGTCTCCTGCCTGATGCCCACCTTCGATCGACACGCATGGCTGCCCGCCGCGATCGCAGGCTTTCTGGCGCAGGACTTCCACGATGCCGAACTGCTGATCGTCAGCGAAGATGGCCTACCGGCATCGATCGAAGCCGCCCTCGCGAGCGGCCCCGTGCGCCACCTGCCCTGCCCCACCGGGCTGCCGCTCGGCACCAAACGCAACCTCGCCTGTGATGCCGCGCGCGGCCGCATCCTGCTGCACTGGGACGACGACGATCTACAGGCACCCGACCGGATTCGGCGCCAGGTCGCCGCGCTCGCCACCGGCCGAGCCGAAATCCATGGTTCGCGAGACATCGTTTTTCGCGAGCAGGCAAGCGGCCGCTGCTGGCGCTACCGCTATGAGGGCGCCGCGCCGTGGGTCTACGGCGCAACCATGGCCTTCACCCGCGACTACTGGCGGCGGCATCCGTTCGAACCGCGCAACATCGGCGAAGACAATGCCTTCGTATGGTCGGCAGCGCCGCACGAAGTCCTGATGGCGGATGCCCCGGATCTTTGCCTATGTGGCATCCACGCTGGCAATACCAGCCCCAAGGAGACCGCGGCCGAATGGTGGCGGGAAGTTGACTTGCCGCCATACTGGCGTTCGCATGTCACGCGCCTGCCGCATCGCTGCGGCTAGACTTGCGTTGACCGTTCCGCAGCCCTCGGGAGGCCCTCGATGAGTACCGAAGCGCTCAGCACTTTCCTGCGAATCGCCCGCTCAGACGCCGCATTGCTCGCCGAGCTGCGTGCGGCGTCCGACGCCGATGGCCTGCGCGTCGTCGCACTCGCGGCGATCGCCGCGCGCCATGGGCACACGATCGACCCGGCATCACTCGGCGTCGCACCGCCAGCACGCGCCAACGCTGGCACTCAAACGCTCAGCAATGCCTCGCCACCGAGCCCGCTGCGTGCCCGCTTCGGCGATGTGCAACTGTTCCGCGATGCCGCAGGGGAACTGCGCGTGCGCCTTTAGGCCGCAGCGCCCGTAGTCCGCTCACTCACGGCAGGGCTCGACCAACTCAAGCGGCAGTCCGTCTGGATCGGCAAAGAAGGTGAAGCGCGCGCCGGTCAGCTCATCGACGCGCACCGGCTCCACCGCGACGCCCGCAGCCGTCAGTGACGCAAGGCTCGCGTCCAGATCCTCGACCACGAAGGCCAGATGCCGCAGCCCCTGCGCCTCCGGCCAAGACGGCCGCGGCGGCGCGCCGGGAAACGAAAACAACTCGATCTGAGTACCGTCCGGCAAGGCCAGGTCCAGCTTCCATGAATCCCGCGCAGCACGATAGGTCTCCGCCACCACGCGAAGCCCCAGCACTTCGGTGTAGAAACGCTTGGAACGCGGATAGTCGCTGCAGATGATGGCGGCGTGGTGGATGCGGAGTGGGGTCATGGATACGGTTTGTGCAGACAGCTCGTAAGTGGCTACGACCCGTTTCACTTGACTGAATGATGAACGGACGCCTCAAACAACAAGCGTCTGAGTGCGTCGTGATAGTGGAACGCACGCCCGGCGTTGCCGGTGCTCCACGAAATGTTCTCCAGCACCACCAAGGTAGTCTGGTCGCCGGGATAGTAGATCAACATGCTCTGGTAGCCGGGCACGTAGCCGCTGTGGCTGTACTCGACGCCAAGCGGCGTATCGTCGATCTGGAGGCCGTAGCCATAGCCGAGTTGTCCCCAACGGTGCTCGCGGGTCGCGCCTGGCTGTGTCATTGCACGCAAGCTCGCGCCGGATATTACCCGCCCGCCGTACAGGCACTGCGTCCAGCGCAGCAAGTCGGTGGCGATCGCCACGACACCTCCCGAGGCGGCGTATCCGGCCTGGGTCGTGGGCGAGGCTGGCAGCAGCCGGCCATCCTCCGTCTCGGAGAAGCCGGGCACCGGGTCGGAGCCCGCATCGCCCACTACACCGGCGCCTGACATGCCGCATCGCGCAAAGATCGCGCCGAACTGTTTGCTGAGCGGCTCGCCGCCCGTGCGCTCCAACATCTCGCCAAGCAGGTCGTAGCCCCCGTTCGAATACGAGAACGCAGAGCCGGGTGCGGCGCGCAGCGGCTTACCCCGGACATCGACGCCCGAGGTGTGGGTGAGCAGTTGCCGCGTTGTGACACGCGGGGCCCAGTCGTCCTTCAGGTCGGGCAAGGCTATCGACAGCGGTGCATCAAGCGCAATCCGGCCGCCTTCGACGGCCCGCAGGATCAGCGCAGCCGTCATCTGCTTGGAAAGCGACCCAATCACGAAGCGCGACTCGGGCCGCACACCCTGCGCGACGACAATGGGCGGTGAATCACCGCGCGCAATCAGCACGACACCGTTGAACGGGCGCGGGGACTGGTTGGCCAGCAAGGCACGAACGCTTGCCGCCAATGACTCGGCTGCACAGGGGCTGGGCAAGCACAGCGCAGCGAAGCCAAGGCAGACGATCTGAAGGATTCGACGGGCCGCGCACAGCGCCGGCGGCCGGCTCGCGGAAATCCGCTTAACGCGGCCGCGCATCCCAGATCTTCTGCAGCCGCTTAACGCTGACCGGCATTGGCGTCTTCAACTCCTGCGCGAAGAGGCCCACGCGCAGTTCTTCAAGCAACCAGCGGAATTCTTCGAGCTGCGGGTCGATCACGCCGGCCTTGGCCTTGGCGAGCCATTCGCGATCGAAGGGCTGCGCGAGCGACTTCCATTCAGCCAGGAGCTGCAGGTCGCGCGCGGGGTTGGTGCGCAGCTTGTCGATGCGCACACCCATGGCCTTGAGATAGCGGCTGAAGTGGGTGAGCTTCTCGAACGGGTAGGCAAGCAGGAAGTTCTTCGGCATCAGCTTCGCGAGCTGCTGCTGCAAATCGGCGAGCGTATCGGGCTGGCCCTTGAGCGTGAGGAAGCGTTTGGTGAGGCCGGCATGCTCGACGACCAGCGCACCGGCAAGGCGCATCAGCTCCTGCGCGACCAGCGAGATGCGCGACTTGGCGTCCTGCGCGCGTTGCGCGAAGGCCTCGGCGTTGGTCGGCAGCGGGTCCATCAGGCAGGTGCGTTCCAGCGTGGCAGCGACGAGCTGCGCCTTCAGCTCAGCTTCGGTGCCGAAGGGGATGAACTGCAGCGCCAGCTCGCGCAGGCCGGGCAACTTCTCGACCGCCTTGACCTGATCCTTCAGCGTCAGCGCGAACAGCCGCGCCAAGCCCTTGCGATGCACGCGGGCGGCCTCCTCCTCGGTGTCGACCGCGGTGAGGCTGACCGATTCGCCATCGTCGTGCAGCGCGGGGAAGCCGATCACCATGCGGCCGGCAACCTTCACTTCCAGCAGTTCGGGCAGCTCGCCAAAGGTCCAGCTGGTAAGGCCGGTGAGCTGGGCCGGCTGACTCTTCGCAGGCGCCTCCACCTTCGGCGATGCGGCGCCCGGCTTCGCTGCTGCGCCGCGCTGCTCAGGCTCGGCAGGCGCCTCAGCCGGCTTGCCCGCAACCTTCAGCGCCGCGAGTTGCGCCCCCATCGAGCCCGGCACCTGCGCCGCCTTGAAGGCAGCCTGCACCTGATCCTTCAGCCGCGTGCGCAGCTCCGGCAGGTTGCGCGACATGCCCAGCACGCGGCCATGCTCATCGATGACGCGGAAGTTCATGAAGCAGTGCGGGTTGAGGTTCTCCGCGCGGAAGCTCTCCAGCGGCAACTTCAGCGACACGCGGTCCTCGACGAACTTCTGCAGCGCGCGCATCAGCCCGTCTTCGCGGTTCACCTCGCCCGCCTCCACCTGCTCGATGAAGGCCTTGCTGCTCTGCCCGATCGGCTGCAGGCGGTGGCGATGCTTCTGCGGCACCGTCTTGAGCAGCGCTGTCACCTTCTCTTCCAGCAGGCCAGGCACCAGCCATTCGCAGCGCGCGAGCGGCACCTGGTTGAGCATCGCCAGCGGCACGGTCAGGGTGACGCCGTCCTCCGGGTCGTTGGGCTCATGCAGGTAAGTGAGCTTGAGCTTCTGCCCAAGCACCTCGAAGCTCGCCGGGAAGCGGTCGCTGCTCGCGCCCTCGGCCTCGTGCCGCATCAGCTGCTCGCGCACCAGGAACAGGCCCTTGGCGTTCGCCCGCTCGGCCGTCTTGCGCCAGGCTTCGAAGCTGCGCAGGTCGGTGACGTCCCCGGGAATCTGCGCGTCGTAAAAGGCGTAGATCAGTTCATCGTCCACCAGCACATCGGGTCGACGGGTCTTGTGTTCCAGCCGCTCGATCTCGGCCATCAGGCGCTGGTTGTGCGTCAGGAAGCCCATCTGCCGCAGGGCGGCCTCATCCACATCGCCCTGCACCAGCCCCTCGCGGATCAGCAATTCGCGGCACAGCTTCGGATCGACGTCTGCGTAACCCACCGCGCGCCGCGGATAGAGCGTGATGCCATGCAGCACACCGCGCTCCCAGGCGCGCACCGCGCCGAACTTCTTCTCCCAGTGCGGCTCGTAGACGCTGCGCTTGATCAGGTGCGTGCCGACCTCCTCCACCCACTCCGGCTCGATCTTCGCGATGCAGCGGGCGTAGAGCCGCGAGGTGTCGATCAGCTCTGCGGCCATCAGCCACTTGCCGGCGGTCTTCTTCAGGTACGAGCCCGGATGCGGCCAGAACTTGATCGCCCGAGCCCCTAGGTAAGAACCCGCAGCCGGCCCCGAGGCATCTTCGACACGGCAACCGATGTGGCCCAGCAGGCCGGTCAGCAGTGCCTTGTGGATCGCCTCGTAAGTTGCCGGCTGCTCGCTCTCCTTCCAGCCGTGCTCGGCGCACAGCGAATGCAGCTGGCCGTGGATGTCGCGCCACTCGCGCATCCGCATCCAGTTGAGGAAGTGCTGCTTGCACCAGGCCTTCTGCTTGCTTGATGACTCGTGCTTCCAGATGTGATCGAAGGCCTTCCAGGCATTCACGAACCACAGGAATTCGCTCTTCGGCTCGTCCTTGGAATCTGCCGCGGAGCGGAACTTCGCATGCGCCTGGTCGGCGGTGCCGCTCTGCTCCTGCGGGCGCTCACGCGGGTCCTGCACCGATAGCGCGGCGGCGATGATCAGCACTTCGCGCAGCGCGCCGCGGTCCCGCGCGGCGAGGATCATGCGGCCGATCTTCGGGTCCAGCGGCAGCTTGGCGAGTTCGCGGCCGATGGCGGTCAGGTTGTTCGCATCGTCGGTCGCACCCAGCTCGTTCAAGAGCTGGTAGCCGTCGGCGATCATGCGCGGCAGCGGCGCTTCTAGGAAGGGGAATTCCTCCACCGCGCCGAGCCGCAGCGACTTCATGCGTAGGATCACGCCGGCGAGCGAGGAGCGCAGGATCTCCGGCTCGGTGTGCGCCAGCCGGCGGTTGAAATCTTCCTCGTCGTAGAGGCGGATGCAGATGCCGTTCTGCACCCGGCCACAACGGCCCGCACGCTGCTTGGCGGCGGACTGCGCGATCTTCTCGATCTGCAGCAGCTCGACCTTGTTGCGGTGGCTGTAGCGGTTCATCCGCGCGAGGCCCGAATCGACCACGTAGCGGATGCCCGGCACCGTCAGCGAGGTCTCCGCCACGTTGGTCGAGAGCACCACGCGGCGCCCGTTCGAGCGCGAGAACACGCGCGCCTGCTCGGCGGCGGTCTGGCGCGCGAACAGCGGCAGGATCTCGGCACCCGGCGGATGGTTCTTGCGCAGCGCTTCGGTGGCATCGCGGATCTCACGCTCACCGGGCAGGAAGACCAGCACATCGCCCGGCCCTTCGCGTTGCAGCTCGCTCACCGCGTCGCAGATTGCTTCGTACAGGTCCTTGTTCGGATTCCGGTTCTTCGATTCCGCGACGCGAACGCCCACGCGCACCGGCGGTTTGTCGACAGCATCGTCGTCCTCGATCGGGCGGTAGCGCACCTCGATCGGGTAGAGCCGGCCCGACACCTCGATCACCGGCGCGGGCTTACCGTTTTGCGCAAAGTGGTTCGCGAAGCGCTCGGCATCCAGCGTCGCCGAGGTCACGATGACTTTCAGGTCCGGCCGCTTGGGCAACAGCTGCTTGATGAAGCCGAGCAGAAAGTCGATGTTGAGGCTGCGCTCGTGCGCCTCGTCGATGATCAGGGTGTCGTAGGCGGAAAGCAGCGGGTCACCCTGCGTTTCGGCGAGCAGGATGCCGTCGGTCATCAGCTTGATGTAGCTCTCGCGCTTCGTGTGATCGGTGAAGCGCACCTTGAAGCCGACGGTCGTCCCCAGTTCGACATGCAACTCCTCGGCAATGCGGGTGGCGGTCGCCCGCGCCGCCAAACGCCGCGGCTGCGTATGGCCGATCAACCCCGCGTCCCCCCGCCCGAGTTCGAGGCAGATCTTCGGCAGCTGGGTAGTTTTACCCGAGCCGGTCTCACCGCACACGATCACCACCTGATGCGCGCGGATCGCCTCGGCGATCTCCGCCCGCCGGCCGCTGACCGGCAGCTCTTCCGGGAAGCCGGGCTTGGGCAAGTTCGCTTTCCGTGCGGCACGTTCGGCAATCGACGCCTCGAACTTGGCCCGTAGCGCCTCTGGCAGCTCGGCAAGCGTGGCGGCGCGCTTGGGCAACTCACGCAAGGCCCGGCGCAAGCGCGGGCGGTCGGCAGAGAGGACGAGGTCAATCAGTTGCGGCGGAGGCATCAGTACAAAACCGGGCGAGGCACAAAGGGGTGGAATTCTACCGCCCCGAGGCATGGCGCCGCGCTGACACGCCCTTCGCAACGGAAAACTGATTTTGAGCGAGGCAATCTCGCAAACCGAGAAATTGATCGATCAATTCAACCTCCTAATTACCGGGCTGCCAAGCAAGGCTTATGCGGACATGGAATCATTCAATTGGTAGCGGCAGGACAATCTCCCTAGAATTCAATCGTCGAAAAAACGATCAATGGAGATTCAGATGACCAACTCATATCGCACAACTGCCCTGCTGACCCCGGACCTGTCTCTTATACACATCTCCGAGCCCACGAGACCGGAGCCTATC
>CAMFLH010000091.1 GCA_945957295.1 uncultured Uliginosibacterium sp.
GTAACGCCATCGACCACATGATCCGCGAAGGGGTCAAGGGGGTTGAGTTCGTGTGTGCCAACACCGATGCCCAGGCTCTCAAGCGCAGCAGCGCTCCGACCAAAATCCAGCTCGGCGACTCCGGCCTCGGCGCGGGCGCCAAGCCTGAAGCTGGCCGCACCGCTGCGCTGGACGCGCGCGACCGTATCGCCGACGCGCTGACCGGCGCGCACATGGCCTTCATCACCGCAGGTATGGGTGGCGGCACCGGTACCGGGGCGGCACCTGTCGTTGCCGAGGTTGCTCGCGAAATGGGCGTGCTGACGGTCGCTGTGGTGACGAAGCCCTTCGATTTCGAAAACCGCAACCGCGTCGCCGACAGCGGCATTGAAGAGCTCGCGAAGCATGTCGACTCCCTGATCGTCGTGCTGAACGACAAGCTGATGGAAGTGCATGGCGATGACGCCAGCGTAGAAGAGTGCTTCCGCTCGGCTGACAATGTGCTGCGCAACGCCGTCGGCGGTATCGCAGAGATCATTAACATCCCGGGTCTGGTTAACGTCGACTTCCAGGATGTCCGCACCGTGATGGCCGAGATGGGCCGCGCGATGATGGGTTCCGCCGAAGCAGCCGGTATCGACCGCGCACGTATCGCCGCCGAGCAGGCCGCGTGCTGCCCGTTGCTCGAAGGCGTTGAACTCTCTGGTGCTCGTGGCGTGCTGATCAACATCTCGGCGAGCCGCTCGCTGAAGATGAGCGAAGTGCGCGAAGCGGTGAACACCGTGCGCGCGTTTGCGCATGCCGATGCCTTCGTGATCTACGGCACCGTGTTTGACGAGGCGATGGAAGACCGCATCCGCGTGACCGTGGTTGCGACCGGCCTTGGTGTTGCGAAGGCTGCTGCGCAGAAGCCCCCGATGCATGTGATCCGCACAGGCACCGACAACGTCGGTATCGAGGTCAACTACGCGGATCTGGAGCAGCCCGCCGTGATTCGCCGCCAGCATCGCCGTTCGACGGTCGAGGCGATGAGCGCCAACGGTTTCGGCACGCTGGATATCCCGGCCTTCTTGCGCAAGCAAGCGGACTGAGTGGTCATCAAGTGATTGAACGCCCCGCTTCGGCGGGGCGTTTTCGTTTCTGGATATTGATCGCCTATGCTGACGATAGCGGATGCCAATCGTCGCCGTTGGTCTGCGTGATAAAATCGTTTCCGATCAATCTCTTGCCGGAGCCCGTCTATGCTCGGACAACGCACGCTGAAGACCATCGTCACCGCCACCGGGGTCGGTCTGCACAGCGGCATCAAGGTAACGCTCAGCCTGCGCCCGGCCGCGCCGGATACCGGTATTGTTTTCCGTCGTGTTGATCTCGATCCGCCGGTCGATCTGCCTGCGTCGCCGTATTCGGTCGTCGACACGCGTCTGTGCTCCGGCCTGCAGCAGGGCGAGGCCAAGATCGGTACCGTTGAGCATTTGATGTCGGCGCTGGCCGGGCTCGGCGTCGACAACGCCTATGTCGATGTCGACGGCCCCGAAATCCCGATCCTCGATGGCTCTGCGGCGCCTTTCGTGTTCCTCATCCAGTCGGCCGGTATCGAAGAGCAGTCCAAGGCTAAGCGCTTCCTCCGTGTCCTGAAACCGGTGGAGGTGAAGGAAGGCGACAAGTGGGTGCGCCTCGACCCGTACGAAGGGTTTCGCCTTTCCTTCTCGATCCAGTTCAATCATCCAGCGATTGATCGCACCGGCACGGAGGTCGCAGTCGATTTTGCCGAGCACTCCTATGTTCGGGAGATCTCTCGTGCGCGCACCTTCGGCTTCATGCATGAGGTGGAATACATGCGCGATGCCGGACTGGCGCGTGGAGGCAGTCTCGACAACGCAATCGTGATGGACGAATACCGCGTGCTGAACGCAGACGGGCTGCGCTACGGCGACGAGTTCGTCAAACACAAGGTGCTGGATGCGATCGGAGACCTTTACCTTGCCGGCCACCCCTTGCTCGCTGCGTACTCGGCGCATAAGTCGGGTCACGCGCTCAATAACCAGGTGCTGCGGGCGCTGCTCGAAGATAAGAGTGCTTGGGATCTGGTGAGCTTCGATCGCGACGAAGATGTGCCGCGGTCCTTGGCGCACGCATTTGAACTTCCTGCCGCGGCTTAAGGCGTGCTGATACTTCGCCTGCTCGTCGTGCTGGTCGCGATCGGGGGTGTGGCGAGCTATTTCGCCTATCTGTTCACTGGCCGCGCCGCCTACATGCGCGTGGCGAAGAACCTGGCGCGCTTTGCGCTCGTCGCTGTGCTGGTGTTCTTTGCGCTCTTGCTGCTCGAGCGAGTGTTGATACCGGTATTCTGATCAGGGGCGCCGCCGCGCGGCCCGTTCAATCAGACGCGCCAGCGGCCCTGCGAGCGGGGAGCGTTCGGTCAGCTGTTCCTTCAGGTGTTCCAGCCCGGCCAATACGTTATCGTCGATTTCGCGCACCGGTGGTGGGCGCCGGGTGTCGGTGTTCTTCGGCAAGCGGACACGAACGCGGATTTCTTCCACCGGTGCGCCTTGCGCCGACAGGCCTTCGCGCAGTCGCGGCAGCAGCATTTTTAGCCGTGCTGCAACGGTGGCGTTCTGCACATGCAAGGCGAGAATGCCGCCCTGCAGGTTGGCGACGGCGACTGCGCCCTGCAGGTAGTCGGGTAGTTGCAGGTCGAGCTGGCGCTGCAAGCGCACCAACTGGCGCGCGTGTTCCTGCAGCCTTGCGAGCGGCGAATCGCCGCCCACGAGGGTGCCAATCAGGCGTGCGCGAGGTGGCCGACTCATGCGTTTGACCCCTGCGTCCGGGGGCATTGCGGCCCGCGTGTTAGAATCGCCGCTTTTACGCCTGACCCCCGAGTCACCATGATTGCAGGCCTCCTCAAGAAGATCTTCGGCAGCCGGAACGAGCGGCTGGTTCGCCAATACATGTCCACCGTGCGCGCGATCAACGCGCTGGAGCCGGGCATCGCGGCATTGACCGACGAGCAGCTGCGCGCGAAGACGGACGAGTTCAAGCAACGCCACGCAAACGGCGAGTCGCTCGACAAGCTCCTGCCGGAGGCGTTCGCAGTGGTGCGCGAAGCAGGCAAGCGCGTCCACGGCATGCGGCATTTCGATGTGCAGCTCATCGGTGGCATGGTACTGCACTACGGCAAGATCGCCGAGATGCGAACCGGCGAAGGTAAGACGCTGATGGCGACCCTGCCGGCCTACCTCAACGCCCTGTCGGGCAAGGGCGTGCACGTCATCACGGTCAACGACTACCTGGCCAGCCGCGATGCGGACTGGATGGGGCGGGTCTATGGCTTCCTCGGTCTGACCTGCGGCTGCAACCTGTCGCAGATGACGCACGAGGCCAAACAGGCCGCATACAGCTGCGACATCACCTACGGCACCAACAACGAATTCGGCTTCGACTACCTGCGCGACAATATGGTCTATTCGACCGGTGAGCGCGTGCAGCGTGGCCTGAACTTCGCGGTGGTGGATGAGGTCGATTCGATCCTGATCGACGAAGCTCGTACGCCGCTGATCATCTCCGGCCAGGCGGACGATCACACCGATCTGTACGTCAAGATGAACGCCGTCGCGCCGCTGCTGAAGAAGCAGGAAGGCGAAGACGAGAACGTGACGGTGCCGGGTGACTACACGGTCGACCTGAAGGCGCATCAGGTTCTGCTCACCGAACAAGGCCACGAGACGGCCGAAGGGCTGCTCGCCAAGGCCGGCCTGCTGGCCGAAGGCTCCAGCCTGTACGACCCGGCCAACATTCTGCTGATCCACCACCTGTATGCGGCGCTGCGCGCGCACTCGCTGTACCACCGCGACCAGCACTATGTTGTGCAGAACGGTGAAGTGGTGATCGTTGATGAGTTCACCGGCCGCCTGATGGCCGGACGCCGCTGGTCCGATGGTCTGCACCAGGCTGTCGAGGCGAAGGAAGGTGTGCAGATCAACGCCGAGAACCAAACCCTCGCGTCGATCACGTTCCAGAACTACTTCCGCATGTACGCCAAGCTCTCCGGCATGACCGGTACGGCGGACACCGAAGCCTACGAGTTCCACCAGATCTACGGTCTGGAAACGGTCGTGATCCCGACCAATCGCCCGATGATCCGTATCGACGCGAACGATCTGGTGTATCGCACCGCCAAGGAAAAGTACGACGCGATCATCCGCGACATCAAGGATTGCCACGAACGCGGGCAACCGGTGTTGGTTGGCACGACCTCGATCGAAAACTCCGAACTGCTGTCACACCTGCTCGATGCGCAGAAGTTGCCGCATCAGGTGCTCAACGCCAAGCAGCACGCCAAAGAGGCCGAGATCATCGTGCAGGCGGGCCGTCCGGGCGTGATCACGATCGCGACGAACATGGCGGGTCGCGGTACCGACATCGTGCTCGGCGGCAACGTCGAGAAACAGATCGCGCTGCTGCGCGAAGACGCCTCGGTGCCGGAAGAGGAAAAGGCTGCCCGCATCGAAGCGCTGCGCGCCGAATGGAAGGGGCTGCACGAGAAGGTGATTGCGGCCGGCGGCCTCAAGATCATCGGTACCGAGCGCCACGAGTCGCGCCGTATCGACAACCAGTTGCGCGGTCGCTCCGGCCGTCAGGGTGACCCGGGTGCGTCCCGCTTCTACCTGTCGCTGGAAGATCCGTTGATGAAGATCTTCGCTGGCGATCGTCTCAACGCGATCATGGTGAGGCTGAAGATGCCGGAAGGCGAGGCGATCGAGGCCGGCATCGTGACCCGTTCGCTCGAATCGGCGCAGCGCAAGGTCGAGCAACGCAACTTCGACATCCGCAAGCAGCTGCTTGAGTACGACGATGTTGCGAACGATCAGCGCAAGGTTATCTACCTGCAGCGCAACGAGTTGCTTGAGGCGAGCGAGATCGGCGAAACGATCACCGCGATGCGCCAGGGCGTGCTGCACGATCTGTTCCGCACCTATGTGCCGGCGGAGAGCGTCGAGGAGCAGTGGGATCTGGCCGGTTTCGAGCGCGCGCTGGAAGGCGAATTCCAGCTCAAACTGCCGGTCGCGCAATGGAGCAAGGACGACCAGAGCCTGTCGGACGACGACTTGCTGCGCAAGGTCATCGAGGCGGCCGATGCGGCTTACGCCGACAAGATTGCGCCGGTCAATCCGGAAGCGTGGCGTGGCTTCGAGCGCAACGTGATGCTCAACAGCCTCGATACGCACTGGCGTGAGCACCTCGCTTCGCTCGATCACCTGCGGCAGGGTATCCATCTGCGCGGCTATGCGCAGAAGAACCCGAAGCAGGAATACAAGCGTGAGTCCTTCGAGTTGTTCGAGAGCCTGCTGTCGACCGTGCGGATCGAAGTGACCCGCCTGCTGATGACGGTACAGATCCGCTCCGAAGAGCAACTGGAGGAGGCGGAGCCCCAGCCGGCGCCGGTCGATAACGTGCAGTACCACCACGCCGACTACGACGAGGCGCTGGCCGCTGCGGAAGCCAGCAGCGAAGCGCGGCCGATGCCGGCGCAAGGCGGCATCAAGGTCGGGCGCAACGACGCCTGCCCGTGCGGGTCCGGCAAGAAGTTCAAGCACTGCCACGGCAAACTCAGCTGATCGGCTGATCTACCGACGAAAGAACGCCGGCCTTGTGCCGGCGTTTTGCTTTCTCGCGCTACAGCTTGCGTGCGTCACTGCCGTTAAGGGTTTGTGACAAGTAGGAGCCAGCCATCGTGACCACGCTGCAGGACGCTCGCCGCCTTGGGGCACAAGGCTTCGTCGCGCGCATACGCGAGCGCGACATGCCAGCGTTCGGACGTACGGTGGATGCGATCCGTGAGGTGGCGGACGACGAGCGCGCCTCGGCCTCGGCGCTGGCCGCGATCATCCTGCAGGATGCCGCGCTGACGACCAAGGTGCTCAAGCTCGCCAACAGCGCCTACTTCAATCCGTCCCGCGCGCACATCAGCACGGTGAGCCGCGCCCTCGTGGTGCTCGGTTTCGATGCAGTAGCCAATATGGCGCTGTCACTGGTGTTGATCGACGCGCTCTTGCGTGGCGGCGTGCGCGAGCGTGTCGTCACCGAGATGGCGCGCGCATTTCACGCGGCAGTTCAGGCTCGAACCTTGGCGGCGCTGAAAGCCGACCCGAACCCGGAAGAGGTATTCATCTCGGCGTTGCTTGCCCGAGTCGGCGAGATGGCCTTCTGGTGCTTTGGTGACGAAGCGGCGCAGTCGCTCGACAGCACGCTGGCAACGGGCGTGCCCGCGGAAGTGGCGGAGCAGAACGTGCTGGGCTATCGATTGCGCCAGATCACGCTCGGGCTGGTGAAGGACTGGCGCTTGGGTGGTTTGCTGACCAGCGTGATCGAACAGGGCGAGCGCGGCGGCGACCGCGAAAAGTGCGTCGCGCTGGCGCATTCGCTGGCGCGGCAGGCGGAAGGCGGCTGGGAGGCGCCGCCGACGCGACAGGTGCTCGACCTGATATCGAAGCACCTTGATCGGCCGCTCGACGAGGTTCTGCCGCTCATCACCGACAACGCGGTGGCTGCCGCGCAAGCCGCCGTCAACTACGGCGCGCATGAGGCTGCGCGGCTGATTCCGTTGCCGAGAAGTGGTGGCGCGGTGACCGTACAGGAAGAGGATGAGTCGAGCGGCCCGAACCCCTTGCTGCAACTCAAAATTCTGCGCGATCTTTCGATGCTGATAGCGGGCAAGCCGAACCTAAACGACGTGCTGACCCTGGCGCTGGAAGGCATCTTCCGCGGTATCGGGATGGATCGCGCGCTGTTCGCGATGTTGACGCCTGATCGCCAGAGCTTGGTGGGAAAGGCCGGGCTTGGCCCTGGCGCCGACGCGTTGGTGCGGGCCTTCCACTTTGCGCTGGACGGCAGTCCCGGGGAGTTGGTCAATACGGTGGTGACGCGGCAACAGAGCTTCGTCGTCACCAATGCCTTCGACGCGCCGGTAAGGCTGGAACGCTTGACGCGTGCAGGTGGTGTGCCGCCTTTCGTGATTGCACCTATCGTCGTGCACGGCCGCACGATCGGCGTTTTCTATGCAGACCGCACCAAAGCCGACGCGGCGCTGTCTGAGGAAGACGCGACCGGCGTACTGCATTTCGTGCAGCAGGCTTCGATGGGGTTTGAACATGTTGCGGCACGGGGCGCGCGTGCTTGATCCGTTAAACTTGCAGGCTGATCGGCCGCCCTGTCGCGGCTTTAACTGCCTGGAGCCAACATGCCTGTTTGCCTGACCCCGCCCATCGCCTCCGAACTGCTGCCGGTTGCCGGCGTCCGACTGGGCGTCGCGAAGGCGGGTATCCGCAAGGTGGATCGGCGCGACCTGACCCTGATCGAGCTGGCTGCTGGCAGTCGCGCTGCGGGCGTATTCACGCAGAACCGCTTCTGCGCCGCACCGGTTCAGGTTTGCCAGGCGCACCTTTCTGCAAACGCTGCGATCCGCGCGTTGGTGATCAATACCGGCATTGCAAACGCCGGTACCGGCGCACTCGGCCTGCAGAATGCACAAGCGACCTGTGAGGCGGTTGCCTCGCGTTTGGGCATCGCGGCGACTTCCGTACTGCCGTTTTCCACCGGCGTGATCCTCGAGCATCTGCCGATGGATCGGCTGGTGGCGGGCCTGCCTGCAGCGCAGGCTGACCTGCGCGCCGATGGCTGGTACGACGCCGCACACGGCATCATGACCACCGACACCGTTGCCAAGGCCAAGTCACAGCGCATCGAGCTGGGCGGTAAAGCCGTGACAATCACCGGCATCAGCAAGGGCGCCGGCATGATCAAGCCGAACATGGCGACCATGCTCGGCTTCATGGCGACCGATGCAGCGGTGTCGCAGCCGCTGTTGCAGCAGTTGGTGCGTGAAGCGGCGGATCAGTCGTTCAACAGCATCACGGTGGATGGCGACACCTCCACCAACGATTCCTTCATCCTGATCGCAACCGGTGCCGCCGGTGCGCCGGAAATCACTGACGCTGCATCGGCTGAGTACGCGGCGCTGCGCGCAGCGGTCATCGACGTGGCTGTGTGGCTGGCGCAAGCGATCGTGCGGGACGGCGAGGGCGCTACCAAGTTCATGACCATTGCGGTGTCGGGTGGTGCCAACCGCGAGGAATGCCGCAAGGTTGCCTATGCAGTGGCACATTCGCCACTGGTGAAGACCGCTTTCTTCGCCTCCGATCCGAACCTCGGTCGCATCCTTGCCGCCATCGGCTACGCTGGTATTGCGGACCTGGATGTCGATCGGTTGCGCGTGTGGCTGGGCGACGCCGAAGGCGAGGTGCTGGTGGCCGAGCTGGGTGGTCGTGCCGCCGCCTATTGCGAGGCCGATGGCGCACGTGTCATGAAATCGCAAGAGATCACGGTGCGGATCGACCTCGCTCGTGGTCCGGCTGCGGCAACAGTGTGGACCTGCGACTTCTCCTACGACTACGTCAAGATCAACGCTGACTACCGTTCCTGATGTCACGACGCCCGATACCTCTTCGACTTCTCGCCTGGCTTGCGCTGGTGGTGGCGGTATTGGGCGCGTCCGTTCCCGCATGGGCGGTGGCGCCGCAGGGCGTAGCACGCATCCATTTTCACCGCGCGGATGGCCTCTACAACGGTTGGGGGCTGCACGTATGGGGTGAAGGGCACAACCTCGGCGAAGACACCCGCTGGACCGAGCCGCTGAAGCCCGCAGGCACCACCGAGTTCGGTGTCTACTTCGACGTGCCGGTCGCCGAAGAGGCGACCCAACTGAACTTCATCATCCATCGCGGCGCCGAGAAGAGCGTTTCCACGGATCAGTTGCTACCGCTGGACGAGTTCAATCGCGAAGTGTGGGTCATCGCTGGCGACCCGAAGCTTTACGCGACCGAGCCGGGCGCGATGCCGATCAAGTCCGGCATTGCAGTGGCGCGGCAGGCGGTGGATCGCCAGCCGATGGCTGTCTGGATCGCGTTGGCGGTGCTCATCTCGGTGCTGGTCGTGGGTGTTGTCGCAAGTCGGCGCAGCAATCGACTGCGGGAGGACATCGGGCGCCAGACGGCACTGCTCGCCGAGGCCCGTGCCGAGCTTGCGCGCCAGACGCTTGCGCAGAGCGAGGTGCATGCGCAAAGCCGTTCGCTGGCCGGCATCGACGAGCTGACCGGCTTGCTGACCCGCACTGGTTTCCGCCAGGCGCTCAACGCGGTTCAGGCGAAGGCGCGCCGCAACCGTGCCGGCTTCGCGCTGTTCTTCATCGACCTCGACAACTTCAAGCCGGTCAACGACCAGCACGGGCATGCGGCGGGCGACCAGGTGCTGCGTACCGTGGCAAGCCGACTTGTCGCTGCGGTGCGGGAGAGCGATACCGTTGCACGCTTGGGGGGCGATGAATTCGTAGTGATCGCCGACGAGCTGGCAGATCCGCTCGCAGCGGCGCGGCTGGCCTACAAGCTGGTGGGCTGCGCCACCGAAGTGATCGAGTATGGCGACCACCTGTTGCGGGTGGCTGCGAGCATCGGTGTCGCGGTGTATCCGCACGACGGTGAAGACGATGCGCTGGTGGCGATTGCCGACGTGGCAATGTATCGCGCGAAGAATGCGGGCAAGAATTGCTTTCGTTTTGCCGCACCGGAGTTCGACGAACTGGTGGCGCAGCAGGACGCAGCCGAGGAACGCTGGCGGGCGGCCTTGGCCGACGGCGTGCTCGGCGTGCACTGGGATGTGCTGGTCGGTGCCGATGGTGCGGTGTGGACCCGGCGCCTGCACGCGGCCGCATGGTCTAAGGAAGCGTCGCGCGACGTCTTGCTGCCAGATCTTGTCGCTCCGGACGCCGCGCTGGCCCTGGACGCGGATCTGTTGCTGCTGGAGCACCTTGCGGTTGCCGCGGAAGCGGCGCGTGGTGGTGTGTGGGCGATAGCGCCGGCACGTTCTAGTCTCAGCGATCCGCGTTTCGTGACGGCCTGCCGCGGTGTTGTCGCGCGGATCGGTGCTGTGGGCGCCACGTTGGTGCTGGAGTTCGATGCCGGCATGGTTCGCCCGGAAGGGCTTTCGGATCTTGTCGCGCGGGGCGTTCGCTGTGCGTTGCGGGTGGCTGATCCGGTGCGCCTGCGCATTGAAACGCTGCTTGGCGACGCCTTGCATTACGTCAGCGTGGCAGCGGCTGGCGACGACTTGCATTCCCGCGCGGTGACGGCGGTGGTGGCGGCGGCGGAGTCGGCTGGCGTGCCGGTCGTGGTACGGCTGGTTGGCGACGAGACCGTGCCCGAAGCCTTGCACGCGGTTGCGACCCTGCGCCTCGCCTGAGGCTTGCAGGCGGGCGTCGGGCCGCAGGTGGTCAGTGCAGCATGCCCGGTGCTGCGAGCACGAACTCAGGGATCTCGGCTTCGAACGGCGAGCCGTCTTCGGTGACCATCTGGTAGGCCCCGCGCATGGTGCCGACGGGGGTGGCGATCGCGCATCCGCTGGTGTACTCGAAGGCCTCTCCCGGGGCCAGACGTGGTTGTTCCCCAATCACGCCAATACCACGCACTTCCTGAACATGCCCAACGGCATCGGTGATCACCCAGTGGCGGCTGATCAGTTGCGCGGGCACGTCGCCGGTGTTTTCGATCGTGACCTTGTAGGCGAAGACGAAGCGGCCCGCCTCCGCGTCTGATTGGTCTTCGATGTATTGCGCTTGGGCGGAGACGTTAATCTCAGGCTGCTTTGCTTCAGGCATCGACGGTGGGCCGGGTTCGAGTCAGGCTGCCATTCAAGCGGGCAATCGCTCGGCACGCCATGTTCGAATTCACGGTCCGTTTCCGGAATCCGCGCGCATCTGGGAAAATCGCGTTTTTGGGGTGGGGGAACACCGTGAGTTATCGCATTGCGCCGAGCATCCTGTCGGCAAACTTCGCCAAGCTCGGTGAAGAAGTTCTGAATGTGCTGGCGTCGGGCGCCGATTGGGTCCATTTCGATGTGATGGACAACCACTACGTGCCTAACCTGACGATCGGCCCGCTGGTCTGCGAAGCGCTGCGCCCGCTGACCAACGCCACGATCGATGTGCACCTGATGGTGGAGCCGGTCGACGCGCTGGTGCCGATGTTCGCCAAGGCGGGCGCCAACGTCATCACCTTCCACCCGGAAGCGACCCGGCATGTGGATCGCACGCTGGCGTTGATCCGCGATCATGGTTGTCAGGCCGGTCTGGTATTCAATCCGGCCACGCCGCTGTCGTGGTTGGATCATGTGATGAACAAGATCGATCTGATCATGCTGATGTCCGTGAACCCCGGTTTCGGTGGGCAGAAATTCATCCCGCAGACCTTGGTGAAACTCGCCGAAGCCCGCAAGCGCCTCGATGCCTGGGAACAGCAAACCGGCAAGAAGGTGCTGCTTGAGATTGACGGTGGCGTGAAAGTCGACAACATCGCCGAGATCGCTCGTGCAGGAGCGGACACCTTTGTGGCCGGTTCGGCCGTTTTCGGTGCCGGCAAGGCCAGCGATCCCAACCGTTACGACAGCGTGATCGCGGCGCTGCGCGAGCAACTGGCGCAGGTCTGAACGATGACAATGCCGCGCTTTGATGTGGATGTGGTGTTGTTCGATCTGGATGGCACCCTGCTCGACACCATTCCCGACTTGCACGAGGCCGCGCGCCGCATGCTCGAGGAGCTGGGCGAGCCGGCCCGCTCGCTCGATGAGGTCACACGTTTCGTCGGGCGCGGCATTCCGAATCTGGTGGAACGCTGTCTGACCGACGGCCGCGCGCCGCGTGACGCCGCAACCCTAGAGGCTGCGGTGGCGGTGTTCCGCCGTCACTACGGTGTGGTGAACGGCCATTCGACACGGATCTACGAGGGCGTTGCGGAAACCCTCGCCGCCTTGCAGGCGCAAGGCATCCGCATGGCGTGCATTACCAACAAAGCGGGCGCCTTTACCTTGCCCTTGCTCGATCACATGGGGCTGGCGCGTTTCTTCGGCTGTGTTGTCAGCGGAGACACGCTGCCGGTGAAGAAACCGGACCCCGCCCCGCTGTTGCATGCATGCGACGCGCTGGGCGTGTCGCCTACTCGCGCGCTGATGGTCGGCGATTCCGCAAACGACGCACTGGCGGCGCAGGCGGCGGGCATGCCGGTGCTGCTGATGACCTACGGCTACAGCGAAGGCCGCGCCGTGGACACCATCGAATGCGACGGGTTAGTATCGGCCTTCCCCGGATTGCTGCGCCTGATCGGGCGCGCTTCGGCCTGAACCTTTACCCTCATGACCAGCGAGAACCTGAACATCGGAAAGGAGCACCTCCCGTCTCGCGCCGCCGCACGATGGCAGCGCATCGGGTGCTCGTGGCGGGCGCTTTAAGCCCCCACACCGCAGTTCCGGCGCGGCTCGCCCGCGCCCAGATGTTCAGGATAATCCGCCCGCGACCAGCTTGAAGTGCGCCTCACCGATTGGGCGCCCGGCGCGGGACAAGAACGTGGAGTCATGATGACCGAATCCGAATTCCTCGCGTTGGCCCAACAGGGTTACAACCGAATCCCGCTGACGCTCGAGACCTTTGCCGATCTCGATACGCCGCTGTCGATCTACCTGAAGCTTGCCAACGAGTCCTGGACCTACCTGCTCGAATCCGTGCAGGGCGGCGAGCGCTTCGGCCGCTACTCCATCATTGGCCTGCGCGCCAACACCCGCATTGAGGTGTATGGCCGCTCGGCGCTGCTGCTGACCAACGACCGCTTGGTTGAACGCCGCGATTACGGCGATCCGCTTAACTACATCGGCGAGTTCATGCAGCGCATCAAGGTGCCGCCGCGCGACGGCCTGCCGCGCTACTGCGGCGGCCTGGTCGGTGCCTTTGGCTATGACACCGTGCGCTACATCGAGCCCAAGCTCGCCAAGCACGAACCGAAAGACCCACTGGGTGTGCCGGACATTGTGTTGCTGCTGTCGGAAGAGATCGCGATCGTCGATAACCTTTCTGGCAAGCTCACGCTGGTGGTGTATGCCGAGCCGGAAGTACCCGGTGCCTACAAGCGCGCACAGCGTCGCCTGAAGGAGCTGCTCGCGAAGCTGCGCGAGCACGTTGCGATTCCGCAGGATGTGTCGGTCGAACCGGCCGAGGCGGTCAGCAGCTTTGGCGAAGAGGCTTTCAAGGCTGCGGTCGGGCGCGCCAAGCAGTACATCGTGGACGGCGACATCATGCAGGTGGTGCTGTCGCAGCGCATGAGCAAACCGTTTGCGGCGAGCCCGATGGCGCTCTACCGCAGTCTGCGTGCGCTCAACCCCAGCCCCTACATGTTCTACTTCAACTTCGAGGACTTCCATGTCGTCGGCGCATCGCCGGAGATCCTGGTTAAGCTCGAAGACGGTACGGTGACGGTGCGGCCGATCGCGGGCACCCGCAAGCGGGGCGCCACGCATGAAGAGGATCTCGCGCTGGAAAAAGATCTGCTCGCGGACGAGAAGGAACGCGCCGAGCACCTGCAACTGCTCGACCTTGGCCGCAACGATGTCGGCCGCGTCGCCGCCACTGGTTCCGTCAAGGTGACCGAGCAGTTCATCGTCGAACGCTACTCGCACGTGATGCACATCGTCTCCAACGTCGAGGGTGAGCTCAAGGAACTCGACGACAAGCGCGCAGCGCCGCTCGCCGTGCTGCGTGCCGCGTTCCCGGCTGGCACGGTGTCTGGTGCGCCGAAGGTCCGCGCGATGGAGATCATCGACGAGCTGGAACCGGTCAAGCGTGGCATCTATGCCGGCGCGGTCGGCTACCTCGGCTTTGATGGCGAGCTCGACGTCGCGATTGCGATCCGCACCGCAGTGTTGAAGGATGGTCAGCTGCATGTACAGGCGGGGGCCGGCATCGTTGCCGACTCCAACCCCGAATCGGAATGGCAGGAAACGCAGAACAAGGCCCGTGCGGTCTTGCGCGCTGCCGAGATGGCCGAACGCGGCCTCGATACCCGATTCGAATAAGGAGTTCCGCCATGCTGCTGATGATCGACAACTACGACAGCTTTACCTACAACCTCGTGCAGTACTTCGGCGAACTGGGTGCCGATGTGCGCGTGTTTCGCAACGACCAGATCACCGTTGAGCAGATCGAGCTGATGCAGCCTGAGAAGCTCGTTGTCTCCCCTGGTCCGTGTTCGCCGGCTGAGGCGGGCATCTCGGTGGCGGCGATCAAGCATTTCGCCGGCAAGTTGCCGATCCTCGGCGTGTGCCTCGGCCACCAGTCGATCGGCGCGGCCTTCGGTGGAAAGATCGTGCATGCCAAGCGCCTGATGCACGGCAAGACTTCGCCGATCTCGCATGCAGACAAGGGCGTGTTCCACGGCCTGCCGAACCCCTTCACGGCCACCCGATACCACTCGCTGGCGATCGAACGCGAGACGTGCCCCGACTGCCTCGAAGTGACCGCATGGACCGAAGACGGCGAGATCATGGGCGTGCGTCACCGCACGCTGCCGATCGAAGGTGTGCAGTTCCACCCCGAGTCGATCCTGACCGAAGGCGGCCACCAGTTGCTGAAGAACTTTCTCGACATGTGAAAGCACATGAATGAAGCGGCCCGGGGCCGCTTCATTCGCATGTGCGGAGGATGAGCATGACCCCCCAAGAAGCCCTTCAACGCGTCATCGAACACCGCGAGATCTTCCATGAGGAAATGGTCGACCTGATGCGGCAGATCATGTCCGGCCAGGTGTCGCCGGTGATGATCGCGGCGATCATCTCCGGCCTTCGCGTGAAGAAGGAAACCGTCGGCGAGATCGCCGGCGCCGCCACCGTGATGCGCGAGTTCGCCACCAAGGTGCCGCTCAAATCTGATGTGCAGACGTTGGTCGACACCTGCGGCACCGGTGGCGATGGCGCGCACACCTTC
The DNA here is from genome assembly GCA_945957295.1 of uncultured Uliginosibacterium sp. Taxonomy (GTDB): domain Bacteria; phylum Pseudomonadota; class Gammaproteobacteria; order Burkholderiales; family Rhodocyclaceae; genus Niveibacterium. The sequence continues at coordinate 14,834 of CAMFLH010000091.1, forward strand.
AATATTTCCACCGGCGCGATGTTCGTTGCCGCTGCAGCCGGCGCGCGCGTCGCAAAGCATGGCGGGCGCTCGGTCTCGTCGCAGTCGGGTTCGGCCGACGTGCTCGAATCGCTGGGCGTGAATCTCACGCTCACGCCAGAGCAGGTCGGCGCCTGTATCGATGACATCGGCGTCGGCTTCATGTTCGCGCCCAGCCACCATGCCGCGATGAAGCATGCCGGTCCAGTGCGGCGTGAGTTGGGCGTGCGTACGATCTTCAACATCCTTGGCCCGCTGACCAACCCGGCCAATGCGGCGAATCAGTTGATGGGCGTATTCCACCCCGATCTGGTCGGCATCCAGGTGCGCGTGCTGCAGCGCCTTGGCGCACGCAACGTGATGATCGTGCATGGGCTGGATGGTCTCGACGAGCTCTCGATCTCCGCGCCGACCATGGTCGGCGAGTTGCGTGACGGCGTGGTGCGCGAGTATCGCCTGTCGCCCGAAGATGTCGGCCTGCCGCTGCATGCCGCCTCTGCGCTGCGTGCTGCGACGGTCGAGGATTCGCGCGAGATGCTGCTCGGCGCACTGACCGGCAAACTGCCTGCCGCGCGCGATATCGTTGCCTTCAACGCTGGTGCCAGTCTGTATGTGGCTGGGATCGCCGATTCGCTGGCGGATGGCGTCGAGCGCGCGATCGCCACGATCGCAAGTGGCGCGGCGCGTGCCAAGGTCGACCAGCTGGTCGAGTACACCAAGAAATTTGCCGCCTGAGCGACGGACGAACCGATGTCAGACATTCTCCAGAAGATCATCGCAACCAAGCGCGACGAAGTGGCTGCGGGCACCGCCGTGGTGTCGCGCGAAGCGATGCGCGCCGCTGCGGACGAGGGTGGACCGCAGCGCGATTTCGTCGGCGCTTTGCGGGCGAAAATTGCCGCCGGGCAATCCGGGGTGATCGCCGAGATCAAGAAGGCAAGCCCCTCGAAGGGTGTGATCCGCGCGGACTTCCGCCCGGCCGAAATTGCGGCCTCGTATCAGCAGGGCGGCGCGGCCTGCCTGTCGGTACTGACCGATCGCGATTATTTCCAAGGCTCCCCGGAATACCTCAAGGCGGCACGCGCCGCGTGTGCGCTGCCGGTGCTGCGCAAGGACTTCATCGTCGACAGCTACCAGGTGCATGAAGCACGTGCGATGGGGGCGGATTGCATCCTGCTGATCGTCGCGGCCTTCCTGCCGCCGGAAGGCGCTGTGGGGCACGCACCGGCGACGGCGCTGGCGCAGCTCGCGGCGCTCGAAGCCGAGGCGCATGCCTTGGGCATGGCAGTGCTGGTCGAGGTGCACGACGCGGACGAACTCGACATCGCCTTGCAGTTGAAGACGCCGCTCGTCGGCATCAACAACCGCAACCTGCGAAGCTTCGAGGTCAGCCTTGATGCCACGCTATCGCAGCTGCACCGCATTCCCGCCGATCGCATTGTCGTGACTGAGAGCGGCATTCTGTCGCCCGCCGACGTGGCTACGATGCGCGCTCGAGCGGTCAACGCCTTCCTCGTTGGCGAGGCGTTCATGCGTGCGCTGGACCCCGGCGCCGAACTGGCGCGATTGTTCGCCTAACACGGCGCTGGCCGCGGCATGCAGGCTGACGAAGCCGCTCGCGAAACCGAGGCGCCTGCCGCCGCGCCGCGGCGCAGCGTTGTCGGCCGCGCTGCGCGGCGCCCACTTGCGATTCTGATTGGCCTGGCGGCCGCCGTGCTGCCGTGGGTTGTGATCGCGTGGTCAATCGGCACCGAAGCGGGCCTGCACTTTGTTGCTCACGCAATCGAGGTTGCCACACGCGGCCAGATCCGGCTGGAAGCGCCGAGCGGCCGGTTGGCGGACTCGCTACGCGCCGAACGCTTTGTGTTTGCGATGGCCGGCGTCGAGGTGGACGCACGTAAGCTGGCGATCGACTGGTCGCCTTCGGAGCTGTTGAGCGGCTGGGTGCATGCGCGTCGCGTCCGGGTACAGAGCCTGTCGGTCACCTACACGCTGTCGCACGAACCGAGTGGCCCGCTCAACTCGATAGCGCTGCCGATCGGGCTACGGCTTGACGATGTCGCGCTCGGGCATTTCACGCTGTTCCAGCGCGACGGCAAGCAACTCGATCGCGTATTCGAGTTACGCGACGCGGCGGCCGCTGCGGACATGGGGCACGATCTGTGGCGCTTTGCCCATGTGTCAGGCACGACCGACTGGGGGCCGGCACAGCTCGACGGTACGTTAGCCACCGCAGCCCCATTTGCGATCCGGGCCGACGGCCACATGGCGGCGCATTACGGTGCCCGTGCGATCGATGCGAAAGTTGCCGCGCACGGGTCGCTAACGGAGATGACGCTGGGTGTACAGGCCAGTAGCGATGCCTTGAAGGCAAACGCAGAGCTTGGCTTGCGCCTGTTTGAGCCGATGCTGTTGCGGCTGTCTCTTATACACATCTCCGAGCCCACGAGACGTAGAGGAATCTCG
>CAMFLH010000092.1 GCA_945957295.1 uncultured Uliginosibacterium sp.
CGAGATAGGCTCCGGTCTCGTGGGCTCGGAGATGTGTATAAGAGACAGTTCATGATCTGGGAGCTCACCGAAACGCATCCGATCGTCGATCTGCGCGTGTTCCGCCACCGCGGCTTCGCCGCCAGCGTACTAACGATCAGCCTCGCCTTCGGTGCCTTCTTCGGTGCCAACGTGCTGACACCGATGTGGCTGCAGAGTTACATGGGCTACACCGCCACCTGGGCCGGCATGACCACCGCATGGAGCGGCGTGCTCGCGGTGCTGGTGGCGCCGATCGCCGCAGGTCTCTCGGCGAAGGTCGATCCGCGCCCGCTGGTATTTGGTGGCGTGGTGTGGCTGGGCATCGTGACGCTGTTGCGCGTCGTAGCGAACACCGACATGGACTACTGGCAGATCGCGCTGCCGCTGTTGCTGATGGGGCTGGGCATGCCCTTCTTCTTCGTGCCACTGAACGGGCTCGCGCTCGGCAGCGTCGAGGAATCGGAAACCGCGTCTGCCGCCGGCCTGCTGAACTTCCTGCGCACCGTGTCGGGCGCCTTCGCCACGTCTCTCGTCACAACGCTGTGGGAAGACGGCAGTGCCGAAAAGCACGCCGAACTGGCCGGCCTCATCGACCCGCAGGGCGCCAGCGCACAAGCGCTTGCACAGCAAGGCATGCCGGCCGATGCGGTGCGCGCGACGCTGGACCAGATCACGCAAGGCCAGGCGGTGATGGTCGCCACCAACGATTTGCTGTCGATGGTCGGCATCGCGTTCTTCATCGCAGCGTTTGCGATCTGGCTCGCACCGCGCCCGACGCGCGTCGTCGATGCCGCGGCTGCGGGCCACTGACGAGGGCGAAGAATGCACAGCACAGAGCACACGGGTCACCTAGAGTTTCTCGTCGGCGCCGTTGCGCTCTGCGGCGTTGCAATGCTCGTGTTTTTGGGGCTGGGCGCGAGCGGCCTGCTCGCGCTCAAAGCAGTGCCGTATCCGCTACATGCGCGTTTCGAGCACATCGGCGGCCTGCGGCCGCAGGCGCCGGTCAAGGCGGCCGGCGTGGTGGTCGGCCGGGTCAACGCAATCGGCTACGACACCGCACACGGTGTCGCCCTGGTCGACATGGCGATTGACCCACGCTACCGCTTCCCGGCCGATACCCGCGCGAGCATCCGCAACTCGGGCCTGCTCGGCGAGCAGCACATCGCGCTGTCACCGGGCGGTGATGTGCGCTTGCTGGCGGGGGACGACACCGTGTCCCGTACTCAGCCTGCGCTGGTGCTCGAAGATCTGATCGGTCGGCTGCTATACGGCAAGGCGCAAGCGCATTGAAATCGGCGCAGCACATATGAAAAAGGGGCCATAAGGCCCCTTCCTTTTGTCGCACGCCGAAGCGGATCACGGATACAGACCACGCTCCTCGCGCGCCTGCAGAATGCGCGTACAGGCAACGACAAAGGCCGCGGTGCGGATCGCGATCTTGTGCTCGTGCGCGGTATCCCAGATCTTGCGGAAGGCTTCGGACAGGATGCGTTCGAGCCGCATGTTGATCTCGTCCTCACTCCAGAAGAAGGATGCGATGTCCTGCACCCACTCGAAGTACGACACGGTGACACCGCCTGCGTTGGCGATCACGTCCGGCACCACCAGCACGCCCTTGTTCGCGAGGATGTCGTCGGCTTCCGGCACCGTCGGGCCGTTAGCGCCTTCGAGCACCACGCGGGTCTTGATGCGGCGTGCGCGATCCGGCGTGATCTGGCCTTCCAGCGCGGCCGGGATCAGGAACTCGGTCTCCACATCCCAGAACTGCTCGTTCGGAATCACTTCCGCGCCCGGGCACTTCGCAATGCCACCGTCGCGGCGCAGCGTCGCCATCAACTCGGCGATGTCGAGCCCGTTCGGGTTGTATACCGTGCCGGTGTGGTCCTGCACCGCGACAATCTTCGCGCCGTTGCCGGCGAAGAGTTCCGCCGCCGCGCTACCGACGTTACCGAAGCCCTGCACGGCAACGCGAGCGCCGTTGATCTGCAGATCGATGCGCCGTGCGACTTCGCGCCCGATCACGAAGACGCCGCGGCCGGTGGATTTGAGGCGGCCGAGCGAACCGCCCAACTCGATCGGCTTGCCAGTCACCACGCCAGTCGCCGTGGCGCCGACGTTCATCGAGTAGGTGTCCATCATCCAGGCCATGATCTGGCCGTTGGTGTTCACGTCCGGCGCCGGGATGTCCTTGTCCGGCCCGATGATCAGGCCGATCTCGCTGGTATAGCGGCGCGTGAGCTTCTCAAGTTCTTTCTTCGACAGCGTCTTCGGGTCGACGCGGATGCCGCCCTTGGCGCCGCCGTAAGGCAGGTTCACGGCAGCGTTCTTCACCGTCATCCATGCCGACAGCGCCATCACTTCTTCGAGCGTGACATCCGGGTGGAAGCGCACGCCGCCCTTGCCCGGCCCGCGCGACAGGTTGTGCTGCACACGGAAGCCTTCGAAGTGACGGATGCTGCCGTCGTCCATCTCGATCGGGATATCGACGATCAGCGCGCGCTTCGGCCGCCGCAGCGTCTCGGCCCAGCGCGCCAGATGCCCCAAATACGGCACCACGCGTTCGACCTGTTCGAGGTATGTCGCCCACGGCCCCCCGGCCGTAGTCGCGACGTATGAAAGCCCGTTCATCATGTCTCCCCCGTTACGGGTGTTGCTTTTGACAACATTTATGAATGGCCCGGCGGGCCACAAAAAGGGCAGGATCACCGCCCTGCGCCGCATTCTGCCGCGCCTCCGGCGCCAAAAACCCAAGACGCAGCGACAAGGACTTGCCAGGATGCGCCGCACCAAGCGCCGCCCCGCAGAGGTATAGTGACTTCGCCGCGGCAGACTGCCCTGGCCGTTATCGACCTGACGACTGCGACATGAACGACGCCCCCTCGCCCGCTTCATCCACGCTTGCCGAGCAACTGGTTGCGCACGGCCGCAACGCCCTGCTGCAGACGCTAGACGAAGTGGCGCGCGACAGCGGTTTCAGCCATCCGGAAGCGCTCGAAGGCCTGCGCCGGGGCGCCATCGAAAGCCACGACGAGCTCGCCGGCCTGCGCGACCGTCGCGGCTTTGAAAACGCACGTGGCCTCACCGCATCGCGGATCAGCCTGGTGCACGAGGAAGACCTCGAATTCACCATCCGCATCAACGATCTGGCGCGCCGGCTCCGCGAGCGCTGCGAGCGCGAACTGGGCCGCCTGCATCTGCGTTACATGACCTTGCTGGACCAGAGCGACGACGCTGCGCTGGAACAATTGCCGGTAGGCCCCGAAACCGCCTGCTGCGCGCTGCGCGCGCTGTCGGACGCCGCGGGGCTGGACCCCGCATCCCGCCTGCGCCTGCTGGAGCGCATCGAGCCGCGGCTCGCGAGCGGCCTCAACACGCTGTACGCCCAGCTCAACCGCGAGCTCGAAGGCCGCGGGATCGAACCGAAATCGCTGGTCCGCAATAGCCCACAAACCCCAAGCGCGGCGCCGCGTGGCCCGGCGAGTGACGCCCATGCCTGGGGTGCCGGCAGCTTTGGTGAACTGCACCGCGCTGCTGTCACGCGGCTCGGCGGAGGCAGTGGCGCAGCGATCGACGCAACGCTCGCAGCCGCAGTGCGCGAGCAGGTGCTGGGCTGGCTCGATACACAACAAGCCAACGCGGTAGCTGGCGGCGATGTCGCTGCACTGAGCGGCAGCGATCTGGGGCCGCTGCTGGGGCCGCGCGAACGCGCTGCAGTGGACGCGCTGGAACATGTGTTCCAAGTGATCGAACAGGACCGCAAGCTTGCCGCACCGGTACGCAGTGCGCTGGCAACACTGTCCCTACCGATGATGAAGCTCGCGCTGCTTGACCCGGACATGCTCGACACGCCGGAGCACCCCGCACGGCAACTGATCAATGCGATCGGCGAGTGTGTGCACGGCATGTCGTCCTCTGCCAACACCGAGCACCCGGTGTGTGTGTTCATCAAGGCGGTCTGTGCTGGCGTATTGCGCGATTTCGGCCGCGACGCCGCAGTATTCGAACATGCCTTGGCAAGCGTCGAGCGGGTTTCCGCCGAACGTCGCGCGCTGGCAATCCAGCTGGCGACCGCATCGAACGCGCTGGCCGCGCGCATCGAACGCGAAGAGGCCGCGTTGCGCTTTGCCTCAAAAGCAATCCGCGCGCTCTCGAGCGAAGGCGTGCCGAACGTCGTGCGTGGCTTTCTCGAACAGCACTGGCTGCGCGTGCTGCAAACGACCCTTGCATCGCACGGCGACAAGAGCCCGGAATGGCGCAACCAGTTGATGGTCGCCGACCGCCTGATCTGGAGCGTGCAACCGAAGACCACACCCGAAGAGCGGCAACAGTTGCTGAAGCTGCTGCCGGAACTGCTCCGCCGCGCGGCCGATGGGCTGGCGCTGGTCGGCGTCAGCGAGCAACAGGCGCGCGAACTGCTGGCACCCTGCATGCAGTTCCACACTGCGGCAATCAATGGCCAGGCCGCGCCCGCCGATGTGCCTTACGCAGCGCCTCAGTCCGCCCTTGAGTTCGGCAGTATTGGTGACGGCCCCAACCTGAAAGTGTTGCGCCTCAACGGCGCGCCGGGTCGCGAGGCCCAAGCAAACGCCGAGCTTGCAGCACTTGCCGTTGGAGACTGGATCGAGTTCTCGCTGCCGGACAACCGGCGGGTGCGGGGCTGCGTTGGCTGGATCGGCCCGGGCCGCCATGCAATCGTGATCTGCGATCCGGACCGCCGCGGCGTGATGGGCGTGACAATACGGGCGCTGGAGCGCGAACTGGCGACCGGCGACGCCCGCCGGCTCGACCCGACGCCACTCTTCGAAGCGGCGTCGTCCGCAGCGCTCAAACGCCTGCGCGGTGGTGCGCAGTAGGCAGGCGCTTCCAGCCTGACACGCCGGTTCGACGGCGCAGGCAGCAACATTCAAGCTTTGGGTTGGTCGACCCGTAGGTCAGCAAACGGCACCCACCAACCCTCCATCGCGAGCGACGTCTGTTGGAAGCGACGACCTTCACCAATGTGCAGATCGAACGCGCGCAGCGCCTGCGGCTGCGGCGTTGTCTGCTGTCGTGCCTGTTCTACGCCGCTAGCGCAAGCTTGCTGGCGGTGGCGTGTGGCATGGGGCTGTTTCCGCGCAACGCGCTCTACCTGGTGTTGGTGAGTTTCTTCTGCACGCCCGCGCTCTTCGTTGCGGTCATTGCGACCGGCGCGAACCTGCGCTGCCGCGACCCTTCGCTTACTGAAGCGCAGATTGCCGCCGCAATGCTCAACTGCACGCTGGTGCTGACTTTTGCCGGGCCGCTGCGCGGCATCGTGATGTTCGCCTACCTGCTTCCACTGCAGTTCGGCGCATTTGCGCTAACCACTCCGGTCTTGCTTCGGCTTTGCCTGATTCCCGCCGCAGGTCTGCCATTCGCGATCGCAGCGAGCCACTGGCTCGGTATGCGGGGCGCCGCTCTGGAACTGGAGCTGGTGCAGTGGATGGCCTTGATGCTGGTGTTGCCATTCACCGCCTACGTGGCCGGCCGGCTGTTCGAATACACCCGCTACAAACGCCTCTCCGACCACGACGAACTCTCCGGCCTCTACAACCGACGCGCTGCACTCGCCTACCTTGATCAACTGACTCGACTCTCCACCCCCAACCAGGTTGAGTTCTGCGTCGCGGTACTCGATTTCGATCACTTCAAGCAGATCAATGATCGCTTCGGCCATGCCGCCGGCGACGAGGTGATCCGCGACTTTGCTCTGCTCGCGCGCGACAACCTGCGCAAGGGCGACGTGATTGCACGCTGGGGGGGCGAGGAGTTCGTCGTTGTGTTGCACGGCGACTGCGAGCAGGCGCTCAACAGCATCGAGCGACTGCGCGAGGCGTGCGCAAACCATGTCGTTACTGCGATCGGCGATGTCGTTACGCTGTCGGCCGGCCTCGCCCGCCACCAACCGGGCGAGCCGATCGCAAGCGTCATCGAGCGCGCCGACCATGCGCTCTACGCCGCCAAGCGCGCAGGTCGCAATCGCACCGAGCTCGCCAGCCTGCCACTCGATCGACGTCAGGCCGGCACCGCCCCCTAAGGCACGCGCGGATCTCCACCCCGCAAGATCCACCGCCTCTGCCGACGCAGGTGGATGGCACGCTGGCTACAGTGCAAGCATCACGACTCAAGGAGCACCCATGTTCCTGCTGCACCCCCAGGTTGAACCGTGGCTCGTCCGCGGTAATGAAGGCGTCAAGCTCACGCTGCTGACCGAGCGTAGCGAGGGCCTCACCGTGATGTTGCGTTGCGAGCCCGACAACGAGGCGCGCTTCATCGACATGACCCACACCGGCCGCGAAGCCGAACTGCACCGCTTCGAGGCGACCTTGCCGTGGGATTCCGGCAACGACCCGACCGTGTATTGCTTCAAGGTCATCGAGGAAGGCAAGCAGTACTGGCTTGCCAGCGATGGCCAGCACCACCGCGTACCGCATCGCGACCAGATGTTCCGTATCAATCGGCGCGACACACCGCCTGCCTGGGTGCGCGACCAGGTCTTCTACCAGATCTTCCCCGATCGGTTCTGCCAGGGCGACCCTTCGCTGGCAGTGCAAACCGGCGAATACACCTACGGCAGCGGCCGCATGAAGGTAGTGGCGAAGCGTTGGGGCGAGCCGGTAAATCCGGAACTGCCGGCCACCGAGTTCTACGGCGGCGACCTGATCGGCGTGCGCCGCAGCCTCGACTACCTGCAGAACGAGCTGGGCGTGACTGCGCTCTACCTAAACCCGATCTTCGTCTCGGGCAGCAACCACAAGTACGACACCGAGGACTACTACAACGTCGACCCGCACCTGGGCGGCAATGAGTCGCTCGCCGCGCTGTCGGCGGAGATGAAGTGCCGCGGCATGCGGCTGATTCTCGACGCCGTGGTGAACCACACCGGCACCAACCACCCGTGGTTTAACCTGCACGAGCGCCACGACAGCGTCGGCGCAATGCAGAGCGCCAAGTCGCCGTGGCGCGACTGGTACTACTTCGACGAAGCCGGCTACTACTACGGCTGGAACGGCCACAAGTCGCTGCCGGTACTGGATTTCAGCTCGCAAGGCCTGCGTGATGCGATCTACGCGGGCCCCAACGCGGTGCTGCGTCACTGGATGCGCGCGCCCTACAGCATCGACGGCTGGCGCTTCGATGTGATCCACATGCTCGGCGAGGGCCCCGGCTCGAACAACAACGCGCACTACGTGCGTGAATTCCGCAAGACGCTGCGCGAAGAGAACCCGCAAGCCTATGTGCTGGGCGAGCACTTCAACGAAGCCACGCGCTGGCTGCAGGGCGACCAGGAAGACGGCGCGATGAACTACTACGGCTTCGCGCACCCGGTGCGCGAATGGCTGGCCGGTACCGACATCGCCTACCACGCCGCGCGGCTCGAAACCGCAGAGTTCGGCGCCTGGCTCGACTCGGCGCGCGGCCGCATTCCGTACGACAACCAGCTCACGCAGCTCAACCTGCTCGACAGCCACGACACCGCCCGCTTCTTCACGCTGGTCGGCACCGACACCGAGGCGATGAAGCTGGCCGTGAGCCTGTTGTTCGCCTACCCCGGCGTGCCGTGCATCTACTACGGCGATGAGATCGGCATTGAAGGCGGTCAGGACCCGGATTGCCGCCGTTGTTTCGACTGGGATCGCAACCACTGGAACCGCGAGCTGTTCGACCACTACAAGGCACTGATCGCACTGCGCAAGGCCCGGCCCGAGCTGCGCCACGGCGCCTATCAGACCCTGCTGGCTGAAGGCGACACCTACGCCTTTGCGCGCTACACCAAAGACTCCGTCTCGGTGTTTGCGCTCAACCGCGGAGAGCGCCCGCATGCGGTGCGCCTGCCTTTGTGGGTGCTGCCGCTGCACAAGAAGCGTTGGTGCGCGCCGGGGGGCGAGCCGATCGCCAACGAGCCGGGCTGGATCACGACGATCCTGCCGCCGCGCTCGCATGTGATCCTGCTCGGCGAGGACTGAACCATGGCGCGCATCGCGGTGGCGGGGCTCTACACGCTGGAAACCAACCTGCGCATCGAGGGCTTTCCGCTGCCCTACTACCCGGTTACGTACCCCTTTCACGGCATCACGCAGGCGCACGCCGGCGTCGGCCTGAACGTCGGCGTCGCGCTGACCGGGCTCGGCCACGATGTGCGCCTGGCAACGCTGATCGGGCAGGACGAACCGGGCGACAACCTGCTCGCCGCGCTGCCCCGTTTCGGGCTGGGCGGCGACCATGTCGCGCGGATCGCGTCGGCCACTTCGCAGTCGGTGATCCTCGTCGCGCCGGACGGCAATCGCCAGATCCACTGCGACCTGAAAGACCTGCAGGAGAACCACTACCCGCAGGAGAAGATCGACGGTCTGCTCACCGACGCGGCGCTGGCGGTGGTGTGCAACATCAACTTCGCACGCCCGCTGCTCGCCGCCGCACGCGAACGCGGCATCCCGATCGCGACCGATGTGCACGCGCTGAGTGATTTCGACGACGCCTACAACCGTGACTTCATGGCGGCGGCAGACATCCTGTTCCTGTCACACGAGCAGTTACCCTGCGCACCGCAGGAGGCCATCGCCGCGCTGCGCTCGCGCTTCGACCCGCGCATTCTCGTTGTCGGGCTCGGCGCCAACGGGGCACTGCTATCGGAACGCGGCGCTGACACAGTGCATGTGCCGGCCGTTGCACCGCACGGCGTGGTCAACACCATCGGTGCCGGTGACGCGCTGTTCTCCGCCTTCATCGATCAAACGCTGCGGGGTACCCGTGCACCGCTTGCGCTTCGTAACGCTGCGCTGTTTGCAGGCACGAAAATCAGCCAAAGTGGTGCCACCTGCGGGCTCATGAATGCCCCGTGCTTCGCGGAGGCGATTGCCGCAGCTTACTGAGGCGCCCACGCCCGCCCATCGTTCGCATACCTCGATCTGGATTCATCGCATGTCCCGTATCACCCCGGTTGCCGCCCGCATTGCAACCAAAGCCCACTTCTTCGTCAGCGGCCTACTCTTTGCCACCTGGGGCGTGCATGTGCCCACGGTGAAAGCGCATTACGCACTGTCGGAATCCGCGCTCGCCGGCCTGATGCTGGCCTCCGGCATCGGCGCACTGATCGCGCTGACCCGCGTCGGCCATTGGGTCGCCAAGCACGGTGCGCGCCCGGTCGTCATGGCCGGCGGTGTCGCCGTGGCAGCACCGCTGGAGCTGCTGCTGGGCATGCCCGGCTATCTCGCGATGCTGGTGCTGATGTTCACCTTCGGCCTTGCGACGGGTGCCTTCGATGTGGCGATGAACGCCGAGGCGGTGGCCGTGGAACACGCCTACGCGCGGCCGATCATGTCCTCCTTCCACGGCTTCTTCAGCCTGGGCGGCATGATCGGCGCAGGTATCGGCAGCCTCGTCGCCAGCGCCGGCATCGCGCCGACGACCCATCTGCTGCTGGCCGGCGTGGGCGGTGGCGCAGTGATCCTGATCGCCAGTCGCTGGATGCTGCCGGACGAAGCCACACACTCGCCGGATGCGCCCAGCGAGGGCTTCAGCCTGCCGCCGGGGCCAATCTTGCTGCTGGGCCTGCTCGCAGCGCTGGGCCTGCTCGGCGAAGGCGCAATGTACGACTGGAGCACGCTGTACATGTCGAAGGAACTGGGCAGCCCGCAAGCCCAGGCCGCACTGGCCTACGGCGCATTCTCGGCCGCGATGGCGACAGCGCGCTTTGGTGGCGACTGGGTACGCGCGCATGTCGGGCCGGAACCGCTGCTGCGGACCTCGGCCTGGCTCGCCGCCGTGGCGATGAGCGCCGCACTGCTGATCGCGCAACCCTGGGCCGCCCTGCTCGGCTTTGCGCTGGTCGGCATCGGCTTTTCCAACGTTGTACCAGTGCTATTCACCGCCGCGGCCCGGATTCCCGGCATCACCCCGGCACGTGGCATTGCTGGCGTGTCGAGCTGCGGCTACCTCGGTTTCATGATCGGGCCGCCCGTCATTGGCGCGATTGCGCAGCACTGGGGCCTGGGCATCGGGCTCTTCGTCGTCGCGGTGTTTGCGGCGCTGGTCGCGCTGCTGACCAAGCGTGCGCTGCGGCCACGCGATACAACTTCCGGCGCGAGCTAAGCAACAACCACTGGCATTGCATACAGTACAAATGCTGTATAAACTTCCAGCTACACGTTGTCTGACGCCCTCACCGGAGACCCGCCATGATCCGCCTGCCCCGCACCCTGACCTCCTCCGCCCTGCGTGCACCGCTGCGCGCCTGTGACGCCGCGCTGAGCCTGCGCGCGCTGGCAATGCTGGATGTTGTTCGCCGTCGTGGCCGCACCTGGGGCCTGCTCGCAACCTACGAAGAAGGCCGCCTCGGCCTGCGTTGATCCGCACCAGGCGAGGCGCGCCTGCCTCGCCGCCCCGGCCTGCGACGCTCACCCTGAGCGCACTACGTTCGACCATCGCCGCCGAACACGCTAGAATGCGCGCCGTCATTGGGGAGTAGCCGCCCTTCGCGCAAGCGTTGGGGCCTGCGTCAACACACTTGGCCCACCCGGCCATGGCGCAGGCGGTTCCCGTACTTGGCAAGACCATTGACCACGACGCTGCCGGACTGGCCGGGGCGCGCGTGGTCATTGGATCCGCCGGCCAGGGAGTTCAAATTGGAAGCCTTCCTCATCTCGACTGGCGTTGTTGCCCTCGCCGAAATCGGCGACAAGACGCAACTGCTCGCCTTCATCCTCGCCGCAAAATTCCGCCGCCCGCTGCCGATCGTGCTCGGCATCCTCGTCGCAACGCTGGCCAACCATGCCGGTGCCGGTGCGCTCGGTGCGTGGATCACCTCGCTTGTCAGCCCAGGCGTGATGCGCTGGGTGCTGGGCATCTCCTTCATCGCCATGGCAGCCTGGATCCTGGTGCCGGACAAGTTCGATGAAGACGACGCCAAGTTGGCGCGCTACGGTGTATTCACGACCACGCTGATTGCCTTCTTCCTCGCCGAAATGGGCGACAAGACGCAGATCGCGACAGTCGCGCTGGCGGCACAGTACAAGTCCGTCGTGATGGTCGTGGCGGGTACCACGCTGGGCATGATGCTGGCGAACGTGCCGGCCGTGATCCTCGGCGACCGCATAGCCAACCGCATTCCGGTGCGTATCGTGCACGGCGTGGCAGCAGCGATCTTCGCGGTGCTCGGTATCGCGACCCTGCTTGGTGCCGGCGAGCGCTTCGGTTTCTGAGTCGTGACACACGGGGCGCTGCGGCGCCCCGCATACCAGAGGTAAGGCATGTCCATCGAACGCAAACCGATCCGCCGCGGCGGCATCAAATCGGCCGGCTACGATCGCAGCGCACGCGTGCTGGAAATTGAATTCGACAACGGCTCTGTGATCCAGCACAGCAGCGTCGGCGACGAGATCGCGCGGCGCTTCCTCGCCAGCGGCTCGCCGGCGAGCTATTACCGCGACAACATCCAGGACGAGTTCACGCAGCGCCGCGTGAAGTGACGCTCACCAGCTGAGCGGATCAACCCGGTAATAGCGCGCGAGTTGCTCGTAGAGCGCCGGGTATTCCTGCAACAAGGCCGCCGGCTGCTCAAAGAACACCTCGGTGGCCACGGCAAAGAACTCGCCAGGATTCGTCGCCGCGTAGGGACGCAGCACGCTTGGCTCACCCACGCCAAGCCGGGCCTGCAGCTGCGCATAGGCGGCATTGAAAACCGCCGACCATTCGCGGTAGCGGCGGCGCGACGGCAGGATCGGCGCGCCATTCGCCGAGCCACTCTGCTGATCGAGCTGATGCGCGAACTCGTGTAGCACGACGTTCTGCCCATCCTCATGCTCGGCCGCGCCCTCCACGGTGTCGTGCCACGACAGCACGACCTGACCACGGGCCCAAGACTCGCCGACACGCCCTTCCCGCTTCTCGGTAACAAGGCCGCTTACATCGACCTGCCGCGTCGGCACCTCAAATGCAGCCGGGTAGACGAGAATCTCGTGCAGGCCGGGGTAGTAGTCAGTCTTGCGATTCAGCAACAGCAGGCAGGCCTGTGCAGCGATCGTGACGCGGATGACGTCGTTGATCTCCAACCCATCGCAGCCGACGAAGGACTTCTCGTCGAGAAATACCTGGATGTGCTGCTTCAACTGAAGCTGCAGGTCGGCGGGCAGACGCCGAAAATAGGGCACACGCCAGCGCAGGATCTCGCGCCACGCATCCGGAAAGGGCCGCGCGCGCGCCACATTGCGCCGGTGTTCAACCAGTGAAGGCTGCATCCCGATCCACACCGCGAGCCCCAGCGCGAGCACCGCCAGCAACAGAAACGCCACGATCCGGCCCCGCGAATGCTCAATGAGCGATGAGGGCTATCTGGGCGCCCTGCGCCCGAATTCAAGCGCCCATGCGGGTGAAGCCGTCATTCAACCACGGCGCTGGCGCGTGAGGCCGCGCCGCGCGGTACCCGCCAGCCGTGCGCCGACGCTCAGAGGAAGCGATCGAGCAGCTTGCGCGAGTGACGGTCCAGCGCCTGCGGGTCGCGGATCAGGAACTGGATGCCGTGACTGTCTGCAATCAGCATCGTCGAGCCCGCCAAACGTCGGATGTCTTCCTCCCCGCGCAGGATGAACTGCGTTTCACCGCGGTCGGTCTCGACCGTCCAGGTCGATGGCGTCGCGAAGGTCGACACACTGATAAGCCGGCGGATCTCGGGCACGAATTCACGGCTGCCGAGTTCGGTTTCGACCATCTCGCGCACGGCGGGGGGCAAGTCGGCGAGTCGATCCACCCACGCCAACTCGTGGCCATCCTGGCTCACCAGCGACAGGCCTTCATCCGGCGCCGCGATCGGGAAGGCGCGCACCGGCACCACGTTCTCGTGCCGTTCTCCGGCGGCGTCGGTCAGCACCAGTCGGCCGAAGGCGTTGCGTTCAAGTTGCCAATCGATCATGGCGCTCATTCCTCAAGAAGCGTTTCGGCGTTGCGGGCCTGCGCCTGGTAGAGCCGCCAGTAGGCGCCTTGTTTGGCCATCAGCTCGTCGTGATGACCCACTTCAACGATCTGGCCACGATCCATCACCACCAACCGATCTGCCTTGCGCAGCGTCGAAAGGCGGTGCGCAATCGCGATCGTGGTGCGGCCCTGAACCAGGTTGTCCAGCGCCCGCTGGATCTCGCGTTCCGTCTCGGTATCGACGGACGCGGTCGCCTCGTCGAGGATCAGCATGCGCGGGTTGATCAGCAAGGCGCGTGCGATCGAGATGCGCTGGCGCTCGCCGCCCGAGAGCCCCTGCCCGCGCTCGCCCACCAGCGAATCGTAGCCCTGCGGCAAACGCAGGATGAATTCGTGCGCGTGCGCCGCGCGCGCCGCCGCGATGATATCGGCACGGGTGGCGTCCGGCTTACCGTAGGCGATGTTCTCGGCGATCGTGCCAAAGAACAGGAAGGGCTCCTGCAGCACTAGCCCGATGTTGCGGCGGTACTCCGCTACAGGCAAAGAACGGGTATCCACGCCGTCGACGCGAATCGCGCCCTCGCTGACATCGTAGAAGCGGCAGATCAGGTTCACCAGTGTGCTCTTACCCGAGCCACTGTGACCGACCAGACCAATCATCTCGCCCGGCTTGATCGTCAGCGACAACCCGCGGATCACCGAACGGTTGCCGTAGCGGAAACCGATGTCGCGCATCTCGATCTCACCGCGTACGGTTTCCAGATGCACCGGGTTGGTGGGCTCCGGCACGTTGGAGACATGGTCCAGCACATCGAAGATGCGCTTGGCGCCTGCCGCGGCCTTCTGTGTCACCGACACGATGCGGCTCATCGAATCGAGCCGGCCGTAGAAGCGGCCGATGTAGGCGAGGAAGGCCGTCAGCGTGCCGACCGTGATCTCGCTCTTCGATACCTGCCAGATACCGAAGGCCCACACCACCAGCAGACCGACCTCGGTCAGCAACGACACGGTGGGCGAGAACAGCGACCAGGTCTTGTTCAGGCGGTCATTGATCAGCAGGTTGTGGCGGTTGGCTTCGCGGAAGCGCTTGGCTTCGCGATGTTCCTGCGCAAAGGCCTTCACGACGCGGATACCGGGGATCGTGTCGGCAAGGATGTTGGTCACCTCGCCCCATACCCGGTCGATCTTCTCGAAGCCGGTACGCAGACGGTCACGCACCAGATGAATCATCCAGCCGATGAACGGCAAAGGCAGCAGCGTGACCAGTGCCAGCGCCGGGTTGATGCTGAACAGGATCACCGCCGTCATCGTGATCATCAGCACATCGGTGATGAAGTCCAGCGCATGCAACGACAGGAACACGCTGATGCGGTCGGATTCCGAACCGATGCGCGAAATCAGGTCACCGGTGCGCTTGCCGCCGAAGTATTCGAGCGAGAGCTGCAGCAGGTGTTCGAAGGTGGTCGTGCGCAGATCGGCACTGATACGCTCCGACGCCAACGCGAGGATGTAGGTCTTCGCCCAGCCCAACGACCACGACACAAGCGCCGCAGCAAAGAGGCCACCGAGATACAGCGCCACTTTGCCCGGCTCGATGTGCTGGCCGTTCTGGAACGGGATCAGCACCTC
Source organism: uncultured Uliginosibacterium sp. (assembly GCA_945957295.1). Lineage (GTDB taxonomy): Bacteria > Pseudomonadota > Gammaproteobacteria > Burkholderiales > Rhodocyclaceae > Niveibacterium. The sequence goes on from CAMFLH010000092.1 coordinate 14,578, forward strand.
GTCCATCAGCGGCATGTACAGGTAAGGCGAAACCAGCGTCGCCGCGGTAGCGCCCAGCATCAGCAGGAAACCTGCAAGCAACTGGCCTTGGTACGGACGTGCGAATCGCCACAGGCGGAACAGCGTCCAAGTGGAAGGCGGCGTGTGCAGCTCACGAGTGCAGATCGGGCACTCGTCCTCGTCCGGCGGCAAAGGCGTGCTGCAGGTCGGGCAGATGCCCTCGGTCTCGTGCTCGACCGGCTTGCCTGTCAGCAAGAGCTGCAGTTGCGCGTCGAACTGGTCGATCACACGCAGCGCAGCAACGTTCTGCCCCAGCGTGTAGCGCCAGCTCACCAGCAGCGAAGTCGCATCGCGCAGCTCCAGCGTACCCACGCCCGCGTGATCGTGATGCAGCAGCGCCAACCCCTCGCGCAACGGCCATGCACGCCACGCGGAATCACCCGGCGCTCGCGCCAGCAGGCGACGATCGGTCATCACGACCAAGCCCGACGCGAAGCGCAGACGCGCGTCGAGGTCAACCTCAAGCGCCGCGAGAACGTTCTCTCCCCGTTCAAGCTGCCCTGACAGCGCCTCGCGCCAGACCTCGGGAACTGCGTTGAGCGCGGTATCCGCGGCGAGTGGTTCAGTCGTCATGTGGGGCTGTTCGGCAAGCGCGAGAGTGATGAATGAGCAGGATCGCCCGGGAAACCGGGCAAAACGCATGGCACGGCAATCCGGTTGACCGCAGTCTTTTCCCGGTCTTCCGAGCATGCGCGCGGGAGATCGACGCACAATTGCGATATTCTGGCGGGTCGGAACTTCCCGCCAGACCAGATGGCAAGGAAGTATACCGCACCGGCCCGCGCGCCCTCGCGCACGCGGGCATTCGGGCACGAGCCCGGAACATGAGGCCAAGCGACCTCGGAAAGGGTTCTGGCGGCGGCGCCGACCGGAACAAAAAACTGGAACATGAAGAAGAAAGACATCACATTTCTTCGCGTCACGCATCTGCGCGGCCCGAACATCTGGACCTACCGACCGGTCATTGAAGCCTGGCTGGACATCGGCGCGTTCGAGCAATCTCCCTCAAACACCCTGCCGGGTTTTGTAGAGCGCTTGGTCGCCTGGCTGCCGGGGCTCGCGGTGCATCGCTGTGGCGTAGGCGAACCCGGTGGTTTCATTCAGCGGCTCAACGAAGGTACCTGGATCGGGCATGTGCTCGAGCACGTCGTGCTCGAACTGCAGAACCTCGCCGGCATGCGCACCGGGTTTGGCAAAACGCGTCAGACCGCTGAGGGCAGCGGCATCTACAAGATGGCCTTCCGCACCCGCAACGAGCAGGTCGGCCGCGCGGCGCTTGAAGCAGGCCGCGAACTGGTGATGGCCGCGGTGGAAGACCGCAGTTACGACCTGGCGGCTACCATCGAACGCCTGACCGACATGGTCGATTCGCTGTGCCTCGGCCCAAGCACCGCGTGCATCGTCGATGCCGCCACGGATCGGCGTATCCCGTCGATCCGCCTGAATGAAGGCAACCTCGTTCAGCTCGGTTACGGTGCGCGTCAGCGCCGCATCTGGACGGCCGAAACCGATCGCACCTCGGCGATCGCCGAAAGCATTTCGAGCGACAAGGATCTGACCAAGAGCCTGCTCGCTTCCTGCGGCGTGCCAGTGCCACAAGGCCGCATCGTCGACAGCGCAGAAGATGCCTGGGAAGCCGCAGAAGATGTGGGCTTGCCGGTGGTCGTCAAACCAGTTGATGGCAACCACGGACGCGGCGTGTCGCTCGACCTGTCGCGTCGCGAAGATGTCGAAGCCGCTTACGCGCTGGCACTCGAACACGGCAGCGAAGTCATTGTCGAACGCTTCATCCGCGGTAACGAACACCGCCTGCTGGTCGTGGGCAACAAGGTGGTCGCGGTTGCACGTGGAGAAGAAGCCTGGGTCACCGGCGACGGCAAATCGACGATCCTCGAGTTGATCGATGCGCAACTCAACACCGATCCGCGCCGCGGATTGACCGAAGAATTCCCGCTCAACAAGATCATCGTCGCCGACGACGCCGCGATCCAGCTCGATCTCTCGCGCCAAGGCTTTACGCCCGATTCCGTGCCGGCTGACGGCAAACGCGTACTGATCCAGCGTAACGGCAACGTCGCCTTCGACTGCACTGACGAACTGCATCCGGAACTCGCCGAAGTGGTTGCCCTTGCGGCGCGGGTGGTGGGGCTGGATATCGCGGGCGTCGACCTCGTCGCCGAAGACATCTCGCGCCCGCTGATTGGGCAAGACGCGGCCGTGGTCGAGGTCAATGCGGGCCCCGGTCTGCTGATGCACCTGAAGCCGGCGCAAGGCGAACCGCGCCCAGTGGGCGCTGCGATTGTCGACCACCTGTTCAGCGCCTCCGACTCAGGCCGCGTGCCGCTCATCGGCGTGACCGGGCGTCAGGGCACCACACAGATCGCGCGGCTGATCGCGTGGCTGGTGCGGCTGTCCGGCCGACATGTCGGCCTCGCCTGCAGCGAGGGGCTGTTCCTCGACCGCCGTCAGGTCGATCGTCGCAACGGCGTCAACTTCGAATCGGGCCAGCGCCTGCTGATGAACCGCAATGTCGACGCCGCGGTATTCGAACACAGCGGCGAAGCAATCCTGCGTCTGTCTCTTATACACATCTGAC
>CAMFLH010000093.1 GCA_945957295.1 uncultured Uliginosibacterium sp.
AGATGTGTATAAGAGACAGGGCCGGAGCCGATTGCTCAGCAGCAGCCGGAGCGGACTGCTCAACAGCGACCGGAGCGGATTGCTCAACCGGCGCTTCTTCTTTCTTGCCACAAGCGGTAACGGCCAGCGCCACGAGGGCGGCGACGAGGAGAGATTGCTTCATTGTTGGTTTCCCTTATCGATAAAGACAAACGCCAAATTCTTTTGGTCGGCACGGCTAGACGCCTAACCGATCTCAGATTCTAGCATGTTTTTCAAAGCTCAAGCGCTCCACAACTACTACTGCTGCTACGCCGGAGCCCCAAAGCCGCTGCAATACCAATCATAAAACGCACAAAGCAGCGTCGGGTTGACAGCATTTGCGGCCAGATGGCGATCGCGCGCCAAAAGCTTCAGTGCGGCCCGTTGCTCAAGGGGGGCGTCGAACGACTCACCGTTGAGAAAGAAGCGGTTGCCGCGGAACAGCAGCTGCGTCTTGATATCGAGCCGGAAGCCCCGCCGGGCAACGGCGGACGCAAATTTCCGCTCGCTCATCGGCGACTCGGGCGGGTCAAAAAAAACGTGCGGCTTGGGTTCGCTGAGGTAGGTGCCGAGGAAATTTGCAACTGTTTGTTTGTTCCAGCTGATCCGGGAGAGTGTCGCGGCCACTTGTTCGATCATCTCGCTGGAGATCTCCGCGCTGTTCTTCGGGCGTTTCAAGCCTGGATCGGCGTAGCGGCCATTTAGTGACACGCTCTCCTGCAGGTATCCGAGAAACGCTTCCGCTAGTTCTTGATTGGTGGCGGTCCGGAAGCCGACCGAATAGGTCATGCACTCGCCAATCGCTACGCCGTCGTGTGCATATTGCGGTGGCAGATAGAGCAGGTCCCCCGGCTCGACAATCCATTCACGCGACGGCCGGAAGTCCTTCAGCAAACGCAGCGGCGCACCTTCGATCACGGTGAGGTCGCGCTGTGCGCCGATACGCCAGCGGCGTTGTCCGATCCCCTGAATCAGGAACACGTCGTAGTTGTCGAAGTGCGGCCCGACGCCGCCGCCGTCGGTCGCGAAGCTGACCATCAGGTCGTCCAGGCGGGCCTGCGGAATGAAGTCGAATTGCCGCAGCAGGGCATCGGCATCGTCGGATATGAGGTTTGTGCCAGAGACCAGAACCGTCCATGGCCCCTTTTGCCGCCAGGTGCGGTTTGCGAACGGCCCGCGTTCGAGTTGCCATTCGCCGCCCGCATTCCAGACACGGCGCGATTCGACATCGTCACGTGTGGCGAGATCGAGAAGCTGGGTTTTGCTGAACACGCCAGAGAAACCGGGAAGCGCGCCACGCACCAATAACGGTTTGCGTTGCCAGTAGTCGCGCAGGAATTCATCGGCGCTCAGGCCGCCAAGCAGTGTCGAGATCATCGCAGGATTATAGCGACGACCGTTCTGAGGCTGGCTGGTACAATCCCGCCCCTTTTCTGCTTTGGCTTCAAGGGGCTTGCAAATGCCGGTCGCGAAGGTTGAGTCACTGGATCACGAGGGGCGTGGGGTGGCGCGCGTGGAAGGCAAGGCGATCTTCATCGAGGGCGCGTTGCCTGGCGAGCGGGTCGAGTACGCAAGCTACCGCAAGAAGCCGAAATTCGAGCAGGCGACGATGCTTCGCGCGATTACGCAGAGCGCGCAACGCGTTAGGCCGCGGTGCGAGTTCTTCGGTGTCTGCGGCGGTTGCAGTATGCAACACCTTGAGGCGAGTGCTCAGGTTGCAGCCAAGCAGCGCGTGCTGGAAGATAACCTCTGGCACATCGCGCGGGTTCGCCCGGCGATTGTCTATTCGGCGGTTCAGGGGCCGACCTGGGGTTACCGGTATCGCGCCCGGCTAAGCGTGCGACAAGTACCAAGACTTGGCGGCGTGCTGGTTGGCTTTCATGAGAAGAAGAGTAGCTATATCGCGGACATGCACTCCTGCGAGATCTTGCCGCCGCAAGTTGGTCACAAGCTGACCCTGTTGCGCGAATTGGTTGGCGAGCTCTCGGCGCCGGACCGTATTCCTCAGATCGAAGTTGCGGTGACGCAGGATCGTACAGTGCTTGTAGTGCGGCACCTCGTTCCACTGACACCAAGCGATGTCTCGACCTTGTTGGCGTTCGGCGAAACGCACGGTTTCAGTATGTGGGCGCAGCCCGGCGGGCCAGATACGGTGCATCCCTTGGCAAAGGGGGAGGGGCGTGAGCTGTTCTACACCCTTCCCGAATTTGACCTGCGGCTTGCATTCCGCCCAACCGACTTCACTCAGGTCAATGTCGATATCAATCGTTTGCTGATCCGCCGTTCGATGACGCTGCTGGACCCTCAGCCAGGTGAGCGCATCGCGGATCTGTTCTGCGGTCTCGGAAACTTCAGTCTGCCGATTGCGCGCAAGGGCGCGCATGTAATTGGTGTGGAGGGGAGTGCTGCGCTGGTAGCTCGCGCCGCGGCCAACGCTGAGGCGAACGGACTGTCGGCGCTCAGCACGTTCTCGGTGGCGAACCTCTTCGAGGCCACACCACAGAGCCTCGCTGCACTCGGCCGGCTCGACAAGATACTGATTGATCCGCCCCGCGAAGGCGCTATCGCCGTGGTGAAGGCGCTCGGCGATGAAGCTCCGCGGCGGCTGGTTTACGTGTCATGCAACCCGTCGTCGCTTGCGCGCGATGCAGCGGTGCTGGTCCATGAGAAGGGTTACCGGCTGCAGGGCGTGGGTGTCGCGAACATGTTTCCGCACACCTCACACGTTGAATCGATCGCGCTGTTTGAGCGCGTATGAAACAAAAAGGGCGGCCAAGGCCGCCCTTTTTGTTGGTCGCAGAAGACGTTAGTCGCGGTCGCCGCCGAAGATGCCGAGCAGTTGGAGCAGGCTCACGAACACGTTGTAGATGTCGAGGTAGATCGCCAGCGTGGCGGTGACATAGTTCGTTTCACCACCCGTTACGATGCGGTTGACGTCGTACAGGATGTACGCCGAGAAGATTCCGAGGCACGCAACCGCCATCACAATCGATAGCGCTGGCAACTGCAGGAAGATGTTGGCGACGCCTGCGATCAGTGCAACGATCATGCCGACGAACAGGAACTTGCCCATGCCCGAGAGATCACGCTTGGTGACGGTTGCAAGGCCGGCCATCGCGAAGAAAATTACGCCAGTGCCGCCCGCGGCCAACGCGATGAGACTTGCACCGTTCGAGTAGCCCAAGGTGAATTGCAGGCTACGCGACAGCATCAAGCCCATGAAGAACGTGAAGCCCAGGAGCAGTAGCACGCCAACGCTGCTGTTCTTGTACTTTTCAATGGCGAAGAAGAAGCCGAACGCAACAGCCATGAAGAGCATGAAGCCCAGCATCGGGCTGCCGGCAAAAAACGAGAAGCCGAACTGCACGCCGAGGAATGCACCGAGTATGGTGGGCAGCATCGACAACGCAAGCAGCGCGTAGGTGTTGCGCAACACGCGGTTCTGCGACGACGCAGCAATGCCGCCAGATGCGTAGGTGTTCAGGGCCATTCAGTTCCTCCTGTGATGCGTTTCTGATGTGAGTAAGACCAGCGGCAAATCGAATGGTTCTGTGATTGAGTTTCGATTCGACGTGTTAAAATCAAAAATTAAGGATGGGTGGCAGAGTGGTTGAATGCACCGGTCTTGAAAACCGGCGGCCCTTCGCGGGGCTCGTGGGTTCGAATCCCACCCCATCCGCCAAGTTCCAAATAAAAAGCGCCTCTCGGGGCGCTTTTTATTTTACAGGCCTTTGTTCCATGCCGGCATTACGGCGGCGTTGGCGGTGGGCAGCGTGTGGGCGTTTGCGCCGGGTCGGCGTGGTATTCGACGCGTACCGCCGGCGCCTCACGCATCAAGCGCACTCGGGCATGCTTCCTCGATGAGCCATTGGCGAAGTGCCGCAGTGCTCTCCTGTTCCAGTTGTCCTTCGCGATACATCAGGTAGTACGAGAGTCGCAGCGATACTTCGGTGCGGAAGGGGCTGACCAGGCGGCCGGCGGCGAGGTCGTATTCAACCAGCAACTGTTGCCCGAGCGCGATGCCTTGTCCGTCGATGGCGGCTTGCAGCGCGAGCTGTGTGTCGCTGAGCCCCAAGCTGCGTCGGGCCTGACTTTCGGAGAGGCCGACTTCTTCCAGCCATTGCCGCCATGTCGGTAGATGTGCAAGCCGCTGGGCGCTGCGGTCGTGCAGCAGGTTGTGTTCGAGCAGGCTCGGCAAGCCATCAAGTTGCGCGGCGACGGCGGGGCTGCATACCGGCAGGAAGCCGGTGGTGGCGAAGCGCTCGGTTACGGTGCCGCGCTCAGCGGACTGCCGTTCGGCGATCAGCAGGTCGAGCGAATCGAGCGATTGCAGTTCAGGTTCGGTGACGACCTCGACGCGCAGTTCCGGGTTGGCATTGAGGAATCGGAAGAGCCGTGGCACCAGCCACTTGCTGCCGAGCGCAGCGGGCACGCCGATCCGGAGTGGCCGGGCGGTGTCGGAGAGCAACAGTTCAGTCGCTTGCTGCACCGAGCGGAAGGCATCGCGGATGCGGGGCAGGTAATTCTCGCCCGCGCCGGTCAACAACAACTGATTGTTGTGACGATCGAACAGCTTGATGCCGAGAAACTCCTCAAGCTGCTTTACCTGATGGCTTACTGCGGCGTTCGTGACGCAAAGCTCGTCAGCGGCGCGCGTGAAGCTCATGTGGCGTGCAGCGACCTCGAACACGCGCAGTCCGTTGAGCGGTGGTAGTCGTTTTCGGGCGTACATGCGTTGAACGTGATTAAGCGTTTCATTAAGTTTATGTAGTTTGCCAATTTCAGCGTTACAGTCAAGGATTATCTGTGTGTATACCAGCGCTGTTCGTGTCAAATAATGTGTGACAAAACAAGACTTTTTGGTCTGGCTTGAGTGTCGGTGATGCGAGAAGTTGAGTGGATTTAAGCTTTAAGCAAATCATGGAAATGGAGGTGTTGGCCGCGGCTTTTGCCGGGCGGGGCGAGTCAACTGTCGTGATGCGCCGCGGAAGACGAGCTGCGACCCAGGCGCCGGAGTGCCATCACGAGAACTGTGCAGCGATTGCGCATCGCAGCATATCAGTAAGCGGTAGACACCTCCGGCTGCGGTGCCATTCGGGCGTGCCTGCGCCCTTGCGAAGCGACAAACAAGAAATGAAACTCAAGAACCCGGTCTTGGCGTGCCTAGCGGCATGCCTGCATCTGCCCGGCAGCCCCTTTGCGCGCTGCGAACGACATCGCGCGCACCGGCTTCGCCGCAGTGGCGCAGGTCAAACGCTTAGCGCCTTTTAACAGGATTACTTGCAATGATGACTCCGCAACGATGCGGTCGCGGGCTTTGCCTTGCGTTGATGCTGGCGCTGGCTGGCTGTGGTGGTGGGGAGACGGACAACGGCGCATCGGGTGGCGGTACGCCGGCCGCGAAGCCGATTGCGTCGTTCGCGCGCGGTGCCGATGTCGGTTGGCTGAGTGCGGAAGAGGCGGCGGGCTATCGTTTCCAGAGTGCCAACGGCACCGAAACCGATGCCTTCGCGCTGCTCGGCGCGCATGGCGTGAATGCGATCCGCCTGCGCGTATGGGTTGATCCCGCCGATGGCTGGAACGGCGTCGCGGATGTGGTGGCCAAGGCGCGTCGTGCGCAGGCAGCGGGTCAGCGCATCATGATCGACTTCCACTACAGCGATACATGGGCCGACCCGGGGCACCAGACGAAGCCGGCCGCCTGGGCGACGCACGACTACGCGGGATTGAAGGAAGATGTTGCCGCGCACACGCGCGATGTGCTGGCGGCGCTGAAGCAAGCCGGCGTGAGCGTGGAGTGGGTTCAGGTTGGCAACGAGATCGGCGGTGGCATGCTGTGGCCGGAAGGCAGCTACCAGCATTTCGACCAACTCGCGGGGCTCATCAACAGCGGCTATGCGGCGGTGAAGGCGGTGTATCCGGACGCGCTCGTCGTCGTGCATCTGCAAAACGGCAGCGATGACGCCCTGTTCCGCTGGTTCTTCGACGCGCTGAAGGCGGCCGGTGGGCAGTGGGATGCGATCGGGATGTCGCACTATCCGCCTGCGAACGACTGGCTGCGCTACAACCAGCTGATCGGCGCGACGATGGCGGACATGGTGAGCCGCTACGGCAAGCCGGTGATCGTCACCGAAGTCGGCATGGACTGGCAGAAGGCTGCGACCGCGCACGCGATGATCGGCGATCTGATCACGCGCATCGCTCAGCAAGGCGAATACGGCCGCGGCGTCTTCTACTGGGAGCCGCTCGCCTGGCCGGGCTGGCAGGGCTACACGATGGGCGCGCTGGACAGCAACGGCCGGCTCACCGAGGCGCTGGACGCCTATCGCGAATGATCTGCAGCTGGTGCGCGGGTCGTGCTCAGTTGCGCGACCGGCGTACCCGCGCGGTGGAGTCGCGCACTACCAGTTGCGGCACCGAGGTCATCGCTTGGCGGGGCACGGTGTTGTTGCCGTCCTCGATCACTTCCATCATCAGCTGCACCGCAAGCTCCGCCGCTTCTTCGGACGGAACGGCGACGGTGGTCAGCGCCGGCCGCACCTGATGCGCGAGCTGGATATCGGTGATGCCGATGACCGACAGATCAGACGGCACTTCAAGGCCGAGATCCGCCGCTGCCTGCAATACGCCGATCGCCGGCAGGTCGTTCGACACGAAGATCGCGGAAAGATCAGGCACCGCAGCGAGCAAGCCGTGCGCGGCATTGCGGCCGGCATCAATGGTGTCGCCGCCGAAGCGCACTTCTTCCGGCGGATGAGGCACGCCGGCACGGGCCAGCGCATCGCAGAACCCGCGGTAGCGCCAGATGTGGTTGCCGGTCGGCTCACTGCCGACGACCGCACCGATGCGCGTGTGGCCCAGCTTGAGCAGGTGTTCGGCCGCGATCACGCCGGCCTGATGGAAGTCGACGCCGATGTAAGGCAGCTCCGGCGCTTCGTCCGGCTTCTCCCACATGCACAGCACTACCGGCACGCCGCGGCGACGCAGCGCGAGCAGCTCTTCAACCCGCACGAAGTCAGCGTTCATCACCAACACGCCCTGCGCCAGCGAGCCGCCTACCGCATCAAGGTAGGCCGCTTCCTGCGCCGGGTCGTTGTTGGTGTTGCAGACGAGCAGGAAGTAGTCGCGCTTGCGCACGGCCTTTTCCACCGCGAGCGCGAACTCGGGGTAGAACGGGTTGGCAATGCTGGAGACGATCAGCGCAATCGTGTGCGGCCGCCCCTCGACCAGCGCGCGCGCATTCAGATTCGGGCGGTAGCCCAGTTGCTGCACGGCAGCGAGCACGCGCTCGCGGGTTGCATCGCTGACACGGCCGCGACCACGCAGCACGTTGGATACGGTGGCGGGGGTAACGCCTGCCAGGCGCCCGACTTCGACGAGGGTGGACATGGATGGATCTTAGCAGCGTGACGGTGGGCCGACTGTTCAGGGCGTGCGCAAAACGGCTTCGATTGCGTTGATTTCTTCCGGCGAGAGCGGGGCGGCGTTGGCCGCGGCCACTGCATCGAGAATCTGTTCGCTGCGGCTTGCGCCGATCAGCACTGAACTGATCGCGGGCTGGCGCAGCACCCAGCTCAGCGCCATCTGCGCAAGTTTCTGCCCGCGTGCCGCCGCGATGTCGTTCAGCGCGCGCACCAGTGCGAGGCGTTGCGGCGTGATCTGCTCCGGCTTCAGGAAAGCGGCGCGCGCCGCGCGCGAGTCGGCCGGAATTTCGCCGCCTAGGTAGCGGTCGCTCAGCACGCCTTGCGCCAGTGGCGAGAAAGCGATGCCGCCGATGCCTTCGTCCGTCAGCGCATCGAGCAGGCCGCCTTCCACCCAGCGATCCAGCATGCTGTAGCGCGGCTGGTGGATCAGGCAGGGCGTGCCCAGCTCGCGCAGCATCGCTGCCGCGCGGCGGGTGAGCTCCGCAGGGTAGTTCGACAGGCCGACGTACAGCGCTTTGCCGCTGTTCACGATATGCGCCAGCGCGGCCATTGTCTCCTCCAGCGGCGTCTCGGGGTCGGGCCGGTGGTGGTAGAAGATGTCGACGTAGCCTAGGCCCATGCGCTTGAGGCTCTGATCCAGACTGGCCACCAGATACTTGCGCGAACCCCAGTCCCCGTAGGGGCCGGGCCACATCGTGTAGCCGGCTTTGGTCGAGATCACCAGCTCATCGCGATAAGGCTTCAGATCGCCGGCGAGCAGGGCGCCGAAAGTCTCCTCGGCGGAGCCGGGCGGCGGGCCGTAGTTGTTGGCCAGGTCGAAGTGCGTGATGCCGTGGTCGAAGGCGCAGCGCACCAGCGCCCGCGCGTTCTCGAAACGATCCACGCCGCCGAAGTTGTGCCACAGGCCGAGCGACACGGCGGGCAGCTTCAAGCCGCTGCGGCCACAGCGGCGATAGGGCAGGGCGGTGTAGCGGCCATCGGCCGGCAGGTACTGGCTCATCGCAGACTCCAGTTGCGCACAAGGTGGCGAGTATCCATCAGGCGGGCCCGTCCTGGGGGCCGACTTCCCATGCTGCGACGCTGGCGGCCGGCAGGAATTCGCCGCCGAGCACGAAGCGCGCACCGGCCGGTGCCGGCACGCGAGCGCTGTGCGGGCCGTGGTTGATCGCAAATTGCAGCTTGCCGCGGCGGCGCAGGCGCAGGCCATCGTCTACCCGGCGCACCATGACGCCGGCTTCGCGCGCGCAGCCTTCAAGTTGATCCAGCAGCAGCGCGGCGGCGAAGCTGCCGGCGAAGTAACGTGCGTTGCCGTGGCGCAGGATCGCCGGCTGGCCGTCGCCAAAGCGCGCCAATACCTCGGTGGCGCCGAGCGGTTCAACGAAGTCGCGCCACACGCCTGCGCTGCCGAGTTCGCGACCGGCGGCGAGCACAGGAATGTTGACGCCGGGGCGCAGGCTTTCGACGCGCGTCACCCGCATCGGCAGCAGCGATCGCAGCGCGCCGGGCGGCAGCCCTTCCGGCACTGCAAACAAGGGCGTTTTGGCGCCGCAGCGCGGGCCGAACACCAGTTGGGCGCCGCTGGCGCGCAGGCGATCGGTGAGCGCCTCGTCAATCACGCTGAGTGCAGGCACCGCGATCAGTGCGTAGCCGGCAAAGCTGTCGGCGGCGGCGGGCACGATGTCGATGTCCAGGCCCAAGCGACGCAGCGCGCTGTACCAGCTGAACGCCTCGCTGTAGTAGTCGATGCCCGCGCCGTGCGGCTGGATCTCCTGCATCCATTTCGCGCTGTAGTCGAACACCAGTGCCACGCGGGCGCGACCGGCCGGGCCGGGCTGCAGACGGGCAAGCTCGCGTGCCACCTGCGCTGCCTCGGTGCCGCCGATGTCGATCTGGTCGTCGGGCGTATGCAGGCCGGAGTGCATCTGCTCCTGTGCGTAGGGCACCTGGCGCCAGCGGAAGTACGACACGACCTCTGCGCCGTGCGCGAAGGCTTCCCAGGTCCAGGTGCGTACCATGCCGGGCAGCGGTGCGGGGTTGGCGTTGGCCCAGTTGACCGGGCCGGCCTGCTGCTCCATCACCCACCAGCGGCCCTTGCAGACGCCGCGGTAGAGGTCGTGGTTGAAGGCGGACACGTCGGGGTGGCCGGTGCGCATCCAGCGCAGGCGCTCTTCGTCCGACACGAAGTGGGCCATGTCGGTGAAGCCGAGCGGATAGTTGTCCCAGCTCGCGACATCGAGATCACGCCCCATCTGGTGGTGCTCGAACTCGGCGAAGAAGCCCATGAAGTTATGCAGCACGTCGCGGCCGGGGGCGTGCTCGCGCAGCGTTTCGACCTGCATGCGGTTGTAGCGGATCACCTCATCTGAGGCGAAGCGGCGGTAGTCCAGTGCATGAATTGGATTCGCGAAGGTCGGCAAGGCCACCGGCGCGCCGATCTGCTCGAAGCTGCTGTATTCCATGCTCCAGAACACATTGCCCCAGGCTTCGTTGAGCGCGGCGATGGTGCCGTAGCGCTCGGCCAGCCAACGCCGGAAGCCCTGCACCGCCGCCGCGGAGTAGGAGAGCACCGTATCGTGGCAGCCGTATTCGTTGTCGGTTTGCCACGCGATCACGGCTGGGTGCTGGCCGTAGCGGCGCGCCATCGCTTCGATGATGCTGCGGCTCGCGGCGTGGAAGGCCTCGTTTGAAAAGCAGTAGTGGCGGCGCGAGCCGAAGCCCCGCGGATGGCCGTGGGCGTCCCGCGCCAGCATGTCCGGATGTTGGTCCAGCAGCCAGCGCGGCGGCGCTGCGGTTGGCGTGCCGAGTACGATCTGCAGCCCCGCGCCTGCGAGTGTTTCGATCGCCTGATCGAGCCAGGCCCAGTCGTACTCGCCCGGTTTCGGTTCGAGCTTGCTCCAAGCGAACTCGGCAATCCGCACAATGCGGATGCCCATTGCGTGCATGCGGCGCGCATCGTCGGCCCACATGGTCTGCGGCCATTGTTCAGGGTAGTAGCAGACGCCGAGCTGCATCGTCCGGGCGGGTAGGGGCTCCATGATCCGACGAATCCTATTGGTTAGGTTAAGCGATTAATGTGTTACGAATCATACCCGTCCGCCGATTCTTGTCACCTTCCTGTTGCGGACGGGGGGCGCAATTTGCGTTGGATCAAGGCCCTGGATGGCAGCAACGACGCCCGAACGCAGAAGGTGTTTGGGTTCATAAATCCAGCAATTGCAAGCTGTGCCGACCGGCGACCGACGAAGATGTTTGACTTGAATTGCTTGTACGTAAGGGTTTACCCTTATTGTTTGTGGGGCGTCGAACTACGAGACTGCGCCGAAACTTAAACGCTTAACCAAAAACGTGACCTCTTCGATCTCGCTCAGCCTTCCTGCCGACCCCGCTCCCGTAGAGCGCGACTTCCTGAACCTCGGGCACTACCAGCCTGCTGCGCGCCGCTTGACGGTGAACAGCCGTTACGTCGAGCTCGACGGCAAGCCCTGGCTGCCGGTGATGGGCGAATTCCACTACTCGCGCTATCCGGCCGACGAGTGGGAGGCCGAACTGCGCAAGATGCGCGCAGGTGGGGTCAGCATCGTTGCCAGCTATGTGTTCTGGAACCATCACGAAGCCGAGCGCGGCCAGTTCGACTGGGCGGGTTCGCGCGATCTGCGCCGCTTCGTGCAGCTCGCTGCGGCGGCGGGGCTGTATGTGTATCTGCGGCCGGGCCCTTGGGTGCATGCGGAATCGCGTTTCGGCGGCTTCCCGGATTGGCTGATCGGTATCGGTGAATTGCGCTGCAACGCGCCGGCCTACCTCGCCGAGGTCACCCGCTTCTACCGCCAGATCGGTGAGCAGGTGGACGATCTGATGTGGGCGGATGGCGGCCCGGTGATCGGCGTTCAGCTTGAAAACGAATACGACCGCATCGGCCCCGGCTGCGGCGCCGAGCACATTGCCGAACTCAAGCGCATCGCGATCGAAGCCGGTTTGCGCGTGCCGCTCTACACCGTGACCGGCTGGCCGACGCTGGATATTCCGCCGCACGACGTGGTGCCGGTGTCGGGTGCTTACCCCGATGGTTTCTGGCAGGGCAGCAGCGAACCGCTGCCGCCTTCCGGCGTGTTTGTGTTCAACACCGAGCGCGCGATCGGCGAGATGGGCAACGTCGGCGGCACGCCGGCCGAAGGCCGTGTCGACAAGACGCACTATCCGTTCTTCCTCGCCGAGGCGGGCGGCGGCATGCATGTTTCCTACCACCGTCGCCCGACGCTGATGGCGGACGATCTCGCCGCGACCACGTTGGTGCAGATCGGCTCAGGCGCCTCGCTGTATGGCTACTACATGTATCACGGCGGTACCAACCCGCTTGGCCCGCGCCGCTACAACGAAACGCAGGACACCGGCTACCCCAACGACGTTTCGGTGCTGGGCTACGACTTCCGCGCGCCGCTCGGCCAGTACGGCCAGACGCGCGAATCCTACGGCCGCCTGCGCTGCCTGCATCTGTTCCTGCAAGCCTTCGGCGAAGAACTGGCGCCGATGGAAGCGGTGATGGCCGATGGCGCGAGCCTCGACGCCGCGGCGCGTGAGCCGTTGCGCGTGGCGGCCCGCGGTGCCGGCGAGCAGGGCTTCGTGTTCATCAACAACCATGTGCGCCACCATCCGCTGCCGGATTTCCCCGCAGTGCAGATCTCGGTGAAAACCGTGGCTGGCGAGCAGCGCTTCCCGCAGGTTGATGTGCCGAGTGGCGCTTACATGATCTGGCCACTCGGTGCGCGCATCGGTGCCGCCGTGCTGCGAAACGCCACGGTGCAGCCGCTGACGCGCTGGGTCGAGGATGGCCGCACGACCTGGGTCGCCTTCGTGCATCCGGCGATCGCGGCCAGCCTGGCGTTCGACGCTGCCACGGTGAGTGTCGTCGATGCCGGTGGCGCTGCCATTGAAACAGTCGGTGACGCGCTGATCGTGCGTCCGGTCGCCGGTGCGTCCGCCACCCGGCTGAAGCTGGTCGACGCCGCCGGCGTGCAGCACGACGTATTGCTGCTCGATCGCCCGCTCGCCGAGCAGGCGGCCCGCGTGCAGTACCGTGGCCGCGAGCGCCTGGCGTTCAGCGCGCATGCAACGTATCAGCGCGGTGCCGACATCGTGGTGGCTTCGCCCACCGCGCAGGCCGCCGCGATCAGCTTCTTCCCGGGTGACGATCTGGTCGGTGAGGTGCTTGCGGGCGGTTTGGTCCGGGTCACAGCGGCCGAAGCGAGTGCCGCACCGTACGCCGCTGCGATCGCATTTGATGTGCTGCACGACGAGCCGACGCCGCCCGCAGTGCGCCTTGGCCCGCATATCTCGTGGCGTGCCGGCCCGGTGCCACTCGCGCCGGACGATGCCGAATTTGAAAACGCCACCACGGTGCGCCTGCAACCGCCGGCCGAGTGGGCCGGTATCAAGGGGCGCCTGCTGGCCGAGATCAACTACGTCGGCGACGCCGCGCGTCTGTACGCCGACGGCGTGCTGGTCGACGACAACTTTTTCGACGGCGAACCTTGGTACGTCGGCCTCGATCGCTTCGTCCGCAACGGCCAGTGGCCGACGCTGGAGCTGCGCATCGTGGCGGCGCGACCGGAGTTGCCGATCTTCCTTGAGGCCGCGGCACGCGAGCGGCTGAACCAGGCTGCGCATCGCGGCTGCCTGGCGACAGTCACGCTCACCGCATGGCGCGAAGCGCTTCTCGCATCGGCGATCTGACCGAACAGACGACTCACAGAATCGGAGCACGGTGTGGCAGGGGTAACGCTTAAAAACGTCAGCAAGTCCTACGACGGCAATGCGCCGGTGGTGCGGGACGTGTCGCTCGAAATCGCCAATGGCGAGTTCTGCGTGTTTGTCGGGCCCAGCGGCTGTGGCAAGTCCACCTTGCTGCGCATGGTTGCCGGCCTGGAAGACATTACCGCCGGCGACATGCTGATCGGCGAGCAGCGGGTGAACGACCTCGCGCCGTCGGAACGCAATGTCGCGATGGTGTTCCAGAACTACGCGCTGTATCCGCACATGGATGTGGCCGCCAATATCGCTTTCGGCATGGGCCTCGCCGGCCACGACAAGGAAACGATCAAGAGTCGCGTCGCGAAGATCGCTGAGATGCTGCAGATCGAGCGCCTGCTGGCGCGCCGGCCGCGCGCGCTGTCCGGTGGGCAGCGGCAACGGGTGGCGATTGGCCGCGCCCTGGTGCGCGACCCCGGCGTGTTCCTGTTCGACGAACCCTTGTCGAACCTCGATGCCGCGCTGCGCACGCAGATGCGCGTCGAGATCGCCCGCATGCACCGCGAATACGGCAAGGCCAGCACGATCTACGTGACGCACGATCAGGTGGAAGCGCTGACGCTGGCCGACAAGATCGTGCTGCTGCATACCGGCGACGACGTGGCCCGCTACGGCAGCGTGGCGCAGGTTGGTTCGCCGATGCAGCTCTACAACGCGCCGGCGAACCGTTTTGTGGCGGGTTTCATCGGCTCACCGAAAATGAATTTCATCGATGTCGAGATCAGCGCCATCGCGCCGCAGGGCTTGCAGGTGCGCACCCGCCGCGGCGAAGTGCTGAACGCGGCTGTCAAGCCGGGCAAGCTGGCGGTGGGCGATCGCGCAACGCTGGGCGTGCGGCCCGAGCATGTGGCGCTGCAGGCCGGCAACGACGCCGATACGATTGGGTGCGGTGTGCGCTGGGTCGAACATCTGGGCGACCAGACCTTTGCCTACCTCGATGCGGGCGAGGGCGAAGATCTGCTCGCGCGCATCGACGGCACGCACGCGGTGCGCATCGACGATGCGGTGCGGCTGCAAGTGCCGGCGCAGGCCTGCCATTTGTTCGATGCCGATGGCCGCGCCTGCGAGCGCCTGGGTTACTAGCAATTTGGGGGGCGGCCCCGGTTGCGGGCTGCCCAAGGTGGGTCGTGCGCCAGTGGGCGCGCGGCGTGAGTTCGGGTGTTAGAAGAATCAGGAGACACGTAATGACAGTATTCACTCCCCGTCGTCGGGCGCTGGGTCTCATTGCAGCCGGCGTGATCGGCGCGCTGGGCAGTGCCGCCTTCCCGGCCATGGCGGCAGAGAAGGGCAGCCTGCTCATCTGGATCAACGGTGACAAGGGCTACGAAGGCATCACCAAGATCGCGCAGAAGTTCACCAAGGACACCGGCATCGCGGTGAAGGTGGAGCATCCGGAAGACGCAATCGCCAAGTTCGAACAGGCCGCCGCCGCCGGCAAGGGCCCGGACATCTGGATGTGGCCGCACGACCGCGCAGGTAGCTGGATCTCGGCCGGCCTGATCACGCCGGTGACGCCGTCGAAGAAGACCGTCGAATCGATCGATCCGCTCGCGTGGAAAGCCTGGAACATCGGCGGCAAGACCTGGGGCTACCCGATCTCCATCGAAGCCGTGGCGCTGCTGTACAACAAGGATCTCGTGCCGACCGCCCCGAAGACCTGGGACGAAGTGATCGCGCTGGACAAGACGCTCGCGCCGAAGGGCAAGCGCGCCATCATGTGGCCGATGACCGAGATCTACTACTCCTACGGTCTCTTCTCTGCAGGCGGCGGTTACGCCTTCAAGCGTAACGACGACGGTACCTACGACGCCAAGAACACCGGCATGGACAGCCCCGGCGCGATCCGCGGCATGGAAACCATCATGTCGCTGATCAAGGCCGGCGTGATGCCGAAGACGGCGAGCTACGCCGAAGCCGAAGCGGCAATGAACGAAGGCCGCGTCGCCATGACGATCAACGGCCCCTGGGCATGGAACAACCTGAAGAAGAGCAAGATCAACTTCGGCGTTGCCCCGTTCCCGAAGGTCGATGGCAAGCAGGGCGGCGCCTTCGTCGGCGTGCTCGGCGCGATGGTCAGCACCGCCAGCCCGAACAAGGAGTCGGCCAACGAGTTCCTCGAGAACTACCTGCTGTCGCAAGAAGGCCTCAAGGCGATGCATGCGCATGTGCCGCTGGGCGTGCCGGCAAACAAGGCGTTCTACAACGAGCTGAAGAGCGATCCGCTGATCGCCGGCACCATGGCCGCCGCCCAGGCTGGCTCGCCGATGCCGAACAACCCCGAGATGACGCGTTTCTGGACTGCCATGCAGGCTGCACTGCAGAACATCACCCAGGGTCGTGAATCGGTGAAGGACGGCCTCGCCCGCGCAGGCAAGCGCATCCGCGGCGAGTGAAGCAAACAGGTTAATCGGGAAGTGATGATGAAAGCGGTGAGGGAATGAAGCGCTCGTATCTGCACATGGCCTTGGCGGCACTCGGCGTGGTTGCGCTGGTGGCTGGCTTTGCGCTGGTGGTTGTGTTTTACATGGCGCGCCAGCCCGCGCTGGCGCTTGCCGCGCTCGGGCTGATCGGCGGTTCGGTCTGGATCTACCTGTCGCCGCGCTTCTATGCGTGGCGCTATGTGGTACCGGGCATCTTCGCTGCGCTGCTCTTCATCGTCCTCCCGATGGCCTACACGCTCACCATTGGTTTCACCAACTACAGCTCGGCACACCTGCTGTCGTTCGATCGGGCAACCGATGTGCTGCTTGGCCGTACCGTCAGCAGCGGCGAAGGCATGAGCTTCCGCATGCTGCCGCAGCAGGGCGGTGCCTACCGCTTCGTGTTCACCGACGATGCCGAGCAGCATTTCGCATCCGAAGCGGTGAAACTCGGCGGCGCGCAGCGCGTGAAGATTGCTGCGATTGCCGAAGAGCCGCAGGGCGAGCCGGCAACGCTGAAGGACGTGATTGCCGCGCAGGCGCAGATCAAGGACATCGTTGCAGTGATGCCCGATGGCACCGAGATGCGCATGAGCAGCCTGCGCCGCTTCTCGGCCATGCACCCGGCCTTCTCGCGCAACAAGGATGGCTCGCTGACCGACGCTGCCGATGGCTCGCGCCTGACGGCCGACTTCGCCCGTGGCTACTGGCTGCGTGCCAACGGTGATCCGGTCGAGCCCGGTTTCCGGGTGTACGTCGGCTGGGAAAACTATGTGCAGATCTTCAAGGATCCGCGCTTCTTCGAACCCTTCGGCCGCGTGTTCGGCTGGACCATCAGCTTCGCCGCGATCAACACCGTTTTGACTTTCGCGATCGGCATCCTGCTCGCCAACGCACTGAACTGGGATGCGCTGCGCTACCGCAACTTCTACCGGCTGATGCTGTTCCTGCCGTATGCGGTGCCGGCCTTCATCTCGATTCCGGTGTTCCGTGGTCTGTTCAACGAGAACCTGGGCGAGATCAACATGGTGCTCGAGATGTTCTTCGGCGTGCGCCCGAGCTGGTTCTCGGACGCCACGCTGGCGCGCAGCATGGTGCTGATCGTGAACACCTGGCTCGGCTACCCGTACATGATGATTCTGTGCATGGGCCTGATCAAGGCGATCCCGTCGGAGCTGTATGAAGCCTCGGCGCTGGCCGGTGCCGGTCCGCT
>CAMFLH010000094.1 GCA_945957295.1 uncultured Uliginosibacterium sp.
GTGCAGGACCTCGCGATCGAGCAGACGCTCCGTGTAGTGCTGCGGCAGCCAGGACCACGCGCTGGAGGCGATTGCGCAACGTGTGCGCACCGCGCGCGCCAACCTTGAAGATCCCAACAAGCCGAAGGGCGTCTTCCTGTTTGTCGGGCCTTCAGGTGTCGGCAAAACCGAGACGGCGCACGCGCTGGCGGAGATCCTTTACGGCGGCGCGCGCAGCCTCGTCACGATCAACATGAGCGAATATCAGGAGGCGCATTCGGTGTCGGGCCTCAAGGGTTCGCCGCCGGGCTACGTCGGCTACGGCGAGGGGGGCGTGCTGACCGAGGCGGTGCGTCGTCAGCCCTACAGCATCGTGCTGCTGGATGAAGTGGAAAAAGCGCACCCCGACGTGCTGGAATTGTTCTTCCAGGTCTTCGACAAGGGTGTGATGGAGGATGCGGAAGGGCGTGAAATCGACTTCCGCAACACGATCATCATCCTGACCTCGAATGTCGCCTCGTCCACGCTGATGTCGGCGTGTCTGAACAAGGCGCCGGACGAGCTGCCGACACCCGATGCCTTGCTCGACGCGATTCGCCCGCAGCTCTATAAGGCATTCAAACCGGCCTTCCTTGGGCGCCTCAGCGTCGTGCCCTTCTATCCGATCGCGGACGACGTGCTGGCTCAGATCATCCGCCTCAAGTTGGCGCGCATCGCGCGGCGTGTCGCGGAGAACCATAAGGCCGTTTTCAGCCACGACGAGGCGCTGGTGGAAGCCGTGCTGGCGCGCTGCGTGGAGGCGGATTCCGGCGCCCGTAACGTCGATAACATCCTCAGCGGCACATTGCTTCCCGAGATTTCGGAGAGCGTGCTTGCGCGAATGGCCGAGGGGGCCGCGATTGCGCGGATCAAGGTTGGGGTGAGTAAGAAGGGCGGCTTCAGTTACAAGGTGAGCTGAGGGGGCGACGTGAGCGTGCTGTTTGATCTGCCGTACGCACAATATCTCGACGCGGGCCCGACCGCGTTGCCGGGTCTGACCTTCCGAGAAGGTCGGGCGGTGCTGGGGAATGGTCGTGGCTATCTCGGCGTACTGACACCGGCCGCACTAGCTCGGATCGGCGCGCCCTCTCAAGACGAGATCGTGGGCGATGCACTGTCGGCCTATCTGTCGGTGATGCTGCAAGGTGTCCGCAGCGGCGCGGGTGCGGCGCAAGGCGATGGGGTGGCCGACTTGCTGCGTTTTGCCAATCCGAGGGGCGAGCGCCATCGCGTGCATAGCGATCCGACGCTGCGTAATGCCTTGTTCTCTCGGGGGCCTGAGCAGGGGCTGGTGTTCGAGGCGATGCTGGTGACGGATCACGACGTGGTGATGCGTGTTGATCCGTTCATGCGGGTGGAGCAGGCCGGGAATGCCGGCTTCGGGTGTTTCTTCGATTGCGCTGCGCCAGTGCGGGTCTTCCTCGCTGGCGCGGCTTTGCGCCGGGTGTTCGACTTCTCGGTAAGTGCCTAGCGAAAACCTCCGGTGACTGCGGGGTATCATCGACCGCCTGACAATCCGGAGTAGGCAGTATGGCGATCGGCGTTCTGATCATTGGGGACGAAATTCTCTCCGGCCGGCGAGAGGACAAACATCTGCCCAAGGCGATTGCGCTGCTCAAGGTTCGTGGCATGCGGCTCGCGTGGGCGCGCTATTGCGGCGACGAACGTGAGCGACTGATTGCCACCTTGCGTGACTGTTTCGCGAGCGGTGATACCTTCTTCTCGTTCGGCGGCATCGGTGCGACGCCAGACGATCACACGCGGCAGTCCGCCGCTGCTGCGCTCGGTGTGCCATTGGCGCTGCATCCCGAAGCCGAAGCGGAGATCCGCGCCCGGTTCGGTGCTGAAACAACCCCCAACCGTCTGGAAATGGGCGCCTACCCGGAAGGGGCGCGGATCATTCCAAATCCCTATAACCGGATTCCCGGTTTCTCGATCCGGAACGGTCACTTCGTGCCCGGCTTCCCAGTGATGGCATGGCCAATGCTCGAATGGGTGCTGGACGGCGAACTCGCGTCATTGCATCACGCAGAGCCCTACGTCGAATCGTCGATGTGGGTGTTTGATGCGCAGGAGAGCCAGATCACCATGCTGATGCAGACGGTACAGGATCAGTTTGGCGTGACGGTGTTCAGTTTGCCGAATGCGCATGCGCCAGGCGGGCGTCGTCAGATTGAGCTGGGGGCCAAGGGAGAACCCGCCGCCGTGGCGGAGGCGATGGATACGCTGCGAACGTCGCTGAACGCACTGGGTTTCGCGACTGAGGCGCTGGCCGGCGCATAAAAGCGCCGCACAAAAGAAAAGACCGCAGGGTTGCGCTGCGGCCTTAAGTCGGACGTCACGCATCGCGCCTGCACGCGACGCCCGATGGAGGGCTGTTGCAGGGCAGCCGGAGGGCTGCCCTTGTCAGGCTGCGATCAGGCGGCCTTCTTCGACGCCTTGGCCGGTGCGGAACCGCTGACGGCCTTGACGGTTGCGTCGGTCGCGGCGGTCACGTTGGCTTCGGCGATTTCGGCGACTTGCTTGGTGGCCTTGGTCAGGCTGTCGTAGGCCGAGTTGGCGGCGGCGATGGCCGACTTCACAGCGGCGATGGCAACATCGGAGCCGGCCGGTGCCGACTTGGCGGCCTTGTCCAGCGTGGCGGACACCGACTTGTTCACTTCAGCCAGCTGACCTTCGACCAGCTTGGAGATTTCTTCCTGGGCTTGCGCACCGATCTCGTACACGCTGCGCGAGTAGGCAACGCTCTTCTCGACGATCGGCTGGGCCAGCGAGGTTTGCAGGGTCAGCAGCTCTTGCACGTCCTTCGCGCCGAGCACGGTCTTGGCGTTGGCGATGCTGTCTTCCAGCAGCGAGCGGGCGGCGGTCAGGTTGAGGTTGGCCAGGCGCTCGGCGCTGGCAAACGCGGTGTTGGCAATGCTCAGCAGCGATTCGACTTGGGCCTTGCTGACAGCGGCGAATTGTTCAGGGGTAGCGAACATGGTTGATCTCCTTTGATGGACTCAGGGGCAAAAGATTTTGCACCGCAACAATTTCGATTATAGAGACGACTTTCGTCTCGTCAAGCATTTTTTGTTGCGGTGCAATATCTGGCGCGGCAGCCAAGTCAATTCGTCGCTAAGCCTATGATTGAAATGAAAAGTTACGGCTTGCGTGGAGATTTTTCGCGCGTCGTTCGACGCGCAGTTTGCGCCATGCGGCATGACGAAAGGATGACGGTGTGAACCTTGATTTCAGCGATGCGTGAAGCGGGCCGCGCGTTTTTCAAGGAATGCGGCCATGCCTTCACGCTTGTCCGCCAGCGAGAATGCGGCGTGGAACACGCGACGCTCGAACAGCAGACCCTCTGCAAGACTGCTCTCGAAAGCGCGATTGACCGACTCCTTGATCATCATGACCACCGGCAGGGAGTAGCTAGCGATTGCGTCCGCTGCGGCGAGCGCTTCGTCGAGCAGGCGTTCAGCCGCCACGACGCGCGACACCAGGCCGGCGCGCTCGGCTTCGTGCGCATCCATCATGCGGCCGGTGAGGCATAAGTCCATGGCTTTGGCCTTGCCGATCGCGCGAGGCAGACGTTGCGTGCCGCCGGCGCCCGGCAGGATGCCGAGTTTCACTTCCGGCTGGCCGAAGCGTGCCGTTTCGGCGGCGATCAGGAGGTCGCACATCATCGCCAGTTCGCAGCCGCCGCCCAGCGCAAAGCCTGCGACCGCCGCGATGATCGGCTTGCGGCAACTCTTGATGCGTTCCCAGTTGCGCGTGATGAAATCGGACTTGTAGACGTCGACGTAGTCCCAGCCTGCCATGGCGCTGATGTCCGCACCTGCGGCAAACGCCTTCTCGGAACCGGTGATGACGATGGCGCCGATATTGTCGTCCCGCTCGAAGCCGCTCAGCGCGTCGCCCAGCTCGTCGATCAGCTGGTCGTTCAGCGCGTTCAGCGCCTTGGGCCGGTTGAACGTGATGAGGCCGATGCGCGCACGGCGCTCGACCAGGATCGTCTGGTAGTCCATTCCCCCTCCGTTGGATGTGGCCGCTGGCCGCACCCCCCGGAGCGGCCGTGGGCGAGATGCCTAGCGCTGACCAGTGCCGGCGGGTTTGCCGGCTGCGTCCTGCTTCTTGGGCTGAATCGTGACTTTCACGCGCGCGTCGGTGTTCTGCACGACGGTGGCGTTGGGACCGTTGGTGACGAGATAGGTCTCGTTGTAGCCATCGTAGTTGATGTACTGGCCGCTCACATCATCCTTGCCGCTGACGACTTTGGCGCGGTTGAACAACTGCACCAGATCGGTCTTGGCGTCGTATTCGATGCGTTCGGCTTCACCATCGACCCATTCTTCCTTCTGCTCGCGTTTCTGCCGGAAACGTGCGAGGCCGCCTTGGCCGCCGGTGGCGACACCCTTCTGGAAGCCTTCGATGTCCTGCGTCACGACGATCTTGTCGGACAAAATCGTCAACGTGCCTTGCGTGAGCTTCACGCGGCCTTCGAAGATCTGGACCTTGTTCTTGTCGTCGACGGTGACGCGGTCCGCTTCGATGTTGACCGGTTTGTCGCGGTCGGCGCGCTCGGCGTGCGCCGGTGCAATCGACGCCAACAGGATGCCAGCGAGCAGCAGTGAGCTTGCGATGCGTGCGAGAGTCATTGCCCGCTTCCCTTCGTATTGCGGTAGAGCGTTGCGCGCGCTTGTCCGATGATCGCAACGCCATTGATCTGGTCGATTTCGAGGCCGATGCCGTCGATGACGGATTGCCCGCGAGTCATGTGTACCGGCTTGTCGGTGACAGCCTTCTCCTCGTCCGGGCGTACCGTGATCTCAGTGGTTTCGAAGGTCATCTCGGGCACACCTTCAGCCGCGTCACGGCGGCCGCGGACTTCGCCGCTCAGCAGCACTTCGTCGCCGGGCCCGGAAACGCGGGCTTTCTGTGCCGTCACATGCAGCGTTTGAGGCTTGCCGAAGTGTTGCAGGTTCGCCTCTTCGACATGCGTGCTGTCGTCATCGGGATAGTGACGAGCGATGGTGGCTTCCAGCACATACAGGCGCTTTCCGGTGGCATCGAAGCGCTCCTGCACGGATCGCGTTGCGACCATGTCGGGGTCGTGCCGGAAGCGGCCGTCGGCGCGCGAGGCCTGCCCGCTGACATAGCGCTCAAGCCAGAACGCGGTGCCGGCCAGCAGCGCCGCGAGCAGCACCGGAAACAGCGCGGACCAGGTGCGCTTCATCAGTCGGCCAGGTAGCGCGCGTGGAAGGCGTCGAGCTTGCCCTGCGCGGCCAGGATGAAATCGCAGACTTCGCGTGCGGCGCCGCGTCCGCCGGGGCGACTGGCGACCATATCGACGTGGTTGCGCACCAGCGGGTGGCCGTCCGCAGTGGTTGCCGAGAAACCGCAGGCGCGCAGGATCGGCAGATCGACGACATCGTCGCCCATGTAGCCGGCTTGCGTGGCATCAAGCTTTAACTCGTCAAGCAGGGTGTGCAGCACGGCGCGTTTGTCCTCCACGCCTTGGTAGAGGCGGTCGATCTGCAGGTTGGCGCAGCGTTGTTCAAGCGCTTTGGAGCGGCGCCCGGTGATGATGGCTAGCTCGATGCCGGCCATTTGCAGCATGCGCAGGCCGTGGCCATCCAGCGTCGAGAAGCCCTTCATCACATCGCCATCCGCGGTGAACCAGATGGTGCCGTCGGTCAGCACGCCGTCGACGTCGAATGCCATCAGTTTGAGGCGTGCAGCGCGTTCGTGTGCGCGGTCCATCAGATTACCTTTGCGTCCATCAGGTCGTGCGTGTTCAAGGCGCCGACCAGCTGTTTCGTTTCGTCGATCACGAGGATCTGGTTGATGCGTGCGCGTTCCATGGTGGCGGCGGCTTCTGCCGCGAGCGCGTCCGGCGCGATGTTGCGTGGATTGCGGTGCATCACGTCGGCCACCTTCAGGCCGCGCATGTCGGTTTCGGCGCCGAGCAGCCGGCGCAAGTCGCCGTCGGTGAAGATGCCGATGGCGTGGTTCTGTTCGTTGACGATTGCGGTCATGCCCATGCCGCCGCGTGTGACTTCCAGCAACGCCTCGGCGAACGTGGCGGACTCAGGCACGCGCGGGATGCGCTCTCCGGTGCGCATCACGTCGGAAACGCGCGTCAGCAATCGGCGGCCGAGCGCACCGCCAGGGTGGGAGCGCGCAAAATCGTCCGGGCCGAAACCGCGTGCATCGAGAAGTGCGACCGCCAGCGCGTCGCCCAGTGCGAGGGCGGCCGTCGTGCTCGCAGTGGGCGCAAGGTTCAGCGGGCAGGCTTCGCGCTCGATCGTCGCGTCGAGATGCACGTCGGCGAGCTTGGCGAGCGCGGACGAGGGGTTACCGGTGATTGCGATCAGGTGCGCACCGTGGCGCTTGATCAGCGGCGCGATCGTCAGCACTTCACCTGTGGTGCCGGAGTTCGACAGCGCGATCACGATGTCGGACGAAGTGATCATTCCGAGATCGCCATGCGCCGCCTCCGCCGCATGCACGAAATAGGCGGGTGTTCCGGTGGATGCGAAGGTGGCCGCGAGCTTGCGGCCAATATGGCCGGACTTGCCGACGCCGGTGACGATGACCCGGCCACTCGCGCCGAGGATCATGCGCGTCGCCGCGACGAAACTGCCGTCGAGCTTGCGCGCCAGCGTCAGCACCGCTTCGGCTTCAATCGACAGCACATCGCGGCCGAGCGACAACAATTCGTCGTCAGTCGCCCGGGAAACGGCTTGTGGCTTGGTTTCTTGCATGGTCGCGCAACGGTTAAACTCGACCTTCATTATAACAGACGGGTCCTGCCGCCCTTTCGCGCCGGGGCGCGCTGATTACACGCCAATGTCGCCGTTGCATACGCTCGATTTCGTCCTGTTGCTGCTTGCCGCTTCGGTGGTCGGCGTGATGCTGTTTCATCGCATGCGCCTGCCGGGTGAGTTGGCCTATCTCGCCGTCGGCGCACTGATCGGGCGGGCGGGGCTGAACCTGATCCCGGATGAATCGAGCGCGCGGGCGCTGGCCGAGTTCGGCGTCGTGTTCCTGATGTTCACGATTGGCCTCGAGTTTTCGCTGCCGCATCTGATGAGCATGAAGCGGCTGGTGTTTGGCCTTGGCGCGGCGCAGGTTGGCGCGACGACCTTGGCCACGCTGACGCTGGGCTCGCTGCTGGGCGTGCCGCCGGGGGCGGCGCTCGTTCTCGGGGGGGCGCTCGCGATGTCTTCCACCGCGCTGCTGTCGAAGCTCCTGATCGATCGCATGGAGCTCGATGCACCGCATGGCCGCATGGTGATGGGCGTGCTGCTGTTCCAGGACTTGGCGGTGGTGCCGCTACTGGTGCTGATCCCCGCGCTGTCGCAGCCGCCCGAGGCGCAGCTGCAACTGCTTTTGCTGGCGGGGCTGAAGGCGACCGTACTGCTCGCAGCCGTGCTGTATTTCGGGCAGCGCCTGCTCGGCCGCTGGTTCTTGCTGGTGGCGCGGCGGCGTTCGTCGCAGCTGTTCATGCTCAACGTGTTGCTGGTGACGCTCGGGCTTTCCTGGCTCACCGAACATTTTGGTTTGTCGCTTGCGCTGGGCGCCTTTGTCGCAGGGATGCTGATTTCCGAGACCGAGTATCGCTATCGCGTGGAAGAGGACATCAAGCCTTTCCGCGACGTGCTGCTCGGCCTGTTCCTCGTCACGGTCGGCACCTTCCTCGATGCACGCGTGATCTTCGGGCATCTACTGCTGGTGCTTGGCATGCTGGTCGGCATTCTGGCGACGAAGTTCGCTGTGGTGTTTGCAGCCTCGCGGCTGTTCGGCGCGACGCCGGGCAATGCGGTACGCAGTGGCCTGTGGTTGTGCGCCGGCGGCGAGTTCGGTTTCGTGCTGCTGTCACAGATGTCCGCCTACAAGCTGGGAAGCGATGCGTTGATCCAGGCGGCCGTAGCGTCCGTGGTGCTGTCGCTGCTCGCGGCGCCCTTCATCGTTCAGGCGAGCAACAAGCTGGTGATGCGTTTCGTTGCTTCCGAATGGCTGTTGCGCTCGATGGAGCTGACACGTGTGGCCGCGCAGTCGATGACCACGGATCGCCATGTGATCATCTGCGGCTATGGCCGCACGGGCCAGTTGCTGGCGCGCTTTGTCGAGAAGGAAGGCGTTGGCTATGTCGCCCTGGATCTCGACCCCGATCGTGTGCGCGAGGCCGCTGCGGCGGGCGAGACCGTCGTGTATGGCGACGCGGCGCGCCGCGAGACGCTGATTGCCGCTGGCATCACGCGCGCGGCTGCGATTGTTGTGTCGTATGCCGATGTGGGGTCGGCGTGCCGCGTGACGGATCTGGTGCGTGAGTTGCGACCCGATATTCCTGTGGTCGTCCGCGCGCTTGAAGAGGCTCAGCTTGAGAAGCTGACGGCGGCCGGCGCGGCAGAAGTGGTGACCGATATTTTTGAAACCAGCATCACGCTGGCCAGCCACACCATGGCGCTTACCGGCGTGCCGTTGTCACGCGTGATCCGGCGGGTGCGGGATATTCGCTCGCAGCGCTATGCACTGATGCGCGGCTACTTCCATGGCCGATCCGACGCTGCGGACGACCCCGATGCGACGCTCGAACGTCTCCACTCGGTGGCGCTGCCCGATGGTGCCGGCTGCATTGGCCGTTCGATTGCTGAGCTCGAATTGCCGGAGGCGGGGGCAAAAGTTTCCGCCGTGCGGCGACGCGGCGTACGCGCGATCAACCCGGAATCGGATCTGGTGTTCGAGATTGGCGACGTGGTGGTGCTACTGGGGACGCCGGAGTCGCTGGCGGCGGCAGAGGCGAGGCTGTTGCAGGGGGGGTGAAGGACACCGGGCCGCCTATGCGGCCCGGTGGTGTCGCGTAGCGTGATCAAAAACCCATACACACGATATAGGAGTCGCCGTCGACGACAGTTCCTGATGACACGGGAGCCAACGTGAAGCCGCTGTCGGCCGCTGTCAGCTCTTTCGTCGCAACCATTGATCCAGTAGCTGGGTCTCCGTCATCCATGAGCGCGTCTAGCGGAATAACGCGGCGCCCGCGAACGTTGTTGGCGCAGATGTAGAGCACGCCGCGCAACCGGGTCTTGGCGCTGCTGATCGGGGAACTGGTAAGCCCGAAGATCCCGAGGTCCGTATGTTTGGGGTTTCCGTCCGTGACTTCGCCAGTAAGGAGGCCGGCTCTACGCAGGTGTTCCCATGCGCAAAACGATTCTGTCGATGAGTCTTTCGCCGCAAACGGATCGCCGTCAATAACGCCGTTGCCCGCGCCCGTCACGCTGCATGCTTCGGCGCCCCATCGACCGGTCGCGCCCCCGGCCTTCGTGTCGTCGCCTGGTAGCGCCCGATACTTGTCCTGATAAGTCAGTACCGCGACCGAGATGGAGCGCATGTCTTGCGCGATGTTCTTGACCTTGGCGCTCTCGATCAGCTCCTGGCCTTTCAGGACGCCACCGAGCAGCAGGCCGATGATGACCAATACAATCGCGATCTCGACCAGGGTGAAGCCCGCTTGCCGTTTCATGATGGAATTCCGTTGGAGGCTGTGTACATGAAGATCTCAGCATGATCCGTGCCCATTTTTTGGGGAGGCGATTTCTCTCTACTTGCAAGGATTTAAAGCCCTTGCCGCGCTGCGCCACAAAGCGATCTGTCGAAATTTCGACACTTCGGCGACGCAATCTGGACGATCCTTCCGCATGTCAGTGATCGCCTCTGAGCGCTGGCGCGATGCGGTCCGCAAACCGGGCCACGCCTTGGCCGCGATGCTGGCCTGCCTGCAGCTCGCGCTGGTGGCGGGTTACGACACATGGCCCGGCCGCATGCTGCTGACGGCACACCTCGGGGCGTTTCTGCTTTGGCAACCGATGGTCGCGGCAAATCGCCGGCTTGATGCGATGCCACTGGTGCTATTGCTTGCAGGTTTGGTCGTGTTCCAGCTAGCGCTCGGCTGGGTCAGTCTGTCGGTCTGGCTTTGCATGCTGGCGGGTCTGGTTGTCGCCCAGGCGGCCAGCCGAAGCGGGCGGCGCGAACGTGTTCCGGACCTGTTGGGCTTCGGTTATCTGGTCCTCGTCCTGCTCGCCTGGGTGGTGCCCTTCGGCGTGCCGCTGGACTCGGACGTGCGGCAACTGCTCGCGCGACTGGCGCGCGACACGGGCTATGTCGTTGTGCTCACGGTTGCGTTGTCGGCACTGCTGAAACGTCGCCAGCGCACTGGCGCCTTGCCCGATTTCGCGGCAGCCGCAACCGCGATGCTCGCAGTCGGCGTGATTGTGCTGACGGCGCTGGCCTTCATGTTTCTCGCTGGCGCTTCCTACGAGCGGGCACTCCTGCAGTCGGTCGGTTCTGTGGCGCTGGTGCTGCTTATGCTTGGCTGGCTGTGGAACCCGCGCGGCGGCTACTCGGGCGTCGCGCTGCTGTTGTCGCGCCGCGCATTGGCGGGGTCGCTGCCGCTGGAGGAGTGGTTGGGAGAGGTGTCGGAGGAGGCGCGTAACGCGCCGTCCGCGACCGCCTTTCTTGCCGCTGCGGCGACGCGGATGCTCGAGCTGCCCGGGGTTACGGGCGTGGCATGGCAGGCTGAGCCGGGTCTGCAAGGCAGCGTGGGTCGCCTTGGCCGCCATGCCAACCGGATCGTTCACGGCGATCTGGCGGTCACGATCGGCACGCGCGGCGCGGCGGACGCGGTGACGCTGTGGCGTTGGGAATTGATGGTCAACATCCTTGCCGAGTTCCTAGTGTCCCGACGGCAGGCTGCTGACCTCGCGGAGATTGGCTATCTGCGAGCGATTCACGAGACGGGTGCGCGGTTGACGCACGACGTGAAGAACCTGCTGCAGGCTTTCGAGGCGATTCTGTACGCGGCTGACAGCGGTTTCGATCGCGATCCGGAGGGTACCCGCGCGCTGATTCAACGCCAGCTACCGGCGCTGGCGGCGCGTTTGCGGCTTGCGCTTGAAAAGCTCCGGCAGCCAGGCCTTGATGCGAGTGAGTCGGTGTCCCTTCCAGAGTGGTGGGCGCGCTTGCCGGCTCGCCTGCATGACGTGGCCTGTGTCGGCGAGCCCGACTCAATGCTGAGTGTGCCCGCCGGCTTGTTTGATCGATTTGTCGATAACTGTGTGCAGAACGCGCGTGACAAGGCCGACGTGCGCGGTCGGCCCAACATAGTGGTGCAGCTTACCGGGCGCGGGCGCGACTTTGCGCTGGATGTACGTGACGATGGCCAGGCGGTGCCGCCAGAGCGGGCGACGCGATTGCTACGCGAGCCAGTGGCATCGGATGCCGGGCTCGGTGTGGGGCTGATGCAGTTGGCACGCGAGGCGGCCTTGCTTGGCTGGCGCGTGCGTCTGGCGGAGAACCGCGATGGCGCCGTGTGCTTCCGGCTCGACCGCCCTCAGGCTGGCGATACGACTCGCTGAGGCGCGTCCGGCTGTGCGTCGACCAGGTCGCGGCGGGCCGACAGCCGATGCACGACGACCGTCCCCTTGCCCTTGATCGGAACGATATGCGGCGGGTCGAACGCGAAGCGGTTGCGGAGCCGGTCGTAGGTGGCAGCGTCGCACTGGATCGACCCCGGCGCGCCTTCGCCGGTGATCCGGCTCGCAAGGTTCACCGTGTCGCCCCACAGGTCGTAGATGAACTTCTTCTTGCCTACCACACCAGCAACGACTGGGCCGGTGCCAATGCCGATCCGCACGCGCAGCGGGTTGGCGCCGCGGGCGCCTGCGCCCGCAAGCCAGTCGCGCATGTCCAGCGCCAGTTGGGCAACCGCCTCGCAGGGATCGCGCAGGTCGGTGTTGAGGCCGCCGGCGACCATGTAGGCGTCGCCAATCGTCTTGATCTTCTCCAACCCGCGCCGCTCGGCCATCTCGTCGAACTGAGAGAAGACGCGGTTCAACATGCCGAAGACCTGCTGCGGTGTCATGTCCGACGCGAGCTCGGTGAAGTTTACAATGTCGGCGAACATCACAGTGACTTCCGCGAAACCATCCGCGATCGTGCAATCGTCGTCCTTGAGGCGCTGTGCGACCGGGTGGGGCAGGATGTTGAGCAGCAGGCGCTCCGAACGCTCCTGCTCGATATGCAGCTGACGATGTGCGTCTTCCAGCTCGCCGCGCGCCTTCTGCCGCTCGACAATCGCGAAACGCATTAGCAGCCAGACGATGGTCGAGATCGTCGCGAAGTTGAGCGTGAAGAAAGCCATCGAGGCTTTCAGCGGCACGGGCGACGGCGCTGCGACGAGGTAGTCGGCGAGCAGGAAATCGAAGGTGCCGGTCAGCAGTGTCAGGAACACATAGGCGGCAAACCATGGCACGGATTCGCGTGGGCCGGCACACAGCAAGGCGCCGACCGGCGCAAGCAAGCCCCACAGGATCACGCCCGACGCGGTGACGAAGTTGCCCAGTGCCCACTGCGCGATGAAGGGGAAGAACAGGAAGATCGCCAGCTGACTGAAGCGGAACACCGCGAAATTGCCGCTCGCGGCGTAGATCAGCAGGTTCGCGGCCACCAGCACCTGCAGCACGAAGGGCAGTGTGGTCGAGAGTTTCGGGCCGAGCGCCCAGTAGATCAGCAGCCAGCCGATCGCCGCGACCGAAACGAGGCCGCTCGCGAGTACGAGCAGCGCCTTCTGCAGCCGCAGTTCTTCGCTATCGTTGGGGGTGATACCTGCGTTGCGCAGGCGCTCAATGAAGCTCATCGTGCTGTGCATGATGCCAGACAGTGTGTCGCCGTGATGCGACGCGGGTCAAGGCAGCTTGCCGGCGGTAATCATGCGGTTGAACAGCACATAGCGCGACAGCCAGATGACATCGTCGTCGAACGCGCCGCCGGGCGCCGCAGCGTTCTCGCTGATGTCTCGCGCAATGACCCGCGACTCGGCAAGAGCGCCGTTGGTTTTTTCGTCATTGCCGGCCGTCGCGGCGCCGTCGATCGTATTGCCGTCTGCCGTGGTGCCAAACAGGCCGTTGGCGCCGTACGACCAGATCGCCGCGATCACTGCGTCGTCACTGGCCAGTTTGGTGCTGCCGCCCTGACCGGACTGGATCGACAGTTTGCCGGCGGGGATCACCGTGTCGAGCGTGATCGGTGGTGACGCATCGCTTACCTCGTTGCTCGTAGCGTAAGCGAGCCGGCGCCCGTACCCGTCGATTGCAACGATGCCCAACGTGCTCCATGGAAGAAGGCCGCGCCGTGACTTACAGGCGCCGGTGTTCGGGTCGCGGTTCTCCTGCCCTTGATCTGGTGCGCCGCCAATTGCCGGGCAAGCGAGATGGCCGTTGGCCGCCGCAAATGCAAGCAGCGCCTCGCGTGCCTCGTCCAGCGCCGCTCGCGTTTCGGCTGTCTGACGTTGCGTCATTTGAACGCGCACCGCCATCAGCACGCTGGCGCCGAGAATGGCGATCACGGTCATCGCAACGGCGAGCTCGATGAGGGTGAAACCGTGGCTCTTGGTGCAATTGCGAGTGCGGGTCATGGACTTGGAGTGATTGGAGTGCGGACGAGGCGGGGAGGGCTTGCAATGCTGAATTCCGTTTGCCAGCCGGTAAGGTTGAGCCGCGCGCCGTCAGGGTCGATGGGGGTGTATTGGGTGCGCTCGGCCCACCGGTTGAAACACAGCCATTCGACTGCGTAATTCCCGTCGGCGCTTCCTCGCACTTCGCGCACGGGTAAGCCGTCTGTTCCGATAACTGGCTGCCCGTACACATCGAGTTTCACGCGCGTGACGACGTAGTGCGGACATCCGTCAATCTCTTGCACTTCAATCGCGGGATCGACGTTCTTTTCGTCGGCCTTCGGCGTTGGTGGAGCGGGGAACGCTCGTAGCACCGCCGGATTGAGAAAATCAATCTTCAAGTAACCGCTCAACGGGTCTTGGAGTTCGCTGGGGCTCATGCTCGGGATCGAGCTTGGCCCGAAGAGAAAGCGTAAGCCGGTTTTTGCAGGGATGCCACGCCCGGCCAACTCGATCAGTACGCGTGCCTTCGCTGCCGCGAACAACTGGTCTGACGTGAGGCCCATGATCCGGTCGTTGAATGCGGTATCCGCGCTGCCGGTTACGAAATTGGGTCCGCCAGCCGCATTGTTGATGCCATCTCGGCTTTCTAGATACGCACTCGCATCGCCACCGTTGCACCCGGATGTGGGGGCTGTTCGAGCTTGGCCTGAAAGCGCGCGACCGGGCGAGATGATTACGGCAACGACCTTCTGGCCGAGTCTGGTCGTGCTGTCACGTAGCGTTAGCTCTCCCGTGAATGGCGTGTAGGGATGATCCGCGGCCGGGGGCTCCGGATTCAACACAGGTTGCGATTGGCCGCGCAACGAAGGCGCTAGCTGGCTTCGCGCACCTGGCGACAGCGCGTACCACAGGCATTCGCCGCTGCCGTCCAGCGGCTGCGAGATACCCAGCGTACGCCAAGGCAGGCGACCGATCACGTTGGCGGCGCAGGTGCCCTCAGCGGCCCCATCGTTGTTCAGATCAGGGCACAGGAGGCTCCCGGGTGAGCTGTCTTCCCATGCTGCATGGGCGATGAGGGCATCCCGCGCGAGTTGCAGTGCCTTGTCGGTCTGCATGCTTGCGCGCAGTTCAAAGCCGCCGAAGGTCCGCAGGGTCTTGACCGCGACGAAGGCGGCGATGGCACTCAAGAGGATCAGCAGGGTCGGCAGCGCGAAGCCGCGCGAGCCTTTGACTTCCTTCACCGCGTGCCGTCGTCGGAGACCATGCGGACCGAGGCGCCGACGGGTAGCTCGATGGATTGTCCGTGACCGGTAGCGACGCGTGCGCTGCGCTCGCCGATCTTGAGCACCGGCCCGCGATTGTCGCGAGCGACACCGTTGACCCACACTGTGCTGCGTCCGTCGCTGGTGCGGACGATGCCATCCAGCCGCAACTCGGATTCGGCTGGTGCGGCGACGCCGGGTTCGACGTTGCGTTCCCGCATGCTGTCGAGTTTTGCGCGCCGTTCGGCGGTATTGAACAGCCGGCCGAGCGGGGCGGACGGGTCTGGCGGGGCGCTTTGCGCGAAGACCGGGCCGGCAGCCAGCAGCAGGATCAGGATGGTGGATTTCATGGGGTATGCGAGCCTGGAGTACCAAGCGTAATCCAGTCTAGCTCACAAACTGCGGACAGGGGAGCGCCCTCGGTGGCGGTGTCCGAACCTCGGTCCAGCGTACAGCGCCGCGGCAGTACCGTGGCGCTACGTAGTGCGCGCAAGTCGGCGAGCAAGCGCAGCAGATCGCCTTCATGCCATAGCTGGGTGCGCAGCATCATCGTACTGGCTTGCAGCGGTAGTTCCGGCGTGGCGGCGGCGACGCTGCGCTGTGGTGCGAGCTCGAACTCCAGTTGCGCCAACTTTCGCTGTGTGCGCTCACGGGTCAGCGCCTCAGCCCATTCCAGACGGCGCTCGGGGCCGATCACGCCTTGCTGGCGCAGGTTTTCGAATCGCGCCAGCGCACGCCGGATTTCGGGTTCATCCTGTTGGGCGCGGCTGAGGCGAGCCGCAATCGCGTCGCGCTCGTCGCTCGCGCGGCGGTAGTCAGCCTCAGCCTGCTGCTTTCCGCGCAAGGCGATCGATAGCGCGGCGAAGCCAATGCCGATCATGCCGATAGCCAGCAGCATGGCAAGCACGAAGCGGCGCATCGCTGGGGCGTTCATCAACGCGACCTTCCTTCCGGGTAGCTTGCCTTGAGCACGAAACGCGACTCGGGTTCGCGCGGCCCACTGTTGCTGCGCAGGGTGCGATCCGAGGTGTATTCGAACGGAAGCCGCACGATGCTCGCATCGACGGCGCCCTCGCGCCGGATGTCGTCGAGCAGGGCGTTGATTGCCATCACCGCTTCGCGTTGGCTCAGGCCGGCCGCGCCGGGCAGGCTGGCTTCCAGGGTTAGCTGATCACGTATCGGTTGGGCGCCCGGGGCCGCAGGTGCGGCGCCGGCCGGGCGGGTGCCGTTTGCGCGATCGAGCGCTTCCGGCGCGAGCGACCATTCGATGCGCCGGAGGTCGATGCCGGGGTGGCGATCCAGTGCCCG
Organism: uncultured Uliginosibacterium sp.; assembly: GCA_945957295.1. Lineage (GTDB taxonomy): Bacteria > Pseudomonadota > Gammaproteobacteria > Burkholderiales > Rhodocyclaceae > Niveibacterium. The sequence goes on from CAMFLH010000094.1 coordinate 16,030, forward strand.
GCTGAGTCGCACCAGCACATCTGCCGGTCCGTTCGCCAGTTTGTCGAGGCGTTCGAAGCCGCCGATGCCGGCCTGCAGCGCATCGAGCGACACCGGTAGTTTCGGCAGCGTCGCGAGCAGGCGCTCATAGCGAAGATGGCGCCCACGTGTGTCGAGCTCGATCTCTTCGATCGACTGCCTCAGCGTACGGGCGTCGAAAACGGTTTTGCTGGCAAACAACAAGGCTGCGCTCATGCCGACAAGGCCACACGCGATGGCGATCCGGCGCGCGACCCACCAGCGCCACGCCAGGCGGTCGCGCGCAGGGGCGAACTGCGCTGTGCCGGCATCCCGCGCCGCCACATGCAGCAGCAGTGGTGTCGAATCCGAATCCGCCGGCGGGTTGCGCAGGCCAAGCGCTTGGGCGCGCTCGACCGGATCGACGAGCACATAGCGCAGTACATCCGAATCGACGCAGGCGTTACGCACTGCCGCCATGGCGTGCTCGTGGGCCAACACAGCGGTGACGATCGGCGTGCCGCGAGCGATCACCCGCTGTGTGACGAGATACTGATAGGTTTTCTGCACCTCGAACGGGATCGCCGCACCCCAGGCCGCGGTGTGCGATTCGGTGTTCGTGGCGAGGCGCGAGAAGCGCAGATTGCCGTCTTCGAAAAGCGTCTGGCGTAGGCCTGCCGGCGTGAGCGTGACGACCAGCAGGCGGGCATGGCTGCGCACCTGCTGCCGCAGCACGTGCTGCAGCAGCAATGCCGGTGAGGTGATGCCGGTGAGCACCACATCGGCGGTGCGCAGACGCTCCATC
>CAMFLH010000095.1 GCA_945957295.1 uncultured Uliginosibacterium sp.
CGATCAGCTCAAGAATTTCTTCACCGCCACGCCCGAAAATGAATGGGTCGCCGCCTTTGAGCCGCACCACGCGCTTTCCAGCCTGCGCGAGCCGCACCAGCAGCGTGTTGATAGATTCCTGCGGCAGGGTGTGGTTGCCGGCTTCCTTGCCGACGTAAATCTTCTCGGCATCGGTCGGGATCAGCGCCATCACGCCATCGCCCACAAGATGGTCGTAGACAACAGCATCCGCTTGTCCAATCACGCGTGCAGCACGTACCGTCAGCAGGTCTGCTTCGCCGGGGCCTGCGCCGATCAGGTAGACCTTGCCGGCAGGAATCGGTCGTTGGATGACGTTCATGCAATCGTCGCTTGCGCTCTTGAATTGCGGCCGAGTGTAGCACCGACGCGCCACCCGGCTGCCTGTGCAGGGGCGTTGCGCCGAACTTGAGTGCGGTGCAACGGCGACACGCCTATAATCCGCGCCACTTTTATTGCAGGGCAGCACCGGACACGCGCGTGTCCGCTCGATCAAACATGCAGAACACCCCTGACGGTACGCACGCCGCACCGCAATCGCGAGGCCGCCTTGCGGCACTCACAGTCGCCGCGATCGGCGTGGTTTTCGGGGATATCGGGACCAGTCCGCTGTATACGATGAAAGAGGTGTTCGGCTCCCACGGGCTGGAGCCGTCGCATGCAAACGTTCTCGGCATTCTGTCCCTGGTGTTCTGGGCGCTGATCATCATCGTCGCGTTGAAGTACGTGGTGTTCATCATGCGTGCCGATAACCGTGGCGAGGGCGGCATCATGGCGCTGATGGCGCTGGCTCAACGCACTGCCGCGAAGGATCCGCGTGCGATCTGGTGGCTGACGGCCGCAGGGCTGTTTGGTGCAGCGCTTTTCTACGGCGATGGCGTGATTACGCCGGCAATCTCGGTACTATCGGCGGTCGAGGGTGTGGCAGTCACCCAGCCTGCGTTTGCGCCGCTCGTTTTGCCGCTGTCACTTGTGATTATCGTTGTGCTCTTTGCTTTCCAGAGAAAGGGCACGGCAAGTGTTGGTGCGCTGTTTGGGCCGGTCATGATTCTCTGGTTCGTAACCCTCGGCGTGCTGGGGCTGCACAAGGTGATCGAGATGCCGAGCGTGCTGCTCGCACTCAACCCGCTGCATGCGCTGCAGTTCCTCGCCGAGCACCAACTCCACGGATTTCTCGTGTTGGGGTCGGTTGTGCTCGCGGTAACCGGCGCGGAGGCCTTGTATGCCGACATGGGGCACTTCGGCCGCAAGCCCATCAAGTTGGCATGGTTTGGTTTGGTTCTGCCCAGCATCTATCTGAACTACCTTGGCCAAGGGGCGCTGTTGGTCGCCGACCCGAGCGCGGCGAGGAATCCCTTCTTCCTGCTGGCTCCGCCCTGGATGCTCTATCCGATGGTTGGGCTGGCGACCTTGGCTGCCATCATTGCATCGCAGGCGGTTATCTCTGGCGCATTTTCGTTGACCCGCCAGGCGATGCAACTGGGCTATTGCCCGCGTTTCAGCCTGATTCACACGTCGGCGAAGGAAATCGGGCAGGTCTATGTGCCTGGTATCAACTGGGGGCTGCTGGGTGCGGTATTAGCGCTGGTGATTGGTTTCAAATCGTCAAGCGCGCTGGCGTCGGCCTATGGCATCGCGGTGACCCTGACGATGCTGATTGACACTGTGCTGGCGTTTATCGTGGTGCGCAGCTTGTGGGGCTGGTCCGGCTTGCAAGGGGGTATTTTCCTCGCCGGTTTCCTGATTGTTGACCTGGCGTTTGTCTCCGCGTGCTCGGTGAAGATTCTTGATGGCGGCTGGTTCCCGCTGACGATGGGCTTGGGGATATTCCTGCTGCTGGCAACGTGGCGGCGGGGGCGTCAGCTTGTCGCCGAGCGGACACGCACCGACACGATCCCACTCGAACTTTTCATTCAGTCGTTGTTTCACTCGCCCCCTCAGCGCGTTGCCGGCACCGGCATCTTCATGACCACGAATCTTGAGGGCGTGCCGCGGGCGCTGTTGCATAACCTGCTGCATAACAAGGTGCTCCATGAACGCGTCGTCTTGCTGACAGTCGTAACTGAAGATGTGCCCTTCGTGCCAGAGATTGACCGCGTTTGGGTCGAGCATCTGGACTACGGTTTTCAGCGCATCTCGGTGCACTACGGTTTTAAGGACGACCCGGACATTCCTGCCGCGCTGCTCCAGGCGCAGGGACAGGGCTTCGAGTTCGAGATGATGGAAACGTCATTCTTCCTCGGTCGAGAGAAGCTGATTCCGCGTATCAAGGGCGTCATGCCGATGTGGCGCGAGCGCCTGTTCATCTTCATGTTCCGCAACTCCGGCAGTGCGGCCGACTTCTTCCGGATACCTGCGAACCGAGTGGTCGAGTTCGGAACTCAGGTTGAACTGTGACGGTGCGCACGTGCACCTGCGTTTTCTTTTCATTAAATCTTGTCAAGCATTTGTTTTGATTGAAAAAACGCTCAATTTGGCGGCTTTGTCGAATGTGACGTCCTTCACGCGAATGTCTCGCATGCTCGGGTATCGTCGGTCCCATTAAAGCAATTGCGCGTTGCCCGCCGGGCAGGGCGGTGTGGCGCAAGGGTGGGACACCATGCTTCGACTTTTCAATCACTACGTACCGGCCAACGCGTTTGCGCAGGTGCTATTCGATAGCCTGTTGCTGTTCGCCGCCATCCTCGTTGCGGCGTCCATGCAGTTGAGCGGCGGTTTCGCGCTCGTTGAGGCGCTGGCGCCTTCCGCGCTGGTGTTTGCCGTCATCATGATTGCGCTCAACAGCGCGTTGGGTCTCTATCGCGGCGGCCCGACGTCCAGCTTGTACGACACGCTCGCCCGCATTCTGCTGTCCTTGCTGGCGAGCATCCCGATCGCTTACGCCGTGTTCCGCATCCTGCCTTGGGGCATCTTTGACCAACAGCGCGGCGAGCTGACGGTTGTGTTATTGCTCGGCGCTATTCTTGCGTTGCGTGGCTTTGTCGTGGGCGCTGCGGGCGAACCGCTGCTGCGCCGCCGCATTCTCGTCATCGGCACCGGTAACGAAGCGGCGGCTGTGGATCAAAGCCTGCGCAGTCAAAGCACGCGTGCGCTGCAGGTGGTCGGTTTCTATCCAGCGGTGAACAACGACGATGTCGTGGTTTCGAACCACCGGATTTTGGCCGCCAACGCATCGTTGCTTGAAGCGGTCAGGGCGCATGACGTCAATGAAATCATCGTTGCGGTGCGTGAGCGACGCGGCGGTTCGATGTCGCTCAAACAGTTGCTCGACTGCAAGCTTGCCGGCGTCAAGGTGCTGGACCTCTCGTCCTTCTACGAACGTGTGCGTGGTCAGGTTCGGATCGATGCGCTGAAGGCGAGCTGGCTGATCTACGGCGATGGATTCCGTCAGGGTTGGCTGCGCTCCACGATCAAACGTTGTTTCGACCTTGTCGTGGGGACGGTGATGCTGGTGTTGGCGCTGCCGGTCATGGCGCTGACCGCGGTCGCGATTGCCGTCGAGTCCGGTTTTCCAGTTTTCTACACACAGGAGCGCGTTGGTCGTGGCGGCCGCGTGTTCCGCGTGATCAAGTTCCGTAGCATGCGCACCGACGCGGAGAAGGATGGAAAGCCCCGCTGGGCTTCGGCCCGCGATGATCGCGTGACCAGAGTTGGCCGGATCATCCGCAAAACGCGCATTGATGAGTTGCCGCAGTTGCTGAACGTCATCCGTGGCGAAATGAGCCTTGTAGGGCCGCGTCCGGAGCGTCCTTATTTTGTCGATCAGCTTGCACGCGAGATCCCGTTCTTCGCCGTTCGCCATAGCGTTAAGCCAGGCCTGACCGGCTGGGCTCAGGTGCGATATCAGTATGGCTCCACGGTCGACGATGCGATTCAGAAGCTCCAGTACGATCTTTACTACGTCAAGAATCACACGCTGTTCCTTGATGTGCTGATTCTCGCTGAGACCGTTCGCGTGGTTTTGACCGGCGAAGGGGCCCACTAAGGGTGGCGACCAAGGAAGCCGCACGCGCGCGGCAAATGGTTAAGGGGCGTCAATGAACGCCGTTCCAGCAGTCATGGTTGCCGCCGGCTATGCTCTGGCGGCGCTTGTTTTCGTGCTTGTTGGATTGCACCTGCGCCTCAGCTGGCGTGGCGGCCGCCAGGGCGCGCTGCTGCTCTACGCCATTGCCGCAAGTCTGGTGTGGGCGCTCGTTTCGCTCGTCTTTGCGCTCGACCCAGCGTGGTTGCTTTGGGCTGCCAGCAGCATGCTGGACAGCCTCCGCATCGCGGCTTGGTTGATGTTCCTTTTTTCGCTGCTTGAGCTGACGGGCTCGGAGTTGTCGCCGTCGATCGCGCGTGTGCGCCAGATTGCGGTGGGCGTCGTCGGCGTGCGTTTCCTGGTCGATCTGTTTGGCGCCGCCGGACTTGTGTCAGGCTTGCTTGGCGGCCAACTTGTTGCGGTGCTGACGCTGGCTAGTGCCGTTTCTGGGCTGGTTGCGATCGAGCAGCTCTACCGAAACTTCCCTGAGCAATCGCGTTGGGGCATCAAGCCGCTGGCGGTCGGACTGCTTGGCGCGTTCTTCTTCGACGTTTACGTCGGGGCAGATGCGTTCATGTTCAGGCGCGTCGATCTGACCTTGTGGGGAATGCGCGGTTTTGTCTGGTGTGCGGCCATGGTGCTGGTTGCGATTTCGGCTGGCAGAAGCCGTAACTGGAATTTCCGCATCAGCGTTTCGCGCGAGGTCGTATTCCACTCAGCGACGTTGGGCGTTGCGGGCACATTCCTGCTGGCTGTTGCCGCCGCCGGTTACTGGGTTCGCTTCTTTGGCGGAGAGTGGGGCGCTGCGCTGCAGATACTGCTGCTCTTCGGCGGCCTGCTGGCTTGCGCGATCGTGCTCTTCTCTGGCGCCTTTCGTGCGAAGTTGCGCGTGTTTCTCGCGAAGCACTTCTTTAGCTACCGGTACGACTACCGTGCCGAGTGGCTGCGCTTCACACAGGCGCTTGCTGTATCTGGCGGCGGCGCGGATTTGTCGATCGCGGTGATCCGCGGCCTCGCCGATCTGGTCGAGAGCCCAGGCGGTATATTGTGGTTGAAGGATCGCAGCGGTGGCTACGTCCCCCACGCGCGGCTCAATCACGTGCAAGTCGATGCTGCCGAACCCGCCGACGGAGCGTTTGCGCGATTTCTCATGCAACGTGGCTGGATCGTTGACTTGGCTGAAGTGCGCAGCCAGCCATCGATCTACGAAGGGTTTGTGCCTCCTGGTTGGCTCGAACAGGCACCCGATGCATGGCTGATCGTGCCCTTGTTCGTCGAGCTCGAAATGGTGGGCTTCGTAGTGCTGATGACGGCGCGGACGAGCATCGACGTCGATTGGGAAGTGCTTGATCTGCTCAAGACGGCGTCGCGACAGGCTGCCGTGCACCTGGGGCGGCATCAGGCCGCCGAGGCGTTGATGGAGGCGCAGAAATTCGATGCTTTCAATCGCATGTCCGCGTTCGTCGTCCATGACCTCAAGAACCTCGTCGCGCAGTTGCAGCTGATGTTGCGAAACGCCGATCGACACAAGGACAACCCGGAGTTCCAGCAAGACATGCTCGATACCGTGCGTCATGTACAGGAGCGAATGAAGGGCTTGATGTCGCAGCTGCAGGAAAAGCGCTCGATCGATATGCGACGCCCTGTCAGTCTTGGCGATCTGGCGCAGCGAATTGCGGACGGCAAGCGCCACCAGCGCCCACTCGTGGGCGTCAGGCTCGATGCCACGCCCGTCGCAATGGCGCACCCGGAGCGTATTGAAAGAGTTGTTGGTCATGTGGTGCAAAATGCACTCGACGCCACTGGTGACGATGGTATTGTCGGAATCAAGGTGTTTGAACGGGAAGGAATGGCCTGCATCGAAGTGCGCGACAGCGGTTGCGGCATGTCGGTTCAGTTCGTCCGTGAGCGACTGTTCAAACCCTTCCAGAGCACCAAGGATGCCGGCATGGGGATCGGCGCCTATGAAACCCTGCAATACATCACCGAATTGGGTGGTCGGATCGACGTAGAGAGCGAGCCGGGGCACGGAACGACTATGCAGGTATGGCTGCCGTGCGTACGGGAAGCGGTAGCGCCGGCTGAGGCGGCATGAAAAATGAATGACCGAAAACGCACGCTCCTGATCGTGGAGGATGACCCAGCACTGCAGAAGCAGATGCGGTGGGCATTTGATCAGTACGAAGTAGTGACAGCAGACGATCGGGAGTCGGCGATCGCCCAAGTTCGCCGCTACGAGCCCGCGGTCGTGACGATGGACCTCGGCCTGCCCCCCTCGCCTGACGATACGACGGAGGGCTTCCGCCTTCTTGGCGAGATTTTGTCACTCGCGCCAGACACCAAGGTCATTGTCTTGACGGGCCAGCACGACCGTGAAAATGCGGTGCGTGCCGTCGGTGCGGGCGCCTACGACTTCTTCGCCAAGCCATTCGAGCCGGAATTGTTGATGCTGACGATCGATCGTGCGTTTCGTTTGTACGATCTCCAGCACGAGAATCGTCGCCTGCAGACACAGCATGCGGGTGGGCCGCTGGGTGCGGTCATCACGCGGGACGCCGCGATGCTGCGCATCCTGCGCACGATCGAGAAGGTGTCGAGCGCCAACGTCACCGTCATGCTGCTTGGCGAGAGTGGCACCGGCAAGGAAGTGCTGGCGCGTGGGCTGCATGAAGCGTCACCGCGTCGCGCGGCGCGCTTTATTGCGATCAACTGCGCGGCGATTCCGGAGAACCTGCTTGAGAGCGAGTTGTTCGGCTACGAGAAGGGTGCGTTCACCGGGGCCGTAAAGCAGACGCCCGGCAAGTTTGAACTTGCGCACAAGGGGACGCTGTTTCTCGATGAGATCGGCGACCTGCCGATCGCCCTACAGGCGAAGCTGCTGCGCTTCCTGCAGGAGCGTGTTGTCGAGCGAATCGGAGGGAGGGAGGAGATCCCAGTTGATGTGCGAATCGTGTGTGCCACGCACCAGGATCTCAAATCGCTGATCGCTCAAGGTCGATTCCGTGAGGATCTGTTTTATCGGCTAGCTGAAATCGTTGTCGATATCCCCCCGGTTCGCGATCGCGACGGTGATGCGTTGTTGCTGGCGCACGCGTTTGTGCAGCGTTTCGCGAATGAGCACAGGCGCGGTTCGATGGGGTTTACGGATGACGCGCTTGCGGCGCTTGCAGCGCATCGCTGGCCCGGCAATGTTCGCGAACTGGAGAACTGTGTCAAGCGCGCGGTGATCATGGCGGACGCTGGTCGCATCACCGCAGACGACCTTGGTCTTGATGCACCGGATGAGGATCTCGAAGCCCTCAATCTGCGCGCGGTACGCGATGAAGCGGAGCGGCGGGCGGTTGTGCGCGTGCTCGCGCGGGTGAACGGCAATATCGCTCGAGCGGCCGAAGTGCTCGGTATCAGCCGCCCGACACTCTACGATCTGATGAATCGATTCGGGTTGAAGAAAGACCCGGTTTGACCCGACAGGACCTTTCATGACGCAGTCACGTATTTCCAGCCTGCTCGCCGCGCTACTGGCGGCAGCTCTGCTCGTCGGGTGTGGCGACGATCCCCAGAAGATGTTGAGCTCCGCGCGCGACTATCTGGCCAAAGGGGACAACAACGCAGCCACGATCCAGTTGAAGAACGCGTTGCAGAAGGATCCGGGCCTTGCTGAGGCGCGTTTTCTGTTCGGCAAGATTCTGCTCGACAGCGGTGATGTGCAGGGGGCGGAAAAGGAACTCCGCAAGGCGCTCGAAGCCGGCTATCCGCTCGAATCGGTCGCGGTGCCGCTGTCGCGAGCATTGCTGGCGCTCGACAAGGCGCAGCAGGTCGTTACCGAGTACAGCGCGATGAAGCCCCAGCAGCCGGCTGCAAAGGCGGCGGTTGCCGTTGGTTTATCCGACGCCTATTTGATGCTCAATCAACAGGATCGCGCAGAGGCCGCACTGCGTGAGGCGCTCGATGCCTCGCCGGGCTTTGGTCCGGCGGCCATTGCTTTTGCGCGCCTCAAGGTGTCGCGCCACGATCTCCCTGCGGCGACGGCCATTCTTGATGACGCAATTGCGAAGAACCCGTCCGAATACGATGCGATCACGCTTCGTGCCGAACTCAAGCTCGCCGAGGGCAAGGCCGATGAAGCGGTTGCCGATCTTGAATGCGCGATCAAACTGCGCCCGCAGCTGGTGCCGCCGCGTATGCGGCTGGCGCAGATCTACATCAATCAGAAGCAGCTCGACAAGGCCGACGCGACCATTGCCGAGGCCAAGAAGGTCTCACCCAAGCACATTCTGATTCGTCATCTCGAGGGCGTCGTCGCCCTCTACCGTGGCAAGAACGACAAGGCGCGGGATGCGGCGCAGCAGGTCCTCAGCGCCGCGCCGGACTATCTGCCTGCGGTGATGCTGGCGGGTGTTGCGCACATGCGTTTGCGCGACTTCGTGCAGGCTCAGGCAGATTTCGAAAAACTCGTTGCGAAGGCGCCGGATGCGCCGGGACCGCGTCGCCTGCTTGCGCGTGCTCAGCTGGCCGCAAAGGATCCCGCGAAGGCCTTCGATACGCTCAACCCATTGCTGTCAAAGAGTCCAGATCGCGAGACCCTAATGTTGGCGGGTCAGGCCTCACTGCAGAACGGTGAATTCGCGCGCTCATCGGAACTCTTTGCCAAGGCGGCCGCGCTCGATCCGAAGGATGCCGCGTCGCGTTTGCGTTTGGGCGTATCGAAACTCGCCACCGGTGACAGCGACGCCGCGATGCGCGACATCGAAGCAGCCGCGTCGATTGAGGATGGCAGCGACGAGGCCGAAGTAACGCTGATCATGGCCCATCTGCGCAGCGGCAACGTGCCGAAGGCACGTGCCGTGGTCGATCGCATGATCCAGCGCCAGCCGGATAACCCCTTGGGTTACAACCTGCTTGGTGGCGTATTGATGGCCGGCAAGGACAGCGCTGGTGCACGGAAGGCGTTCGAGAAATCGATCGAGCTGCAACCCAATTACCTTGCCGCCGCGATGAATCTCGCGCGGCTCGACGTCATGGCCGGCAAGCCCAGTGACGCGCGCGCGCGTTTCGAGAAGATCATCGAGAAGAATCCGAAGGCTGTCGAGGCCTACCTGTTGCTGGCACGTCAGATGGCCGACAGTGGCGCCAAACCGGAGGAGGTCCGCAAGGTGCTTGACCGGGCCGTCGCGGCCAATCCGGGTGTCGCGGCGCCCAAGCTTGCGTTGCTGGAGCTGCTGCAAGGTACCGGCGACAACAAGGGGGCGCTGAGTGTTGCCCAGGATCTTGTTGCCGCGTTCCCGTCTGATCCCGACGTACTAATGGCCGCCGCCCGTGCGCAGTCGCGCGCAGGCGAAACGCAGCAGGCGATCGCAACGTTGCAGAAGCTGATCGGCGTGCAGCCCCAGCTGCCGGCACCGTGGCTGATGCTGTCTGATCTGCAGCGGGTGGCGAAGGATGTGCAGGCGGCGGAGGATACGCTGCGCAAAGTGCTCAAACTGCGGCCCGATCTGCTTGAGGCACAACAGCGACTGGTTGCGCTCAAGATTGAGCAACGCAGTACGAACGACGCCGTCGCGATTGCACGCGAAGTGCAGAAGCAGCATCCGAAGGAAGCCGCGGGCTGGATCTATGAAGGCGACGCGTACGCGCAATCGAAGGACTGGGCCGCCGCCAACAAGGCCTATGCCAAGGCTTACGAGCTCGCCAAGGTCGGGCCGGTCGCAATCAAGTACCACAGTGGCCTGATCGAATCGGGGCAGCGTGCTGAGGCCGACAAACTGGCCGCTGCATGGCTGGCGCAAAACCCCAAGGATGTGCCATTCCGCTCCTACATCGCCGAGCGCGCACTTGCCGCGAAGGACTATGAAGGCGCCGCCAAAGCCTATCGTGCCCTGCTGGAGCTCGACCCGAAGAACGCCGTGACGCTCAACAACCTCGGCTGGGTGGGTAGCAAGGTGAAGGATCCGAAGGCAATGTCGTATGTCGACCAGGCGCTTCAACTTGCACCCGACAATCCCGCGATTCTCGACACCAAGGCGCAGATCCTGCTCGACTCTGGCCAGCCCAAGCCCGCCGTCGAAGTGCTGCGCAAGGCCGTTGCTGGCGCGCCGAACAATCCGTCGCTGCGCTTGAATCTTGCCCGCGCACTGGCTCAGGCCGGCGACAAGGCCGGCGCCAAATCGGAAGCCGCCGCGGTGGTAAAAGCCGCGCCGGAAAACTCGTCCTTGCGCAGCGACGCCGAATCGCTGCTCAAGACCCTCTGACAAACTTACTGGCTCTCACGCCGCAAAGATCATGACAACCGTTGCTGTGATTGGCCTTGGATACGTTGGCCTGCCGCTCGCCGTCGAGTTTGGCAAAAAGTACCGCACGCTGGGTTTTGACCTCTCGGAGCAGAAGGTCGCCGCCTATCGTGGTTTCGTCGATCCGACCGGCGAGGTTTCCAGTGAGGATCTGCGCGCAGCAACGCAGCTCACCTGCCATACCGACCCGAAGGTGATTTCCGAGGCGGACTTCATCATCGTGGCGGTACCGACGCCGGTCGACGACGCGCACCAGCCGGATTTCACGCCGCTGGTCAAGTCGTCGGAATCGGTGGGCAAGCACATCAAACGCGGCGCGGTCGTCGTGTACGAGTCGACCGTCTACCCCGGTGCGACGGAAGAGGTCTGCATTCCGATCATCGAGAAGCACTCGGGCCTCAAGTGGAAAGAGGATTTCTTTGTCGGCTACAGCCCGGAACGGATCAATCCGGGTGACAAGGAGCGCACGCTCACCCGTATCGTCAAAGTTGTGTCGGGTGACACGCCGGCGACGCTCGAAAAGGTGCAGGCGCTGTACGGTGCGGTGATCACCGCGGGCGTATACCCGGCATCGAGCATCAAGGTGGCGGAAGCGGCGAAAGTCATCGAGAACACGCAGCGCGATCTGAACATCGCGCTGATGAACGAGCTGGCACTGATCTTCCACAAGATCGGTATCGACACGCTGGAAGTGCTGAAGGCAGCCGGCACCAAGTGGAACTTCCTGCCTTTCCGCCCGGGTCTGGTCGGTGGCCACTGCATCGGCGTCGACCCGTATTACTTGACCTACAAGGCCGACATGCTGGGCTATCACCCGCAGGTGATCCTCGCTGGGCGCCGCATCAACGATGGCATGGGCAAGTACATCGCCGAGCAGACCGTGAAGCAGATGATCGCGAATGACCTGCCGGTCAAGGGCGCGAACGTTATCGTGCTGGGCCTGACCTTCAAGGAGAACTGCCCCGATCTGCGCAACAGCAAGGTGATCGACGTGATCCGCGAGCTGCGCAGCTTTGGCGTCAACGTCCACGTACACGATCCGATCGCCGAGAGCGGCGAAGCGGAGCATGAGTACGGCGTATCGCTGACCGCCTGGGATGCCTTGCCGAAGGCGTCTGCAATCGTCGCCGCGGTGAGCCACCAAGCCTATGCCGATATGGGGGTCGCGCAGCTCGTGACCAAGCTGTTGCCGGGCGGGGTGTTCACCGACGTCAAGAGCGCCTACGCGCCGGCGGAAGTCGAAGCGGCCGGCGCGCGCCTCTGGAGGCTGTGACACGGCGCCGCACGGTGCCGGGGGATGCCATGCGTAGCCTGCGTTTGCTTCTCTTGGCCCTGTGTGCCGTCGGCTTTCCCGCGCTGGCGGCGGACGAACCGCTGGCCGATCCACGTGCGACGCTGGCGAAGCAGCTCGTCGCCCTCGGCACGCAATACGAACACGGTGAAGGCATGCCGCAGGATCCGCTGCGTGCCGCGGAGCTGTACTGCGATGCGGCGCGCTATGGCGACGCGGAAGGCCTGTTTGCACTCGCCTGGATGTACGGCAATGGCCGCGGTGTGGAGCAGGACGACCGCATCGCGGCGACCTTGATGGCGCGCTCGGCGGCCGCAGGGTTCGAGCCCGCGCAGGGCGCCCAGCGTTTCTTTGGCCCTTCGGCTGGCGTGCTGCCGCCATGCATGATGCCGCGTGCGCCGCAGGGGCGTAACGACCCGGTCGCGTCGGACGAAGCGGATCTCGATGCGGTGTTGGCGGCGCTGCCGCCGAACAAGCGCCGCATCGCACAGTTGATCCGCCTGCTGGCACCGCAGTACGCGATCGATGCCCGCCTCGCCCTGGCCGTTGCGGCGGCCGAATCCAACTTCGAGTCGCTCGCGCGCAGTCCGCGCAACGCCTATGGTGTGATGCAGCTGATCCCGGAGACGGCGCAGCGCTTCAAGGTGCGCAACGTCTACGACCCCGCGCAGAACATCAAGGGTGGCCTCGCTTACCTGCGCTGGTTGCTGGCCTACTATCGCGGCGATGTGCTCTTGACGCTGGCCGCCTACAACGCAGGCGAAGGCGCGGTCGATCGATACCGCGGCATTCCGCCCTATCGGGAGACGGTCGACTATGTCAAACGTATCTACGGCATGTTCCGCCGCGCCAATCACCCGTACGACGCGCAGCTGGTTGCGCCGTCGCCTATTGCGATGCGCTAGCTTGCTTAACGTCGTGCGGCGAGGCTTCGGGCGGGGGCTGATAGGCGCGGTGGCGTTGCTGATCGGGCTGCCGGCGCACGCAGATCTGGTCGACACGGTGCAAAGGATCAAACCGGCCATCGTTGCGATCGGCACTTATCAGCGCGATCGTTCGCCGCAGTTCCGGCTGATGGGCACCGGCTTTGTCGTGGGCGATGGAACCAGGATTGCCACCAACTCGCATGTGGTGCCGCCAACGCTCGACGCCGAGCACTTCGAGGAGCTGATCGCGATCAGCTTCGGGGATGGCGGTGTGCAGCGTACGCACAAGGTCACCAAGATCGGTAGCGACCCGGCGCACGATCTCGCGCTGCTGAAGCTGCCGGGCGTGACGCTGCCAGCGCTGAAGCTCGATGACGGCATGCACGCGCGCGAGGGGCAGCAGATTGCCTTTACCGGCTTCCCGATCATCGGTGTGCTGGGCCTCAACCCGGCCACGCATCGCGGCATCGTGGCCGCGATCACACCGATCGTGCTGCCGACCGAGCACGGTTCGCAGCTCAATCCCCAGGCGATCCGGCGCATTCGCGAAGGCGCCTTCCCGGTGCTTCAGCTCGACGCCACGGCTTACCCGGGCAACAGTGGCAGCCCGGTATACGACCAGGACAGCGGCCTGGTACTGGCGATTGCCAACATGGTGTTCGTAAAAGGCAGCAAGGAAAGCGCGCTGACGCAGCCGTCCGGCATCACCTACGCGATCCCTGCGAAGCACCTGAAGGCGCTGCTCGACAGCACGCCCTGAGGCCGCTCATCCACGCAACAGACGATTGCGTCGGCTCAGTCGAGCAGCGTGCGGGCGCCTTCGAAGCGTTGCGCGAAATAGGCGGTGTCGAGCCGTTCGATGCGCACGGCACCGTTGGTCGAGGGCGCATGGATGAATCGCCCCTCGCCGATGTAGATGCCCATGTGCGAGTAGGGGCGCTTCATCGTGTTGAAGAACACCAGATCGCCGGGTCGGATCTGGTTGCGCTCGATCGGGCGCGCACGCGCGGCAATCTGCGCCGCGTTGTGTGGCAGCTTCACACCGGCCACCTGTTCCATCACGTAGCTGACCATGCCGCTGCAGTCGAGCCCCGCCTCGGGGTTGCGGCCGCCGAAGCGATAGCCGGTGTCCACCAGCCCGAGCGCGAACACCACCACATCGTTGGCCAGCGCGGCGTCGGGCAGGCGCACGAAAGCCGGGTTGGACGCTTCCGGCGGTGTGCGGCTGGGCGTGCTGGAGCATGCGGTGATGACCAGCGCCAGCAGCAGAAGGGCGGGGTGGCCGTGACGCATTTCAGGACTCTAGCCAGAAGGTGACCGGGCCGTGGTTTGTCAGGCTGACCGACATCTCGGCGCCAAACTGCCCGGTCGCGACCTGGCCGTGACTGGTGCGAGCAAGGCTGACCGCATGGTCGAACAGACTCCGCGCGCGAACCGGTTCGGCCGCGGAGGTGAAGCTCGCGCGCGTGCCTTTGCGGGTGTCTGCGGCCAGCGTGAACTGTGGTACGAGCAGCAGACCGCCGCCGGTGTCGGCAAGCGAGCGGTTCATGCGGCCCGCCTCGTCGCTGAAAACCCGGTAACCAAGAATGCGTTCGACGAGGCGCGCGGCGCTCTTCTCGTCGTCTTCCGGCCGTACGCCGATCAGCGCGAGCAGGCCTGCACCGATCTCGCCGACGGTCTCGCCTTCGACCACCACGGATGCGTGTAGCACGCGTTGAATCAGCGCGATCACTGTAGTTCGATGGTGCCGGTGGCAACCACGTTGATCTGTGTTTCACCCGCTTCCATCGACGGCGCGACGCCGTCCGAGGCCACACTCATCGCGGCGGCGCGTGCGACAGGCATCGGCGTCGGGCGGAAGCTCTGGTTGGCGTTGATCGCCACATGCCGGATGCGGTACTTACGGCCCAGCGCGTTGGCGGCCAGATCGGCGCGCGCCTTGAACGCTGCCAGCGCATCGACGATGGCTTCGTCCTCGGCCTTGCGGCGGGTCTCCGTCGAGGGCGCAAAACTGATCTGGCCCAGCGCGAAGTCGCCCTGCAGCTTGCCAAGCAGTTCGGACAATGCGGCCGAATCTCGGCTTTCCAGCAGCAGTTCGGCGCGCATGCGCCAGCTCTCGATCTTCTGCGAGTTGCGCACGTAGTTCGGCCAGGTGCTGCTGTTGCCGGAGCGCACCTTCACGGCCGTCGCGCCCTTGGCGGTAGCGAGGCCGCGGTTGATCGTCTGATTCACGCGGTTGGTGAGTGCGCTGAGATTGGCGTCGGAGGCCTCGACATAAACGACTGCCCGTTGCAGGTCGTTCGTCGCGGCGCGGCTGCTCTCCACGCTCAGGTCGATGGTCGGCACGCTCGGTACCGCGGGGGGCGCGGTCTGCGCCCACGCGGGGCTGGCGATACAGGCGGTGGCGATCAGCAGGCTGTGCAGGGGCTTCATCCGTTCATCTCCCAGAATGGCTGATCCCAGTCTAGCAGGGCAGCGCGGCGCCGCCTGTGAGCGGATGTGTCACCCGATGCGGCGCAGGCCTGCGGCGTAGCGGGCGGCGTTGCGCACATAGCCGGCAGCGCTGCGTTCCAGGTTGGCGACTTCTTCGTCGCTCAGTTCGCGGATGATGCGGCCCGGCGTGCCGACGACCAGCGAACGGTCCGGGATCACCTTGCCTTCCGGGATCAGCGTGTTCGCGCCGATCAGGCAGTGCTTGCCGATCACCGCGCGGTTGAGCACCACCGCGTTGATGCCGATCAGCGAGCCCTCTCCGATCGAACAGCCGTGCAGCATGACCATATGGCCGACGGTGACGTTGGCGCCGATCGTCAACGGCACGCCGTCGTCGGTATGCAGGATCGAGCCGTCCTGAATGTTGCTGTTGTCGCCCACGGTGATCGGGTCGTTATCACCGCGCAGCGTGGCGCCGAACCACACGTTGACGTTGCGACCCAGCGTGACCGATCCGATCACGGTGGCGTTCTCGGCGACCCAACTGCCTTCGCCCAGCTGCGGCGTGCGGTCGTCCAGTGCGTAGAGGCTCATGCGTATGCTATCCAATTGATTTGTCTGCACTTGTTGCAGCGCGAGGGGCGCAATCTTAGGCGCTGGCGGGAGCCGGTGGCAAGCGACGAGGGCGGATGTTTCGCGCGCAGCGGAAAATCGCCAGCGCCCTTGGGCCCGCTGGGCGCGGCGCCCACTTGCAGCCATGGCGGCGCCGCGGCACAGTTCAGGGCTATCGCATTCTGGAGCGTTTCATGCACTTCCGCGTCGGCCCGATCGTCCTGATCCTGGTGGGCATCCTCTTTCTGCTGAACAACCTTGGCCTGTTCCACCTGCGCGACCTGTTTCACCAGATGGGCACCTGGTGGCCGGTGATCCTGATCGTGATCGGCGCCGCCGGCCTGATCGGCGGAAAACGTTGAATACCCCTGCCGCGCTTGATCTGATCGCGATGCTGCCGCGCCGCTTTCCGCTAGAGTGCGGCGCCATACCTACCCCACGCCTGTTGCCGGAGCCCCCATGCCTGTCGTCGAAGTAAAACACCCGCTCGTCAAACACAAGATCGGCCTCATGCGGGAAGGCGACATCAGCACGAAGAAGTTCCGCGAACTGACGGCCGAACTCGCGCGCCTGCTGGCGTATGAGGCGGCAAAGGATTTCGAGCTTGAGCGTGTGACGATCGAAGGTTGGGCCGGCCCGGTCGAGATCGACCAGATCAAGGGCAAGAAGCTCACCGTCGTGCCGATCCTGCGTGCCGGCATCGGCATGCTGGATGGCGTGCTGGACATGGTGCCCAGCGCCAAGGTCTCGGTCGTCGGCATCGCGCGCAACGAAGAAACCCTGATGCCGGAGCCGTACTTCGAGCGCTTCGTCGGCAATCTGGCCGAGCGCAGCGCCTGGATCATCGACCCGATGCTGGCCACCGGTGGCTCGCTGATCGCGACGATCGAGATGCTTAAGCGCAACGGCTGTCGTCACATTACCGCGCTGACGCTGGTGTCGGCCCCCGAAGGCATCCGCGCGCTGGACGCGAGCCACCCGGATGTGGCGGTCTACACCGCGGCGATCGACAGCCACCTCAACGAGCACGGCTACATCATCCCCGGCCTCGGGGATGCCGGAGACAAGATCTTCGGCACCAAAGTCTGAACCCACGACCGGCCGCCACCCGCGGCCGTTTTTTTATCCACCCGCCGTCAC
>CAMFLH010000096.1 GCA_945957295.1 uncultured Uliginosibacterium sp.
CCCACAGCAGTTCAGCGAGTTCGCGCGGATCGGTTGGCACGCGCAGATCGATGCACAGCGCTTCGAGTGATGCGACGCTGTCGAGCGCGGCGGCGAGCAGGGCAAAGCGGCCGTCGAGGCCCAGATCGCCGGCATGATCGAGGCGCCGCCCGATGACGCGCCGCTCGGCCTCCCAGGCGTGGTTCAGGGCAGGCGCCAGCCGCGCCAGCGCGCCGCAGTCATGCAGCAGCGCAAACATGCGCGATGGCGCGGTGGCGAGCAGGCCGCGCGAAATCTCTTGCCACACCCGCTCGGCCACCAGGTGGTCGACCTCGCCTGCATCGACCATCTCGCGCATCAGGGCGAGCGTTTCGTCAGCCACGGTGAAGTCGGGGAAGCGAGCGGCGAAGCGGGCAATCCGCAGGATGCGCACCGGGTCCTCGGCGAAGGCCGGGCTGACATGCCGCAGTACGCGTGCCGCAAGGTCACGCTGACCGCCGCAGGGGTCGATCAGTTGCCCGTCCTCGTCGCGCGCGATGGCGTTGATCGTCAGGTCACGGCGCTTCAGGTCCTCTTCCAGCGGCACGTCGGGTGAGGCGTGGAAGACGAAGCCGTGGTAGCCGGGTGCGGTTTTCCGCTCGGTACGCGCGAGGGCATATTCCTCCTGCGTCTTCGGATGCAGGAAGACGGGGAAATCCTTGCCGACCGGGCGGAAGCCCTGCGCGAGCATGTCTTCCGGCGTGGCGCCGACAACGACCCAGTCGCGGTCGGCCACCGGCAAGCCGAGCAGGGCGTCGCGCACTGCACCGCCGACCACGTAGGCGCGCATCAGTCGGGCAACTCGTCGGAAGGCACGATTTCGCCTTCGGCCAGTGCGGCGGCTTGCCATTCGCGCATCGCCGGGTGGGCCAGCATCGTCGCGAGGTAGGCGCCGGCTTCACCGCTCGGCTCAACGCCGTAGGTCTGGAAGCGGAAGCAGACCGGCGCGAACATCGCATCGGCAGCGGTAAAGCTGCCGAACAGGTAGGGGCCAAAGCGGCCGTAACGTTTGCGGCAGTCGAGCCAGAGTGCGATTACCCGCGCGATGTCGGCTTCCGAGGCTGGTGTGCGGCCGCGCCCCGGCATCTGGCGGCGAATGTTCATCGGCATCTGGCTGCGCAGCGCCGGGAAGCCTGAGTGCATTTCTGCACTGACTGCCCGCGCATGAGCGCGAGCCGCGGCCGTGGCGGGCCAAAGCTGCGGAAAGCGTTCGGCGAGCGTCTCGATGATCGCGAGCGAATCCCACACGGTCAGCGTGTCGTCGATGAGGCAGGGCACACGACCGGAAGGGGAATGCTCAAGGATGCGCTCGTGCGTATCCGGCTGATCGAGCAGTACGCGGACTTCCTCGAAGGGTTGGCCGACTGCGCGCAGCGCCAGCCAGGCGCGCAGCGACCAGGACGAGTAGTTCTTGTTGGCAATCACGAGTTTCATTGGGGGCTCCGGCTTACGGGTTACGGCGGACATGACTGCGCAGGCGTGCATAGCGCCCGCGTTGGGTGCGACGGCCCAGCCAGCTCGGCGCCACTGCATCGAGTGCGGTGGGTGCGAGGCCGAAGGGCTGCGCAGCGCTGCTGGCGACGTTGTCGCGATCCATCGAGCGCACGTTATCGGGGCTCATCAGGCCCCCGGGCAGCCACGACAGCACGGTGGCCTGCAGCATCGCAAGGCTGCGCGGCAGCGGAACCACCAGCGGGCGGTGGCCGCCGAGGCGGGCGGCGTAGTCCACTAACTGGGCAAGCGTCCAGACATCGGGGCCCGCCAGTTCGTGTGTTTCGCTAATGCCCAGATCCAGTTCGATCGCGGCGATGATTGCACGACTTACATCGCCAACGAACACCGGCTGGAAGCGCGCACCTGCACCGCCCAGCGGGATTAGCGGGAAGCTCGCCGCAAGGCCTGCGAACAGGTTCAGGAAGCGGTCTTCCGGCCCGAACACGACCGAGGGGCGGAAGATCGTCCAGCGCAGCGCGTCGCCCGCCGCGCGGATCGCGGCCTCACCATCGGCCTTCGATCGTTGGTATTCGGATGGCCCGTCCTGCGCCGCGCCAAGGGCACTGATGTGGATCAGCCGCTGAACGCCGGCACTTTGGGCTGCAGCCACGATGCGCCGTGGCAATTCGACATGCGCCTGCTTGAAAGCCGGCCCGTAGGGTTTGCCCGAGGGCGAATGCAGCACGCCGACCAGGTTCACCACGACGTCGACGTCGCGCATCAGCCGCTGCAGGGTATCGGCTTCGAAGACATCTGCTTCGACCAGATCGCACGAGGGCAGCACCAGCAAAGGCTCGCCGGTGCTCAGGCGCCGCGTTGGCACTCGCACGGCGACACCGCGCGCTGAAAGTCGGTTGGCGAGGTGGCGGCCGAGGAATCCAGTGCCGCCGATAATCAGAACACGTTTGGCTTGCATGAGGTTCGCAGGGTCAGTTTCCGCCGTCGCCGGCGGGCATGTCGTTGAGTTCTGGTACATCAATGCCTGCGGTGCCGTTCGGTTGCACGGTACCCAGACGTTGCTTGAGCGACTGCGGTTTGCCCGTCAGAACGGCGGCGTAGGCCACCGTGTTGGCGAGCACTTTCTTCACATAGTCGCGCGTCTCCGAGATCGGTATCGTCTCGGCAAATACCGCGCCCTCGAGCGGCTCGGCCGCCTTCCAGCGCGGAATCCTCCCGGGGCCGGCGTTGTAGGCCGCCGACGCGAGCGCCGGATGGCCGTCGAGCCGATCCAGCACCATCTTCAAGTAAGCGGTGCCGAGCATCACGTTGGTATCGAGGTCGATCACCTGGCCTTTGGTGTAGGGCATGCCGATCTTCTTCGCGACGTAGCTCGCCGTGCCCGGCATCACCTGCATCAAGCCCTGCGCGCCCACCGATGAGCGCGCCGCAGTGACGAAGCGGCTTTCCTGACGCATCAGGCCGTAAACCCAATACACATCGAGGCCCCAGCGCCGGCTCGCGGGCTCCACCTTGTCGTAGTACGGCACCAGGTAGCGCATGCCGAAGTCGTGCTCGGTCTGCGTGCGTTCGGCGCTGTAGATCGCGCGGTCGTAGAGCTGCTCGCGGCGCGCGATTTCGGCCGCGGCCAGCAGAAAGCGATCGTCGGCCGCGCGCATCGCCCAGTTCCACTCGCGCACGCCGTCCAGCCGCCCTTCCAGACGGAACAGCGCCAACGCACGCCGCACCGACACGTCGGATTCGACGCGCGCGATCTCGGCGCGCGTTGGCGGTTTGGCACCCTTCGGTGCGACAAACGGGCGGCCCAGCTCTTCCCCTGCCAGCATGCCGTAGAAGGTCGGCGCGCCGGCAATGCGTTCGAGTTCTTCGCGCCCCTGCGCGGCGCGGTTGGTTTCGATCAGCGCACGGCCGTACCAGTAGGTCCATTCCGGCTGGCTGCGCTGTGCCGGCGTCATCGCCTCGACCGCGCGGCGCACTTCACCCCAGGCGCGACCACGCAACGCGGCGCGTACCTGCCACGCGCGCGATTCTTCCGATAGCGGTGCGCTGCCCGCGGCGCGATACCACGCCAGCGCTTCCGGCTGATTGCCGCGCGCCGCCTGCCAGCCCAACACGCCGGAGAGCCAGGCGCGGTCGCCCGGCGCCAGCGCGGTGCCGAGCGCCTCGACCCGCGCGGCGGCGCCGCGGTAGTCGGTCTGCGCAAGGCGCGATAGCGCCAGCACGGTGATCTCGCGTTGCGTACGGGTACTGGGATTCGGATTCTTTGCGAGCCAGCGCAGCGGATTGTCGAGCGCTTCGGCCACTGCGTTGCCTGACACGGCATTGCCCGGCAATGCTTCCAGCGTGGCGCGGGCGGCGCCGTAGCGCCGTGCATCGACCAGGCGGCGGGCGCGCTGCCAGTGGGCGTCGTCAGACTTGCTGGCGCTCAGCGCCGCGATCACCGGGGTGCAGGCTTCGCCCGGTTCGGCCGTGCTGTCCCACAGCGGTTCGGCATCCTTCAGCGCTTGCGGGTCACCGGTGTTGAAGCGCGCCTGCAGCACCCAGCAGTTCATCTCCTGTTCCGGCTGGCGCAACATCGCACCCTCGCGCATCACCATGTCCCAGCGCTGTGCACGTGCCGCGGCGCGAATCCAGTCGCCACGCGCGCGCTCGGCGAGCAGGGTGCCTTCTTCCCGCGCGGTGAAGTTGGCCAGATCAGCGTCCACGTCGTCCTTGCGAGCAAGGCGGATCGACAAGGCCCAATAGTCGATATAGGCGTCCAGCGGATCACCACCACGTTGTGCCGCAAGCTGGTTGATCCGCGCGAGGTCGCCGTTGCGGGCGGCTTCGCGGGCGGCCAGGAAGCGCTCCTCGCCGCCGGCTGCGTGGGCACCAGCACCCAGAGACAGGGCACCAATCGCGAGCGCCACGCACAATACCTGCTTCATTCCCTAAACTCCTCAAGGCCGCACTCTCGGCGACGGTACGGCACCGACCCGATCGCCTCTGTGCTGCGACAGCGGCATCGCTGGCAAGTTGCCGCGTGCCGAGCGGATACGGATCATTCATGAAGGATAGCACTTTGTCGCCCCCCTCCACCGTGCCGGAAGCCGCGCCGGACAAGGCTTTGCGGCAGGAAATGCGGCGCCGCGCGATCGCCGCGCGGGAAGCGCTCGGTGCCGTCGAACGGCAGCATTTGACGGCGCAGTTGTGCGCGCAGCTGAGTCCGTTGCTGAGCCGCCTTGCGCCGCGCAGCATTGGTTTCTGCTGGCCCTACCGCGGCGAGCCCGACCTCGTCGCCTTCGTTGGCGACTGGCTGGCGCAAGGCCGGGAGCGGCTGGCTGCGCTGCCGGTGGTGCTGGCGGCGGATGCGCCGCTCATGTTTGCGCTGTGGCGGCCGGGGATGGCGCTGATGGACGACGCGTTCGGCATTCCGGTGCCGGCGCAGCGCGAAGCCGTGGATCCGGACCTCGTGCTGGTGCCGCTGAATGCCTTCGATGATGCCGGATATCGCCTGGGCTACGGGGGGGGGTTCTTCGATCGCACCCTGGCCGCGCGCCACCCCGCGCCGCTTGCCGTCGGTGTGGGCTTTGAGCTTGGGCGGGTTGCGAGCATCCGGCCCGAGCCGCACGACCTGCCGCTTGATTGGATCGTGACAGAAAGCGGCACGTTCGGCCCGTTTCGCGGCAAGAACCCCATTTGATCTGGCTGCTTGCACTAAATACCCGCGCAGTCCACCATTCGCGCCTTCCAAAATGCCGTACTGCTGATGTCTCTTGCATCTTTCGTTGCCTGGGTGATCTGCGGGTTCGCCCGCATGCTCACCGGTGTGCAGGCCCGTTGGCTGGGCTGCGCGCCCGCCCCGGTCCAGCGCATCTATTTCGCCAACCACTCCAGCCATGTCGACTTCGTGCTGATCTGGGCGAGCCTGCCTAAGTCGTTGCGTCGCCGCACGCGCCCGGTGGCCGGTTCCGATTACTGGGAGAAGTCGGCCGTGCGCCGCTTCCTGATCCACCAAGTGTTCCGTGCGGTGTTGGTGGATCGCGCCCGCACCGGCGGCGGTGACCCGCTGGAGGTGATGCGGGCGGCGCTCGACGCCGGCGATTCGCTGATCATCTTCCCTGAAGGCACGCGCAATCTCGGCGATGAGCTGCTGCCGTTCAAGGGCGGCTTGTTCCATCTGGCCGAAAGCCACCCGAAGGTCGAACTGGTGCCGGTGTGGCTGGCCAACCTCAACCGTGTGCTGCCGAAGGGCCAGATCTTGCCGGTGCCCTTGATCTGCACCGTGGGTTTTGGCGAACCGATCGGGCTCGCACAGGACGAAGACCGCGACGACTTCCTGCACCGGGCGCGCAGTGTGCTGCAGTCCTGGGCGCCGAAGGGCGAGGAGCCGCTCGAATGATGCCTTTCGACCCCGCCAAGCTGCCGGTTCCGCCGTGGACCGGCCCCACGCTCGGCCCGCGCACTACCACCGCGCTGTTGTTCGCTGGCGTATTCCTGGTGCTGATCCTCGCCACGCTGTTTGGCCGCTACCTGCGTCGCCGCGTGCGGGGCCGCCGCGTTGGGGTGATCGAGAGCTACGTCGCGCGCGTGCGCGGTTGGTGGATTATGGTGGCGTGGATTGGCGTTGCCTTCCTCGCAGGCCGCAAAGGCGTCGCACTGTTGTTCGCCTTTGCCTCCTTCGGCACGCTGCGCGAGTTCATCACGCTGTCACCGACCCGGCTCGGCGACCACTGGACGCTGCTCGCCGCCTTCTTCCTCGTGCTGCCGCTGCACTACCTCGGCGTGTGGCACGGTTGGCTGACCTTCACCGAACTCTGGGTGCCGGTCTTCGCCTTCCTGTTCCTGCCGATCATTTCGGCGTTGCGCGGCGACGCCAAGCGCTTCATGGATCGCGCGGCCAACGTGCAGTGGGGGCTGATGATCTGCGTCTACTGCCTCTCCAACGTGCCGCAACTGCTCGGGCTGCGCATCAATGGCTACGCCGGGCGCAACCTGCTGCTGATTGCCTTCCTGGTGCTGGTGGTGCAGAGCGGAGATGTACTGCAGAAGTTCTTCTCAGCGCGCCTCGGACGCACGCCGGCCGCGCCAGGCGTGTCGCTGACGCGTACCTGGGAAGGGCTGGTGCTGGGCGGTTTCGGCGCCGCGCTGCTGGGCGCATTGCTGGCGTGGATCACACCCTTCGGTGTGTGGGCGGCCTTCGGCATCGCGCTTGCGGCAACCTGGATGGGTTTCCTCGGCAGCCTGGTGATGACCGCGATCAAGCGTGACCGCGGCGTGCGCTACTGGGGGCATTCGATCGTCGGCCACGGCGGCATGCTGGATCGCGTGGCGCCGGTGGCCTTCGCGGCTCCGATCTACTTCCATCTGGTGCGTTACTTCTACGCGACTTGAAACCGGCTGCGGACAACAAAAAAAGCCGGCTTCGCGCCGGCTTTTTTTGTGAGGGTGTGGTTTCAGACCGCCAGCGGACGGCGATCGGCGAGCAGGTATTCCACCAACTCGCGCACCGAACGCATTTCGGTGCCGAAGGGCAGCGTGCCTTTGCCACGGAAAAACAGGCCCTTGGCGATATCGCCTTTCACCGCATGCGCGAGTTGGTTGTCGATGCAGAACTGGCCAAACTTCGCGAGCTTGTCGCGCAGGCCGCACTGCAGCAGGCAATCCCACTTCAGCGTGCATTGACGTTCGCCGCCATCCTCACGTGCCGCCGCGCTTTGCAGTTTCTCTTCGCGCTTGATGTAGTTGCTGAGCCAGGGCGTCGCAACGGCGCGTGCCGGCAGGCCGGCACAACTGGTGAACTCGACGATGTCCTCAGCCCGAGCGCCCATCAGCACCCGTTTGAACTCGTCGGCCGCGTCACCTTCGGCGGTGACCGCGAATGCGGTGCCCACCTGCACCGCCGAGCTACCCAGCGCCATCATGCGGCGCACCTTGTCATGCGTATCGATGCCGCCTGCCGGGATCAGCGGAATCTGTTCCGACGCGAGGCCAAGGCCGCGGATGGCTTCGAGGCACTCGGGCACGACCTTCTCGAAATCGAAGCGCTGATCGGTGGTGCCCGCAACGTTGGCCGCGCCGAGGTGGCCGCCAGCCCAGCCCGGATGCTCCAGCACGATCGCATCCGGCAGCCGGTTCTTCTTCATCCAGCGCTTGAGCACCACGCTCACGCCGCGGGCATCCGACAGAATCGGGATCAGTGCGATATCCGGATGATCCGCCGTCAGCTCGGGCAGGTCGAGCGGCAGGCCCGCGCCCATCACGATCGCGTCCGCACCGCTGCGGCAGGCTTGGCGAACCAGATCGGCGTACTGACTCACGGCGCGCATCACGTTTACCGCAACGACGCCCATGCCTTTGGCGATTTCTCGCGCCGCGGCAATTTCGCGGTCGAGTGCGGTGAGGTTGGCCGCCTCGATCGCCGCCTTGTCGCGGCAGCGCGCGGTAGCTTCTTCGAGATCCGGGTGCATGCGGCGCAGGTCGACGCTGGCGATCGTGCCAACGCCGCCCAGTGCGGCGACAGCCCCGGCCAAGCGGTGAGCCGACACACCGACCCCCATGCCACCCTGCACGATCGGCAGGAGTTGCTTGCCGCGCAGAACGAGCGGTTTGAAGGCGTGCTGGATCATCGACATCGGCATGTTCCCTGAAGGCAAAGGCTCAAACTGTTGCACTGCCGATGCCTAGGGGCCTTGATGCGACGCAAACGCGGCCGGACTAGCGCCGTCGCAGGCGCCTGAAGTCGGCAGCGCGGCAACATTGCCAGTTGTGCATTGCGCGCGCCCGTCGCAGTTTCAGGGCGTTACCGCTGCGGGTGTTTTGCTACCATCCGCGGCCGGTTGTACGGGCGCGGACTGTGTTGCCGGGGGCGGCGCGGGCTGCGCGACCGGTGCGGGGAGATACAGGGGCCCCTTGATGCCGCAGGCCGCGAGCAGCAGTACGGTGGAACAAAGCAGGATGCGGGGCGGTCGGTAGGACATGCGGATTCCAGATGATGGTGCGGCGACGATGCCGGCCCGCTGTGCGCCAATCAAAGCAGGATCGTCCGGCTGAGCCGGATGCTAGCAGACAGGAACGATGATGGACGAAACGCAGTTCAACCCCTTGGCGGAACAGGAACTGGATCGCATCGAGCGCGCCTTTGAAGCCGCCGGTGTCGACGTCGAGGTACAGCCGGGCGGGGTTTTGCAGGTCGAGTTCGAAGATGGCAGCCAGATGATCATCAACCGTCACAGCGCTGCGCGCGAAATCTGGGTGGCGGCGAAACTGGGCGGCTTCCACTTCCGCCCTGATGCTGGGCGGTGGATCGGCACCCGGGATGGCGTTGAGCTATGGGCCGCGCTGAATCGGCTCGCAAGCGCGCAGGCGGGAGAGGCAATCACACTGATCCGCCCGGCGTGAGCGAACGGCTGCCGGCGCGTTCAAGCGCCGCGAGTTTGATGGTGCAGGGCACGACCTCGGATGCAGGCAAGAGCACGCTGGTGGCCGGATTGTGTCGGGTGCTCGCGCGCCGCGGCGTGCGGGTTGCACCCTTCAAACCGCAGAACATGGCGCTCAACGCCGCCGTGACGATCGACGGTGGCGAGATCGGCCGCGCCCAGGCCTTGCAGGCAGCGGGTTGCCGCATCGCACCACACAGCGATATGAACCCGGTGCTGCTGAAGCCGACGACCGATGTGGGTGCCCAGGTCATCGTGCAGGGGCAGGTGCGAGGCAACTACGCCGCACAGGCCTACCACGCGCTGAAGCCAGCTCTGCGCGATGCGGTACTCGAATCCTGGCAGCGCCTCGGTGCACAGTATGAGTCGCTCGTCGTGGAGGGCGCGGGCAGCCCGGCCGAGATCAATCTGCGAGAAGGCGACATTGCGAACATGGGCTTCGCCGAGGCCGCGAATTGCCCGGTCATCATCGTCGCCGACATCGACCGCGGCGGCGTCTTTGCCCATCTGGTCGGCACGCTTGATCTGCTGGCGCTGAGCGAACAGGCGCGCGTGATCGGCTTTGTCATCAACCGCTTCCGCGGCGACATCGCCTTGCTCAAACCTGGGCTCGATTGGTTGGAGCAGCGAACAGGCCGGCCGGTCCTGGGGGTACTGCCTTATTTGCAAGGCCTGACGCTCGACGCCGAGGACGCATTGCCGACACCCCAGGTGCGCAGCGACGCGGCGTTTCGCATCGTCGTGCCGGCCTTGCCACGAATCTCGAACCATACCGACTTCGACCCGCTACGCGTAACGCCAGACGTGGAACTGGAATTCGTGCCGGGCGGGCGAACACTGCCGCCTGCCGATCTGATCATTCTGCCCGGCAGCAAGAACACGCGCGCCGATCTCGCCTGGCTGCGAGTGCAGGGCTGGGATACGGCCATCCGCCGCCACTTGCGCTACGGCGGCAAACTGCTGGGTATCTGCGGCGGCTTTCAGATGTTGGGCGAGTGGGTAAGCGATCCGCTCGCGCTCGAAGGCGACGCGGGCGATACGGAAGGGCTCGGCCTGTTGTCGATGCGCACCGAGTTGCGACCTGACAAAAAGCTGCGCCACGTGACAGGTCGGCTCTGTCGAGGCGGCGAGCGCCTCAGCGGCTACGAGATCCACGCCGGGGAATCGTCCGGCTCCGCGTTGGAACGCCCGCTGTGCCGACTGGACGAAGGCCGGCCAGATGGCGCGCTGAGCGAGGATGGCTGTGTCGCGGGCACCTATGTGCACGGTCTCTTCGATGAGCCGGACGCATGCCGCTCCCTGCTTGCATGGGCGGGCCTCGCCGCGGCCGAGGTGCCGTCGATAGACTTGTTGCGCGAAGCGGCGTTGGATCGGCTGGCGGATGCAATCGAGGCGCACCTGGATCTGGCGCGCCTCGATCAACTCACCGGACTGGGGTTCAGCCGGTAACTTCGTTGTGTGGCTGTGGTGGTCGAACCACCGGCGTGGGCGTTGGCTGCGCCGGAACGACTGGGGCTGGCGCCGGCGCTGGTGCGCTCTGCTGCGCAGGGGCTTCGCCATCGGCGGGCATTTCCGTCTCCGGCGGCGGGGTGCCAAGCCGTTCTTCGTAGACGAAGTCTTCCTTCCCGTCGGCGGTGGTAATCGTCAGCAAGCCTTGTGGCATCTCCTGGAACTTCTCCGGCACACCTTGCAGCGCCTTGGCCATGAAGTTGATCCATACGGGCAACGCTGCTGCGCCGCCTGTTTCGCCGGAGCCCAGCTTGCGCGGCGTGTCGTAGCCGATCCATGTGATGCCGACGAGGGTGGGCTGGTAGCCACAGAACCACGCATCGACGTACTCGTTGGTCGTACCGGTCTTGCCCGCGAGGTCGCCACGTTTGAGCGCGAGCGCCTTGGTAGCGGTGCCACGGCGCACGACATCCTTCATCATGCTGTCCATCATCCAGGCGTTGCGCGGGTCAATCACGCGTGGCGCGCCATCGCCCGCGCTGGTGGTCTGCGTACGCGCCAGCACGCGGCCCTGACTGTCCTGCATCTCCTTGACGATGAACGGCTGAACCCGATAGCCGCCGTTTGCAAACACCGAGTAAGCCTGCGCCATTTGCCACGGCGTTACCGACCCGGCCCCGAGCGCCATTGTCAGATACGCCGGATGCTTCTCCGGATCGAAGCCGAAGCGGGCGGCATAGTCCTGCGCATATTGCGGCCCGATCGAGTTGAGCAGGCGGATTGACACCATGTTCTTCGACTTCGCCAGCGCGGTACGGATCGACATCGGACCGTCGTACTTGCCGTCGTAGTTCTTCGGCTCCCAGGCCTGGCTACCCGTCTGACCCGAGGAGAACGATAGCGGTGCATCGTCCACGATGCTGCTCGGGCTATAGCCCTTCTCCAGCGCGGCGGAGTAAATGAAGGGCTTGAAGCTCGATCCAGGCTGACGCCAAGCCTGCGTTACGTGGTTGAACTTGTTGCGGTTGAAATCGAATCCGCCGGCGAGTGCGCGGACAGCACCGGTTGCGGGCTCGACCGCAACGAAGGCGCCCTCGACTTCCGGCACCTGGACAATCTCCCAACCCTTGGTGCCCACTGCGACCCGCACCACTGCACCGCGCCGCAGGCGCTTTGCCGGCGCCGCGTTGTCCGCCAGCATCGGCGACACGAACTTCAGCGCAGGGCCGGTGAATTCCATGACCTCGCCACCTCGACGGTAGGCACGAATACGCTTCGTGCTTGCTTCAAGCAGGATCGCCGGGACCATCTCACCGTTATCCGGGAAGTCCTCCAGCAGCACGTCCAGTTGTTCGTCGGTGTCGGAACGTACCGCGGACATGTCGACGTACGCTTCGGCGCCGCGGTAGGCGTGACGACGTTCGTAATCCAGCAGGCCGCGCCGCAACGAGTTGTATGCAGCCTCCTGGTCGGAAGCCTTGATCGTTGTGATGACCCGAATGCCGGCGGTATAGGCCGCATCCTTGAACTGCTCGACGGCCATCTGACGCGCCATTTCGGCCACGTATTCGCCGTGCACCGGATAACTTTCCGCGCCACCGCGAACGACCTTCAGCGGCGCCTTCAGCGCCTGTTCATATTGCGCTGCGTCGATGTAGTTCAGCTCCCGCATCCGGCGCAGAACGTAGTGCTGGCGCTGGGTCGCGCGTGTCGGGTTGCTGATCGGGTTGTACGCGGACGGCGCCTTGGGCAGGCCTGCCAGCATTGCGGCCTCGGCAACATTCAATTGCGCAAGACTTTTGCCGTAGTAGATCTGGGCAGCCGCCGCAAAGCCATAAGCGCGCTGGCCGAGGTAGATCTGGTTGAAGTACAGCTCGAGGATCTGATCCTTGCTGAGGTTCTTCTCGATCTTGATGGACAGAAGGATCTCGTAAAGCTTGCGGCTATAGCTCTTTTCCCGCGTCAAAAAGAAGTTGCGCGCAACCTGCATCGTGATTGTGCTGGCGCCTTGGCGCTTGCCACCCGAGGTCAGGTTTGCGACCGCTGCTCGGGCAAAGCCGGCAACGTCGATGCCGCCATGCTCGTAGAAGCGATCGTCCTCGGCTGCGAGGATCGCGTTCTTCATGTAGGCCGGCACTTCCTGGATCTTGGCGAAGGTCCGACGTTCCTCGCCGAATTCGCCAATCAGCTGGCCGTCGGCGGTGAAGACGCGGAGCGGGATGCGGGGCCGGTAGTCGGTCAACGCTTCTAGCGTTGGCAGCTTGGGCCATGCGAAGGCGACGGCAAGGCCGACGGTGGCTGCAGCGAGTAGTAGCAGTCCGACAAAAATCGCGAATATGTAGGTTGCGATGCGCATGGATCGGAGGGTGGGATGGGATGCCGGATTATAGGCGAGCCAAGGCCTGCGGCCCGCTGAACATTCCTAATTCATACTTTTGTCTTTACATACGCCGAATGATGCTGCTAGGATTTCAAGTAAATTGTGGCAATTGTGCCTAATTTGTTGATTGAAAAGGGAATTTTCCCGTGATCGACTTCTCTTCGATCTTCGCCGGAAAAGCGCGCCCGCTGATCGGTCTGGACATCTCTTCGTCCGCCGTCAAGCTGGTCGAGTTGTCCGACGTAAATGGCCGCCAAAGGCGCCTGGAACGCTACGCAATCGAGCCTCTGCCTCGCGATGCGGTGAGCGACGGCAATATCGCCCAGCTCGACGTTGTTGCCGACGCAGTGCGACGAGCGTGGAAGCGGATGTCGACCACCACCCGGAACGTTGGAATGGCCTTGCCTGCTGGCGCGGTGATCACGAAAAAGATCATCCTGCCAGCCGGTCTTCGCGAGACCGACATGGAAGTTCAGGTCGAATCCGAAGCAAATCAGTACATTCCTTTTGCGATCGAAGAGGTCAATCTCGACTTTCAGGTTCTTGGCCCGGCGCCAGGCGGCGAAGAAGAGGTTGAAGTGCTGATTGCCGCATCACGCAAGGAAAAGGTCGAAGACCGCGTGGCCGTCGCCGAAGCCGCCGGCCTGAAGCCGCTGGTGATGGACGTCGAGTCCTTCGCCGCGCAGAGCGCGCTTGATCTTATTCGGGCACAACTGCCCGAGGGCGGCAAAAACAGGATTGTTGCGCTGGTTGATGCTGGCGCGAACATGCTCAAGACCACGGTATTCAGAAACGAGCAGCAACTCTATACGCGTGAGCAGGCTTTCGGCGGTAACCAATTGTCGCAAGACATTGCCCGCCAGTACGGCATGAACGCCGATGAAGCCGAGTCTGCCAAGCGTACCGGCAGCCTGCCCGAGAACTATGAAGTGGAATTGCTGCGCCCCTTCATGGACAGTCTCGCGCTTGAAGTCTCCCGCGCACTTCAGTTCTTCTTCACGTCGACAACCTTTAACCAGGTCGACCACGTCATCCTCGCCGGTGGCTGCGCGGTCATCCCGGGGCTCGATCAGGTGGTTGCCGCGCGCACCCAGATCCCGACGACGATTGCCAACCCATTCTCCGGCATGGCCCTCGCCCAGCGAATCCGTCCGAAGACACTCTCGGCAGATGCCCCGGCCCTGATGGTCGCTTGTGGCCTCGCTCTTCGGAGGTTTGACGAATGATCAGAATCAACCTCCTGCCGCACCGCGAAGAGGCTCGCAAACTTCGGCGTCAGCAGTTTTATGCCTTTGCTGTTGCAGTGTTGCTCGCAGGATTGCTCTTGGCGCTGCTTGTCCACTCTTTTAATCAGACGAGAATTGAACGTCAGCAGGCCGACAACGATTTCCTGAAGAGTGAAATTGCTAAGCTCGATAAAGACATAGCGGAGATCCAGCGGCTAAAAGAGCAAACTCAAGCGCTGCTATCACGAAAGCAGGTTATTGAACTTCTCCAAAGCCACCGTGCTGAAACCGTTCATGTGTTTAATGAATTGGCCCGACTAGTTCCCGAGGGGGTGTATTTGGGGTGCGCGAAAGCAGATGGAAACTGCAAGGCCCTAAAACAGACGGGGCTCAAGATCACGCTGACTGGTGTTACACAGTCCAATGCGCGTGTGTCAACGTTGATGAGGAACCTTGATGCGTCACCGATTTTCGAACGTCCTCAGCTCGTTGAAATTAAAGCGGTTGATCTTGGTAAGCGGCGCGCCTCCGAATTTACGCTCGATGTGTATATAGAGCGCGCGAAGGTTGAGCCTGACGGGGGCAAATCAGTGGCTCCGGTGCCGGAGAAAAAATCGTGAGAATTAAGGCGTTGGAAGGCCTGCGGAGCTTGCGCGCGGATCAGCTGGCTCAGGATTTCAAGAATCTTGATCCCAACGATCCAGGTCTTTGGCCCTTGGCTCCGAGGGTGGCCTCGTTAGTCGGGCTTCTTGTTGTGATTCTCATTTTGGCATGGTGGTTTGACTGGAAAGGGCAGGGCGAGGATCTTGATCAGCGCGTAGCTCAAGAGTCACAGCTGAAAGACGAATGGCTTTCTAAGAAGCGTCAAGCGGTGAATCTGGATGAGTACAAGCGCCAGCTTACCGAAATCGACCGTCAATTCGGCGCTTTGTTGAAGCAGCTCCCAAGCAAGACGGAAATGGAAAACTTGCTTATTGATATTAATCAGGCGGGACTGGGCAGGGGGTTGCAGTTTGAACTGTGGAAGCCGAATGCTGAGTCTCCTCGTGATTTTTATGCTGAATTGCCAATTGCGATAAGGCTCACCGGGAACTATCACGACCTAGGGAACTTCGTTGGAGACGTGGCGAAGTTGCCGCGTATTGTCACTCTTAACGATATATCCATCGAGACTGCCAAAGACGGGAGTCTGAAAATGGATGCGCTTGCAGTCACCTACCGTTATCTAGATGATGAGGAGGTCGCGAAGCAAAAGAAAGACAAAGCAACTAAGGCGAAGGGAGGGAGCGCAAAATGAATTGCTCGCCAGTTGCCTCAGGGGTTCTAGTGCTTCTTCTGCTATCTGCTTGTTCGGGCGAAGAGCATTCTAGTGTTAAGCAGTGGATGACGGATTCCTCGAAAGACTTGAGAGGGCGTGTTCCCGCATTGCCAACTGTCAAGACGTTTCCTGTTGTGGCTTACGAAGCGGGGGCGCTCGTCGATCCATTTCGACCGTCAAAGCTTGAAGCGGCGAAGAGCGGCGGGGGGGGGGCGCTGCGGCCGGACATGAATCGCCGGCGTGAGCCCCTTGAGGCGTTTCCTCTGGAGAGCCTGAGAATGGTTGGGACACTTACAATGAAGGGTCGTCCGCTGGCCATTATCAGTGCAGACAGAACGCTGTACCAAGTTGGTGTAGGTAATTACATGGGACAGAATTTTGGCGTTGTTACTCAGGTTTCCGAGAGCGAAGTGACGCTTAAAGAACTTATTGAAGACGCTAATGGCGATTGGGTGGAGCGCGTTAATACGCTGCAACTGCAGGAGGCATCAAAATGAAGAGTGTCGTACGGCTTGCCGCTGCGGTCGTTGTCGGCGTTTTCATGTTCCTCTCGATGGGGGCGAATGCTCAGACCACTTCGGCGCAGAACGCGATTGAGTCTGTTGGTGTCGCTAAGCAAGGTGGCGGCGTGGTAGTAAAGATAGCGTTACGGAAACCGCTAACTGCCGCGCCGGGTAGCTTCTCAGTCGCTAATCCCGCCCGCATTGCGATCGATTTTCCGGAAACGCTCAATGTGACCGGAAAGAATGCCCAGATCTTTAATGAAGGGGATCTGAGGAGCGCAAACATTGTTCAGGCCGGCGACCGGACTCGCGTTGTGTTGAATCTCACCCGATCGCTTGCCTATGAGGCGAAGGTGGAGGACCGGACGGTTGTCATTACCCTTGCGGGAGGCGCCGCCGCATCGGCGACCCCGCAGGCGTCCCGTTTCGCCGAAGCCACGGGCGCTAAGAGCGAGCACGCTATCAGAGATATCAGCTTCCGTCGTGGTAAGGACGGTGAGGCCCGAGTGATAGTAGATCTATCTGACCCGGGAGTTGGAATCGACATCAGGAATCAAGGAAGCAACTTGGTCGTTGACTTTTCGAAGTCTGCGCTGCCTGAGCAATTGCGGAAACGCCTCGATGTGACCGACTTTGCAACGCCAGTTACTTCGATTAGTACCTCGGCGCAGGGGCAGAACGTTCGGATGGTGATCTCACCTAAGGGCTCGTGGGAGCACAATGCTTATCAGAGTGATAACCAGTTCGTCGTTGAAGTTAAGCAGGTTGCCGAGGATCCAAAGAAGCTCGCGGATGGACGCCAAAAGTATTCCGGTGACAAGCTCTCTCTGAACTTTCAAAATATTGATG
>CAMFLH010000097.1 GCA_945957295.1 uncultured Uliginosibacterium sp.
ACCATGAACACCCAGCACAACGGTCACCACGACAACAAGCGTGTGCAAACCCACAATGGTGAGCACCACCTCGCACAGCGCGCACGCATGGTCGCCGTCGCTTTCGTCGGCTTGGCGCTCGCCGCCTTGATCTTCGAACACCGCATGCATGTTCTCGGCGCACTGCCCTATCTCGTGATCCTGCTGTGCCCGCTGATGCACCTGTTCATGCACGGTGGTCATCACCATGGTCATGGCGCTGCCGAGTCCAAGCAGCCGCCAAAGGAACCGCCGCAAGGAGGTGAATCATGAGCACCAGCAACGTGTCCGACTATGGGCTGTGGGGGCTCGTGATCCTCAATATCGTCATCTTTGTCGCCTTCGCCTACAGCTTCTTCAAGCCGCAGACGCGCACCGACTGGCGCACGCTGGGCAGCTTCTCCGCCTTCGTCGTCGCGCTGTTCGTCGAGATGTACGGCGTACCGCTCACGATGTACCTCTTGGCCGGCTGGCTGCAGACGCGCTACCCCGGCCTCAACCCGCTCTCGCACGAAGCGGGCCACCTGTGGTGGTCGGTGCTCGGCCTGAAAGGGGATCCGCACTTCAATATCATTCACATCGCGAGCATGGTCGCCATCGTGGTCGGCATGTTCATGCTGTCGTCGGCCTGGCCCGTGCTGTACCGCGCGCAACGCGCCGGGGAAATCGCGCAGGAAGGCCTCTACGCCCGCTGCCGCCACCCACAGTACCTCGGCTTCATCGTCATCATGGCCGGCTTCCTGCTGCAGTGGCCAACCTTGCTGACGCTGCTGATGTTCCCGCTGCTGGTGTGGCGCTTTGTCCGCTTGGCCCGCGACGAGGAGCGTGAGGCGCGGCAACACTTTGGTGCACGTTGGGACGCTTACAGCGCCCGGACTCCCGCTTGGATTCCTCGTCTCGGTACGTGACGGCATCCCAGCTGCAAAACGGAGGCATCCGGTCACCACACGGAGGACAGCAATGAATCACCCACATGAGCACTCCGGACACGCCGAACATGGCCACGTCGGCCAGCACGCGGATCACAACGACAAACCCCGCGAACATCGCGCCCACCACGGCGAACAGGCCGCCGCTGCGACCGGCCTCGTCGACCCGGTATGTGGCATGCCGGTGACGCCCGATAGCGCCAAGGCAACGCTCGAATTCGAGGGCCGGACCTATCACTTCTGCAGTACACGCTGCCTGGAGAAGCTTCGCGCCGATCCGGCGCGCTACGCTACCCAGCCCGCCGCCACACCGGTGCCCATGTCGACAGCCGGCGCAGCAGCCACTTTCTACGTCTGCCCGATGCACCCCGAGGTGCGTCAGGACCACCCAGGCATCTGCCCCAAGTGCGGCATGGCGCTGGAACCCGAGCTGCCGACCGGCGAGACTGAGGACGACCACGAGCTGCGCGACTTTCGCCACCGCTTCTGGACGACGCTGCCGCTGAGCATCGTGCTGCTGGCCGTAGCGATGCTGCCGGCCGGTCGGATGCGGGCCGACCCGTCGGTGATGGGCTGGCTCGAACTTGTGCTGGCCACGCCGGTGGTGCTATGGGCGGCCTGGCCCTTCTTCGTGCGCTGCGCGAGTTCGATCCGGCAGGGCAGCCCCAACATGTGGACACTGATCGGCATCGGCGTACTTGCGGCCTATTCGTACTCGGTCGTCGCGGTGCTCTTCCCCGCATTATTTCCGGCGAGTTTCCGCGAAGGCGGGCGGGTTGCGCTGTACTTCGAGGCGGCGGCGGTGATCGTGTCGCTGACCCTGCTCGGCCAGGTGCTCGAACAGCAGGCTCGCAGCCAAACGTCGGCCGCGATTCGCTCCCTGCTCGGGCTGGCACCGAAGACAGCGCGACGCATCGACGCCGATGGCTCAGAAGCCGACGTGCCACTCGCCGAGGTCGTTGTCGGCGATCGCCTGCGCGTGCGCCCAGGCGAGAAGGTGCCGGTAGACGGGCGCGTACTCGACGGCCATTCGGCGATCGACGAATCGATGCTCACGGGCGAGCCGGTGCCGGTCTCCAAGACCAAGGGCGACGCGGTGATCGGTGCCACCGTGAATACGAGCGGCGCATTGGTCATCGAGGCCACCAAGGTCGGGCGCGACACGGTGCTCGCGCAGATCGTCGACATGGTCGCGCGCGCCCAGCGCAGCAAGGCGCCGATGCAACGCATCGCCGACCGCGTCGCGGCGAAATTCGTGCTCGCAGTGCTGGCGACCTCCGTGCTGACGTTTGCCGTCTGGTTCCTGTTCGGCCCCGAGCCGCGCGGCGTCTACGCGATCCTCAATGCCGTCGCCGTGCTGATCATCGCCTGCCCGTGTGCGCTGGGCCTCGCGACGCCGATGTCGGTAATGGTCGCGACCGGCCGCGCGGCAACAAGCGGCGTACTGTTCCGCGACGCAGAGGCGATCGAGACGCTACGCACGGTCGACGTGCTGGTCGTCGACAAGACCGGCACGCTGACGCTCGGGCGCCCGGTGTTCCAGCATGTGCTCGCGCACGGCGGCTTCTCTGATCGCGAAGTGTTGCGGCTGGCAGCGAGCCTCGATCAGGCGGCCGAGCATCCGCTGGCCGCTGCAATTGTCGCGGCCGCCCGCGAGCGTGGCCTCGCATTGGCCGATGCGTCGCGCTTCGATTCGGGTTCGGGTATCGGCGTCAGTGGCACCGTGGAAGCGCACGAGATTGTCATCGGCAACGCGCGCCATCTCGCTGACTCGGGAATCGATCCGACGCCGCTCGAACATGAGGCCGAGGCGGTACGTGGCAGTGGCGCGAGTGTGATGTTCGTCGGTATTGACGGTCGGCTCGCCGGCCTCATCTCAGTGGCCGACCCGATCAAGCCCGGCGCAAAGGAAGCCATCACGACACTGCAGGGCAACGGCCTGCGCATCGTCATGGCGACCGGTGACGGCCTGACGACGGCGCGAGCCGTGGCCGCGAGCCTTGGCATCGACGAGGTGCACGGCGAAGTGACACCGCAGTTCAAGCATGAACTGGTGGGTCGCCTGCGCGCCAGCGGTGCCCGCGTCGCGATGGTCGGGGACGGCATCAACGACGCGCCCGCGCTCGCCGCGGCCGACGTCGGCATCGCGATGGGCACCGGCACTGACATCGCTATCAACAGCGCGCAGGTGACACTGGTGAAGGGCGACCTGCGCGCCATCGCGCGTGCGCGCCAGCTATCTCAGGCCGCGGTTCGCAATATGCGGCAGAACCTGCTGTTCTCGCTGCTCTACAACGGCCTGGGCGTGCCGATCGCCGCCGGCGTGCTGTACCCGGTCGCCGGCATTCTGCTGTCGCCGCTGATCGCGGCGGTCGCGATGTCTGCCAGCTCGGTCTCGGTGGTTGCCAATTCGCTTCGTCTCAGATTTCAGTAGCGGGTTCAACGTTATCTCACACCGTTGATAGACCCATGACGGCTCTTACCGCAATGCTGGCGTTGGCATGGAGAGAATTCCTGTCGGAGTGGGGTCGAATCCGTGCGCCACTGCGATTTCAAAGCCGACGTCCGCTTGCTCACGGGGCACGAGCACATGAAGGTCGGCTAAGGCCGAGCTCCCGTCTTTCGTTACCGAGGAAAGCCAACGTCCTGGAAGCCAACGGTGCCACGGTCAGCTACGATCAGAAGGGCGGCGGGCATTCAACACGCAGCAGTGCCCCAGTTTCGGGATGCTCGAATTCGATCTGGCAGGCGTGCAACATCAGACGCTCAGCCTTTGCGCAGGATGCCGGAGTGCCGTAGAAATCGTCGCCAATGATGGGATGCCCCATCGCTTCCATGTGAACCCGCAGCTGGTGCAAACGCCCGGTGATGGGCTCCAGCGCGATGCGCGAAATCCCGGGCGCGGCATCGCTATCAAGTACGCAATAGCGCGTTAGGCACGGCCGGCCCGTGGCGTGTTCGACTTTCTGCTTGGGAGGGTTTGCCTGATCAACGCCAATGGGCAACCCGATCTCACCGGTGGCGGCAGCCCTCCAGCGCCCATCGACCAGGGCCTGATAGTTCTTTCGCACCCTGCGCTCCTGAAACTGGCGACTGAGTTCCCGCTGCGCCCTGGCGCCGCGCGCCATGACGACGATGCCCGAGGTGCCCATGTCCAGGCGATGAACGATCATCGCGTCGGGAAACTGGGCCTGTACCCGACGCGACAAGCAGTCTTCCTTGCCGGGTTGGCGCCCCGGCACGCTCAGTAAGCCACTGGGTTTGTCGACGACGATCAGCTGATCCGAGAGATAAAGCACGGACAGACCTTGGTGCTCAGGCGGACGGTAGGGAGTAGATGCCATGGTGCGGATTGTCTCATTGAGCTGCTCGCAGAATCCCTAATGCGCCTGAACCGTTTGGCTACCCGAGATTCTGCTGACAGAGAACCAAGGGTAGATGTCGGGGTTCAGTACGAAACCAACCACTTGATTCATCCGCGTCAACGGCCGTGCTGGCCGATGCGACCCAGTCGGGCATTCGGCACCTTTGCAGGATTGAGCTGCCTTTCGAAGGTGTATAGGAAACACCCGGCGATTCACGCCCGCCGCAATTCCAAGCCCACAACCGCGGCACCCATTGAGTGCTCAGCGAGGGCGCTTGAGTTCGTCAGCACCCTCAAGTATGCGACCCGACGGCTTCGCCGATCCTGAACGCAGGCTCACGCAGCGAGCCTGCTCGACACAGATAATCCTTTGCGTCACATTGTTTCGGCCCCCCGCCCCGGCCACGCCCTAGTCGCGACATACATGCCCATCGAACACCCCTGCAAGAACGAAGACGGCGAAACGGTATACATTCGTCGGCCGCATCTGCCATCGCCCCTGAGCGACTGGCATGACGCAAACCGGATCGCCACCGTAGTGCCGGCCGGGCCAATGCCCCTGCATCTGAACGGGATCGCGTTCCGCTCATGGGAAGATGTACCGCTAAGTGAAGCGCAGTGGCGGGCCTACGTCGCCACCGCGCGCTTTACCGAGCCGACCTTCGAGGTGCCAATCGGCAAGCTTCCGGCGGCCGGTGCGGTAGTACTGGAGCCGGACGGCCGAGTTTGGATCGTCGCGCCGAGCAATCAGTTCGCCGGCAATCTCGCCACCTTCCCCAAAGGTCATGTCGATCGCGGCAGTGCGCTGCGCGAGACCGCGGTGCGGGAATGCTTTGAAGAGTCCGGGCTTCAGATCGAACTGGTCGCCCACCTGATCGACACGACCCGCAGCAAAACGCACAACCGCTATTACGTCGCGCGCCGAATCGGCGGCACCCCGGCGGACATGGGCTGGGAATCGCAGGCGGTGCATTTGGCGCCCCTCGCCACGCTCGAGGACTTGCTCAACAACCCGGGCGACCACCTGGTGCTCAAAGCCCTTGTAGCGCTGGGCGAAACGGGCATGAAACGCATTTTCCACGACCGCGCATTCGAGCCAATGATCTGAATGTCGCCCAGGTTGTAACGCAGCACGCCAACACGCCGCACGCCGCCTTCGCCCGCCCCTTCACTAAACGGCTTTGCGAGCCAACTTATGACCACCGATCTTCTGCAAAACTTAGTGCGCGCAGCGCAAGCGATCCAAAACGCCGATGCCCTGTTGATCACGGCGGGTGCTGGCATGGGCGTGGATTCCGGACTGCCCGACTTTCGTGGTCCAGAAGGGTTCTGGAACGCCTATCCTGCGCTCGGGCGTCGGAAACTGCACTTCTCCGATATCGCCAATCCGTCCCATTTCCGCTCGGACCCGACGCTCGCCTGGGGTTTTTATGGGCACCGGCTTGCGCTCTACCGTGACACCGTGCCGCACGAAGGCTTTGCTGTCCTGCGCGAGATTGGCGCAGCGCGCCCTCTGCCCACCTTTGTCGTCACCAGCAACGTCGATGGCCAGTTCCAGAAAGCGGGTTTTTCCGCCAACCAGATCTGGGAAATCCACGGTTCGATCCATCACCTGCAGTGCGTGAATGGCTGTGCGAGTCGGGTATGGCCTGCCGATGATTTCCCGCCGCAGGTAGATATGGCGGAGTGCGCGTTGCGCAATGCGCCACCGCGCTGCCCCGAATGCGGTGAAATCGCACGCCCAAACATCTTGATGTTCTCTGACTGGGCTTGGCTCGACCACCGAAGCCGTATGCAGGAAGCGCGCTTCAAGCAGTGGCTCACACAGAGTGAACGACTGGTCACCATCGAGCTTGGGGCCGGCACTGCGATTCCTTCGATCCGCCGTATCGGCGAACGAATGCTCGGCCCACTGATCCGCATTAACAAGAGAGAGAGCGAGGTCGCCCGCGCACAGGACATCGAGATCCCGCTGGGTGCGGCCGAGGCGATACTCGAGATCCGCGCCTGCCTCGATCAAGTGACGGACTGACACGACGGACGAGCAGGAGGCTGCTTCCCCCCACCTACAGCATCGACCTCGCGGACCGCCCCCCTCAGGTGAGTAGCACCAAGATTTTGGGCTGGCCCCATTCGTTAGGGCCGGTCCAACAAGAAGGCGTCTCGGGCTTCTGGCGTGGCGCCTAAACGTCGATCGACACGCACTCCATCCTGACCTCGATCCACGTGCTCAAACGCGCCGCCCGCTCGGATGTACCGATGTGGGCGCCAAGACGCCGTATCCGCCACAAATCCGTATTGTTCCTACACTTGATCCGGTTTCACTTCGCACCAACGCCCCCCAACCAACGCCATTGGTTACTGCGCGACTTGCACCTACCTATCGTGGATCGAACTCCACGGAGCAGAACCGCCGTAAGACGAACGACCTTCCGATGCTCACGACGTGTCTGTTGCGGCACGCACGAAAATGGTCGTCGTACGGCCGAAGTTCGTATTGTTCCGACAATGTGCTGACCCCATGTGCAATGGCGATTCACGGTCAGCATCCGACGGTCGTGCCCCCGGTTTTCCCTATTGTTCCGACAAACATCGGTCGGGTGGTGTGCCCGTTCCGGGAGGCCTACCTGGGGCACCGATGGTTGCCCCAAATTGCAGCCGTTACGATGGTGCACGTTGGGTGTACCGTGGGTGTACCGTGGGTGCACCGTAGGTGTCCTATCGGTGCACCATGCAGCGTCGACGTGTGCACCGCAAAGCCACCGAGCATCTGTCGCCCACGCAGTATCTGGTGCTCCCGAGGTGCCACGAGGACCGGCACCCGACTGGTTCGCATGCAGCGACATGAGACCGACTGACGATCGCACGGTCGGCGCTTGTCGCCACAAGCCGTGCGCACCAACGACCAACCTTGAGCCGCGTCGCGCAGCCCCTTGACACAGTCTGTGCCAGCAAGCCTGCCGATCCAGCCTACGACGTCGAAGACGCGGGCTTCAATGCCAACCAGATCACATCACCTCGCAAGGTGTCATGACATTGGGATTCTTCAATGTCATCATCCGGCATCCCGATTCTCTGTGTTCCCGCCATGTCGGTCGCATCCTTGCTGTCCGCAGTGCTCTCCCCTTCCCTCTTCACGTCCGAATCGCGGCTGTATGGGTTTGCGCTCGAAGGGGATGCGACGCCGTGGCTCGTGGAAACGTTTCGCGCACGGGAGGCGTTGTCGGAGCTCTCGACCTGGCAGGTGGATTTGCTGTGCACTGATGCCGGACTCGATGTCCTGGGGCTGATCAACAAGCAAGGCGCACTGCGCATCACCCTCGCCGACGGTAGCCGTGTTCAGCGTTCCGGTTATGTGCAGGATGCCGCCCTGCTGCACGCCAACGGTGGTCTCGCCCGCTATCGACTGACCCTGGCGCCGTGGCTGTGGTTTGCCACCCGCAGCGCAAACAGTCGGGTCTTCCTCGAGCAGTCGTTGCTGGAGATCATCGAAGCGGTTTTCGCTCCTTACGCCAGCGTTGCGCAGTGGCGGCTTGCCGATGAAGTCTCGGGCTTTATCGCAGAGCTGCCGCCGCGCTCGCTGTGCGTGCAATACCGGGAAACTGACTTCGACTTCATCAGTCGACTGCTGTGCGAAGAGGGGCTGGGTTATTGCTTCCGCGAGTTGAACGAAGACGCGGGCGGTCGTGAGGCCGTGAGCGGTGAATCCACCGTCTCGCAGCAAGCGCTGCACGAGATGCTGATCTTCGCCGACAGCGCAGCCTTGCCGCAGGACCGCTGCTCAGCATCCGCCATCGGCGGCGCGGGCCTGCGCTATCACCGTGCCGCCGCACCCGAGGAACAGGACAGCATTCTCGCCTTCGGTTGCCAGCGCCGCTTTGCCGCGTCGAGCACCACGCTCCTCTCGACCGACTACAAGGCCGACAGCGCGATCAGCGCATCCTTGCCCAGCGCCCGACCAATGGGTGGGCCCAATGCCCCGGCATTGGAGGACTACGATTTCGTAGGCACCTACGCGTTTGCCAACAGCGGTCTTGCCGAACGCTATGTGCGGCTCAGTCGTGAAGCGGTAGAAGCTCGCGTCGAGACCTGGCTTGGACACGCCTCGGTGCGTAGCCTGCGACCCGGCACCTGGTTCGATCTGAAGGCAGGGCTGTCGGATCAACTCGCCACGCTGCTGCCCGCCACACAATCCGGCAGCCATGAGCGCCGCTTTGTGCTGACTGCGGTGGAAAGTGCAGGCAAGAACAACCTGCCCGTAGGACTCGCCGAATCGGTTGCAGCGCTGCTCGGTGATGCGCCGGGGTGCTCTGCGGGCGACGATCACAGCCATCGTATTGATGAACCGCGCGTCGTGTCGATCACGCTGGATCCGAAGTTGATCGACGCGGCCGCTCATCACGGCTTCGCGTGTCATTTCGCAGCACTGCGTGCGGTCACGCCCTGGCGCCCGCAGTTGCATGATGACACCGGCGCCCGCCTGAACCCGCGCCCCACCGCATCCGGCCTGCAGCACGCCGTGGTTGTCGGCGCCAACGGCGAAGAGCTCGCCTCCGGTACGCAGGAGGTGCATACCGATTCGCTGGGCCGCATCCGTGTGCGCTTTCTGTGGCAGCAACCGGATGACCCCGCATCATGCTGGGTACGCGTGGTGACTCGCCATGCCGGGTCGAATGCCGGCACCCGCTTCATCCCGCGCATCGGTCAGGAAGTTCTGATCAGCTTCATGAACGGCGACATCGATCGGCCGGTGTGCGTCGGTGCGGCCTTCAACGGCCGCGGAGAGAATGGGGTGGCGCCCACGCCCGGAGGGCGTTCCACATCCGCTGGGGGCCGCGCCAGTGCGCCCGATCCCAATGTCTTCACCTTGGCCAACGATCGCGCCGCGAGCGCACAAGGCAACCTCACCGGCGGTCATGCGCCGCTGTGGCATGCCGCAGGGGCGGGGGAAGCGAACCACCGCAACGCGGGTGCGCTCTCCGGCATCCGCAGCCGCGCCTGGGGAGGTGGCGGCTGGAGCGAGCTGGTGTTCGACGACTCCGACAACCAACTGCGCACCCAAATCAGCACCACGCAGCAGGCCACCAGCCTCGCGCTGGGTCACCTGATCCACACCAGCGACAACTACCGCGGCAGCTTCCGCGGCAAGGGCTTCGAGCTGCGCACCGACGCGTTCGGCGCGATCAACGGGGGACGCGGCGTCCTGCTCTCCAGCTACACGCAGCGCAGCGGGGATGTCGCGGGCGACAACGCCGCCGGGGTTGCGCTCGCGCGTCAGGCACAGAAGCTCGCCGAAGCGATGAACGGTGCTGCGAAGACGCACCAGACGGTGCCTTACGCGAGCCATGTCGGCAACGCGAAGGCCAACGCCTGCGCGCTGACATCGCAAAAACCCCTCGCAGCCGCACTCACCGAAGCGCTCTCCGGTTGCGTCGCAGCCGAAGACCTCGGTGCCGCCTACACCGATGCCGCGCTGCCGATCAAGAAGCAAGGCGTGCCGCACAGCGCGGCAGCACTGCTCGCGGTCTCCGCCAAAGCCGGCGTCGCCCTCACCGCCGCCGACAGCATCACGCTCGCCGCCAACGAAACGGCGCTCTTCGCCACTGGTGCGAATCAGGAATGGGTCACGCAGGGCAACACGCGGCTGCACACCGGACAAATGCTCGGCATCCTTGCCGGCGCGGAGAAGGCAGGCGAAGGCGGCATGGGCCTGTCGATGATCGCAGGCACCGGCCCCCTGCGCCTCGAAGCCCACAGCGACATCCTGCAGATCGCCGCAAAAGAGGATCTGAAGGTTCTCTCCGCCAACGCCTCAGCTGACTTCGCCGCGGCCAAGAAGATCCACCTCGCCACGGCAGGCGGCGCAGCGATCACGATCGAAGGCGGCAACATCACGGTGCAGTGCCCGGGGACGCTGACAGTACATGCGAGTCAGAAGAGTTTTGGTGGAGGCGGAAACGTCAGTGCGAAATTGCCGGAGTTCCCGGCGGTGGCGCTGCCCGATGTGCCTGCACGCTTCTCGATGCTGCTCACCCACACACCGGGCCCGTCAGGCAAACCACTACCGAACGTCGCGTGGCGCATCATTCAAGCGAGTGATGCCAACGGCGCTCGACGCGCCTCGGAAGTCATGCTGGAAGGCGTCACCGACAGCACCGGACGACTCGCTTTGTCCGATGAGCAGGCCAAGGCCCTCAAGGCCGCCTACGACGAGGCGCCCTCCCAGATCTGGGTCCGCTTTGCCGGGCAGGTTCGCAACCTTCGTCTCACCCGTGAAGATCCGGACTGGACGGCCATCCAACGTAACGAGCATGCACTCGATGCGCTCGGCTACACCGATCGTCGCGCCCAGGTGGGCGAAGAATCCTCGTCTGAATCGGGTCATGAGCGCTGGGCACGGCGCAACGCTGGCTCCATCGCCCAAGACGCTCTGTATCGAC
Source organism: uncultured Uliginosibacterium sp. (assembly GCA_945957295.1). Classification (GTDB taxonomy): domain Bacteria; phylum Pseudomonadota; class Gammaproteobacteria; order Burkholderiales; family Rhodocyclaceae; genus Niveibacterium. The sequence goes on from CAMFLH010000097.1 coordinate 10,752, forward strand.
TCATCGCCAAGCAATAAGCCATGTCCTATTCGTCGACCGCCCTCCGCGCACCCGCACCCGCCTACGTTGAGCCCGTCCGGACGCTCCACCAGATTGTGGATGCGGAGGGCAATGCGTGTGAGGCGAACGGCACCAGCAACATCGATGTGCACTACAGCCAGGTGTTCTCCGATCCGGTCGGCGGTAACACGGTTACCCCACTCCTATCGGGAAAGGCGTATTTCGAGGCGCTGATCAAGGCGTTGCGCGCCGCGACTTCCGAAGTGTTGATCGCCGGTTGGCAGATCAACTGGGACGCGCAGCTCACGCGTGAATTGCGTCTCTACGACGTTCTGCTGGAAATCGCGAAAAAGGACGGCGCGCCGAAAATCTATGTGATGCCCTGGGACAACCCTTCGGCGGTGAATACCTACGCGAAACCGACTGAGCTGGCCCTACTGGACATCAACGCGATTGTCGGCAAACAAGTCATCTTCGTTCATCGCTCACCCACGCATTCTGACGAAGACGCGCTGTTCTTCAGTCACCACCAGAAGCAGGTTGTCGTAGACCGCAAGATCGCATTCGTGGGCGGCATCGATATCGCCTACGGCCGCTTCGATGACGAGACCTATTGCCTGCAGGCCGATGCAGAGGGGCGTGACGGTCAGAACCGCTACAACTCGTGCGTCCCACCGTGCGGCTCGATGAAGGCGCCCGAGGTTGATCCGGATCTGCTCAGCGGGGGCTACGACGCACTGAGCGGCAACCGGAAGGAGACGCGGACGAAGATTGCGCACGGAGGACTGCAGGCGCTCGCGGGCGACGCCCCGCGCGCGTCGCTTGATCCGAGCACCCAACCGCGGATGCCCTGGCAAGACCTCCAACAGCAAATCGAAGGTCCCGCAGCGATCAATCTGGCCGCCAACTTCGTACTGCGCTGGAACGCAGGCGCCACGCCCAAACTAACGGTGCCTGCGCTGGCCACCACACCGCTACCCGGCAAGTCCGGCTGCTCCGTACAGGTGCTGCGCAGCGCTTCGGCCAAGCTTCGTGCTGCAGAGCGCCTGCCGTTTGCAAACATGAAGAAGCCTGAAGTGGCCAAAGGTGTGTTTCCCAACCAGAAGGGCGCCCCTGCCGGCAAACAGGACGACATCCTGCGGGCGATGCTGCAGTTGATTGAACAGTCCCAGCACTACATCTACATCGAGAACCAGTTCTTCACGTCGGCGTTTGGTACGGACGTCCCCGGCCGAGCCAGCCCACTCTCTGGGCCTGCCAAACTGATTCACGACAACAACGCTTGGAGCATTCGCGCCACGCGCGTCATGCCGGGCGATGCGGATGGCCCGATCCGCAATGCGGTTTGCGAGAAGCTCGGTCAACGTCTCTACAACGCGGTGATCGATCCCGACAAGGAGCCGTTCCACGTCTATCTGGTGCTCCCTGTGCACCCCGAAGGCCTGCTCGACGGGGGCCCCACGATGACGCAGATCCACTGGACCATGCAGTCTCTGGTGTTCGGTTCGAACAGCCTGGTCAATCAGGTCAAGTGCGCGCTGAGGGAGGTCAAACGCGAGGAGAGTGAGTGGACGCAATACCTGACGCTCTTGAACCTGCGCAACTGGGCTAAGCTCGGTGATCGATACGTTACAGAACAGATCTACGTCCATACCAAACTGATGATTGTGGATGACCGCTATGTCCTGCATGGCAGTGCCAACATCAATGACCGCAGCCTGCTGGGCAGCCGTGACTCCGAAATCGCAGTGCTGATCCACGATTCAGAAGATGAGTTGGTTGATCTGTGCGGCAACGGCCGACCCGTGCTCACGCTCAAGCACGCACGGAACTTGAGAAAGGCCGTATGGCGCAAGCTCTTCGGTTTGGAGCTCACGAGCTGCCCAGCAACCGGCGGCGCAACGTCCGCGGGGAGTCTTGCCGCATTCTTGGATCGGCCGGCCGATCCCGCTACCGCCCAGGCGATCCAATCCATTGCGAAGGCGAATACAGGTCGTTACGAAGCGGCGTTTTCGTGGATTCCACGCGGCCGTTCACTATTCGATGAACGCGCCGAGGCGCCGAGCTCAATTTGGTCGCAATGGAACGCAAAAGCCAGAACTGGCGCGGAGAAAGTGCCCGGCAGCATGCCCTTCGAGTCTGCGTTCTGGAAGGCGCCGCACTTCAACATCGACGGAGCTAAAGATCTCGCCTTGGTTCAGGGGTTCATCACCTCTCTCCCAGTCCTGTGGACGCAGAACGAGAACAACAACGTCGGCTATCACACGAATCTGATGGTCCGCAACGAAACACCTGCTCGCGATCCTTTGGGGCCATCCGACCGTCGCGAGACCGAAGTCGCTCAAAATGAAGCACTCGCTTCCGAAGAGGCCACATGACCCTGAGCACCAACCGACTTGCCCTCGCAGTGATTGCGACTATCAGCCTGTTGCAGTCGCCTCTGGCGCAAGCGAAAGGAACACTCGGACCGTGGCAGCGCGAGTGCGTCGGTCGCTTCAGTTTTGAGCTTCCCGGCGAGGTCGAGGTGGCGATGCCTGACTACCAGAGACTCTTGTCCGCTGGCGGCTTGCACAACATGCCCTATACCTTCCCTGGTGAAGCGCTCCCAGAGGGGCAAACCTGGGGCGACAAGCAAATCGCCGGCTACCAGATCGAGACTGGCCCGGAAGCTGACCTAACCGTTTTCGCTGCCGCGTCAAAGGATGTGGATGCTCGCTATGCGGCACGGATTCGCGAGATTCGAGCCTTGTATGGCGAACAAGACGCTGAACGATACCGATCAGTCGAAAGTGAATTTCCGGCGACGCACACGTGGGCGATCGGCCCCGGTTTGCATCACCTGATGCACCGCGACGGCCGGCTTTTCAGCCTGACGGACGATGCGGCGCGCGACGCAGCCAATCACGAATGGGTCCGCCATGTGTCGGCCACCGTGCGATCCCGCAAGGTCTTTGAAGTCCCTGCGGAGTCAGGTCTTTGCCTACACTATGGCTTTCTGCCGGACGACGGAACCCTGTGGCGCGACATCGGTGTCACCTACCGCCTGAAGAGCCACCCAGAGATTGAGATTCTGTTTGTCGACCGCACCGCATCCCAGACCCCCGTGGGGTACAAGGAGAAGAGCGCTTCACGTGAAGTGCAATTTTTCTGGGAAGACGACAATCCAGTGCGCGGCAAGCAGGTTCGCCTTTTAAGCCCGCACTTGCCCGGCTTGATGCAATTTCCGGATGTGAAGATCGCGGGCTACACAGGCAAAAGCAGTTTTGTCGAGATGACCCGGCAGAACGGCATCGTTGACTACGGCTACATGGCTTTCGTAAAGGGTGACAGCAACGCCAAGGAGGACAAGCCCGACCTCCTGCTTTATGTAATCCGGAATGCCGAGAGGGCCCGCGGCACCCCGCTGAATCGCAATGAAGTCGAAGCGATCGCCAATCATATCGCCGCGTCAGTCCGGCGCCGGTAGCACCGGAGATCCTCGAATGACCTACGACGAATTCCTTCGGCATCTCGAAAAGGCCGGACTGACTATCTCCACATTTTCCGAGTTGCTCGGTATGAACCGGCATACGCTTTACAACCGCCGAAAGCTTGGTTGGATGCCCACGCATATTGCCGTCATCGCGGCTCTACTCGGCGAGATGGCGAACAAAGGGCTGGACTATCGAACAGTCCTCGCGCCACTGCACATCGAACGAAAGCCCGCCCGCGGCATAGCGGCAACCGGCGTCTTCGCCGGCCACAAACAGAAAGGCCACGGCGCACTTATCGTAGCGTTGAGCGACGAACACGGCGACTTTCCTGGGGCATCGAAGCCCCGTCAGAACGATGCGCTCCTAAGCTAGATATGGTCAAAGATGGACTGATTGATGCACTGCCCACCGCAATTGCCCATGACAAATGGATGGGAGACGCCAAGTTGTTTGTGCCTCGGGTTGTAGAGGGTCGCGTCGTCAAATGCGCTGAAATGCCGCTTGGGGATCGTATGCGCACTTGCCTCGCCCACCTAGCGCTTGACGCGATAATCGGTCGCATGAACTCCGTAGTTGGATGGAGTCCCATTTGAAAGCACCAATTCGCTTCAGGACATCGGATCTAGTCCAAACAGTTCCTTAGTGGGCGACCTCGGCCGTCTGCGCACGGCGACGTCCCGGACGGCCGCAATAGTCTCAAGTGATGGTCGCACGATGAGGGGAGACCGGCCTTGGGACTTTCGTCCGTAATGCTCGGCGGCAGTTTCGGGCGTGGCATGCCCAACCAGCGCGGCGGTCAGACGACTAGGTGCGTCTGAACTCTTGGCATCGGCAACCAACTGGTGACGACATGAATATAGGCAGAGCTTCAAACACTGCACCTTCGCCGGCCCAGTCAAGCCCTCGGCAGCCCGCTTGCGGACGCTGCGTAGCAGCGACCGAAGCCGACTCAGCGCGCGCTGCAGCGCATCCTCGGTCGTCGCCTCTCGACGCATGAAGCAGATGACCCGCTCAATGCATGCGACTGCACCTTGCGAAAGTTTGTCAACAAAGATCGTCCGCTCCGCACCGCACGCGCGGCCGTTCGTCGCCTTTGCATTCTGGACCACAAGGGCGGCGGGTTCGTCTGTGAACATCACGAGTTCGGCGGTCGCCCATTCACGAGGCCGGAGCCCGGTAGCCAGAGATCCAACGAACATGTCGGCGAGGAGGCGTGCGCTAGCGGCTCCTCGTCCATGCTTGGTATCGAGCACCGCAAGCACAGCGGTCTGGGCTTCGACGCTGACCCCCTTGGCTTTAGAGCCTGATGTACGCTGCGAACGTGCCGGCAGCCCTCCTGAGCCGATTGGGGTCAACCGCTCAATCGCGTGTTCGTCAAAGTCCCTGTAGCGCTCCAGCCCCCAAAGTGCGGCTGCCTTATATACCCGCCAGGTACGGGCAGCAAGGGTCGGCCGGAGGGCTATCAAGGCTTCGACAAATTCGCCAGCCGAGATCCACTGCTGGCCAGCCTCGCGACAGAATCGCCTGTCGAGCTGCAGAAATCGCCTCTCATACTCAGCGCATGTCCTTGTCGTACGCGACTGGCCGCGGCCCAAGGGATCCAGCCGCTTTCCGAATGACGAGGCCATGCTCACCCCCGGATCCGCGGCGCCTTATGGGGGCGTCCTCGGCGCGTCGCTCCGGCGGGGCGCCCGGCAGCATCGCCACAGTCAATGCCGTCGACCATGGCCGCAATATCGCGGGCGTCGAAAAAAATCCGCCGTCCGTCTACGTGCCGACGCAGCGGCCAAGAGCCCAGCGCAAGCCGGTTTCGGATCGTCTGCGCCTCCAGACCCAAAATGCTTGCCGCCAGTTTCAACGGGACGCGCAATGCGCCCCCACTTTGGCGAAGCACTAGCTCAAGCGTCAACGTTGATTCCACCAGCATCCTCCAGTCGATTCCTCAATCTCGCTGGCCGCACTTTAGGATGCGTTCGGAATAGCCACAACGGTCAAAACGAAAGTCAAATTCCTATCAATTTCGAATAGAAATTATCATTTAAGCGCCAACCATCACCGATTTATTAATTGGCTCTACGGATGCACCATTCACTCGGCCAAACAATACCCCGCAAAGCACAGAACACCAGCCAGAACAACCCGTTCTTGTCAAAAATCCGATCAATTCTGCAGCTCCGCTCTCGCCATCCGAGCAGATCAGCTGTCACCGACGCCGACGCGCAGGTCGCCACGACCAGACACGGCCGCCACAAGGTCAGAAATAGGCTGCGGTTCGCCGCTCGGATCGAACTCGCCCCCGTCAATACACATGCGGCGTCGAGGCGCCGTTTGGACGCATCATTGAATCGCGAAG
>CAMFLH010000098.1 GCA_945957295.1 uncultured Uliginosibacterium sp.
GGCTATATGTCGCAGGCGTTCTCGCTCTATGGCGAGCTGACGGTGCGGCAGAACCTGGTGCTGCACGCGCAGCTTTTCCACCTGCCGGCCGCGCGCATTGCGCCACGCATCGCCGAACTGGTCGAGCGCTTCGGGCTCGCACCGCATCTGGACGCCACTGCCGACGCGCTGCCGCTGGGCATCCGCCAGCGGCTGTCGCTTGCAGTGGCGGTGGTGCACGAACCGCAACTGCTGATCCTCGACGAGCCCACCTCGGGCGTGGACCCGATCGCGCGCGACGACTTCTGGCGCCTGCTGGTCGAGCTCTCGCGCGAACAGGGCGTGACGATCTTCATCTCGACCCACTTCATGAACGAGGCCGAGCGCTGCGACCGCATCTCGCTGATGGACGCCGGCCGTGTGCTAGCGAGCGACACGCCGGCCGCGCTCCGTGCCGCGCGCGGCGCCGACACCCTCGAAGCCGCCTTTATCGGCTACCTCGAAGACGCCACCAGCGCGGCCAATGCGCCGGCAGCCGCAACGCCGCCCAGCGCCGCCCCCGCGCTGCCGCACCGCCCACCGCCGCGTTTCTCGCTGCGTCGCCTGCTCGGCTACGCCTACCGCGAAACCCTGGAGCTACGCCGCGACCCGATCCGCCTGACTTTCGCGCTACTCGGCTCGGTGCTGCTGATGTTCATCCTCGGCTACGGCATCTCGATGGATGTGCAGGACCTGCGCTTCGCGGTGCTCGACCGCGACCAGAGCCCGGAGAGCCGCGCCTACATCGAGAGCTTCGCCGGCAGCCGCTACTTCATCGCGCAGCCGCCGATTGCCGATGCCGCCGCACTCGACCGCCGCATGGCGAGCGGCGAGCTCGCACTGGCGATCGAGATTCCGCCCGCCTACGGCCGCGATCTGCGCGCCAGCCGCGCGCCGACGCTGGCCTTTTACGTGGACGGCGCGATGCCCTTCCGCGGCGAAACGATCCGCGGCTACGCCGAAGGCGCGCACCAGACCTATCTGGCCGACCTCATCACGCGCAAGACCGGCATCACTCCCAGCGCGATGCCCGCCGACCTGGAAGTGCGCTACCGCTACAACCAGGACTTCAAGAGCCTCTACGCGATGGTGCCGGCGGTGATTCCGCTGCTGCTGGTGTTCGTGCCGGCGATCCTGATGGCGCTGGCGGTGGTGCGCGAGAAGGAGCTCGGCAGCATCACCAACCTCTACGTCACGCCGGTGACGCGGCTGGAATTCCTGCTCGGCAAGCAGCTGCCCTACATCGCCGTCGCGATGGTCAGCTTCGTCGGGCTCACGCTGCAGGCGGTGTGGGTGTTCGGCGTGCCGATCAAGGGCGAGCTCGTCGCGCTGACATTCGGCGCGCTGCTCTACGTCACCGCCACCACCGGCATCGGGCTCTTGATGTCCACCTTCACCCGCACGCAGATCGCGGCACTGGCCGCCACCGGCATCCTGACCATGCTGCCGACGGTGCAGTTCTCCGGCCTCACCGAGCCGGTCAGCTCGCTCGACGGCGTCGGCCCCTGGATCGGCCGCTTCTACCCGGCCACCTACTTCCTCATCATCAGCCGCGGCGTGTTCACCAAGGCGCTCGGCTTCGCGGAGCTGGCCGGCCAGTTCGCCGCGCTGGCGGCCTTCATCCCGGTGCTGACGCTGCTGTGCTGGGCGCTGCTGGCCAAGCAGGAGCGTTGATGATGAAAAGTCTCGCCAACATCTTCCGCCTCGGCCTGAAGGAGCTGCGCTGCCTGTTCGCCGACCGCGTGCTGCTGGTGCTGATCATCTGGGCCTTCTCGGGCGGGGTCTACACCGCGGCGACCGGCATGTCGCGCGAGCTGCACAACGCGCCGATCGCGGTGGTCGACATGGACCGCTCGCCGCTATCGCAGCGCATCGCCGGCGCCTTCTACGCGCCCTACTTCCGCCCACCGCAGACCGCCACGCTGGCCGAGGCGGATGCCGGGCTGGACACCGGCCGCTTCTCCTTCGCGCTGGTGATTCCGGCGCACTTCCAGCGCGATCTCGCTGCCGGCAAGCGCCCCGAGCTGCAGCTGGCGATCGACGCCACCAACATGGGGCAGAGCTTCATCGGCGCGAGCTACGTGCAGCACATCGTCGCCGGCGAGCTCAACGAATTCCTCACCGGCACCCGCGCCACCAGTACCACGCCGATCCAGCTCGCCACCCGCGTGCGCTTCAACCCCAACCTCACCGGCTTCTGGTTCGGCGGCGTGATGGAGGTGATCAACAACATCACCCTGCTGTCGATCATCCTGGTCGGCGCGGCCTTCATCCGCGAGCGCGAGCACGGCACGCTGGAACACCTGCTGGTGATGCCGCTGACGCCCTTGCAGATCATGCTCGCCAAGGTCTGGGCCAACGCGCTGGTGGTGCTGGCGGCGGCGAGCTTCGGGCTGGTGGTGGTCGTGCAGGCGGTGATGCGGGTGCCAGTGGCGGGCTCGGTGCCGCTCTTCGTGCTCGGCGCTGCGTGCTTCCTGTTCGCCTCGGCCTCGATCGGCATCTGGCTCGGCACGGTGGCGCGCTCGATGCCGCAGCTGGGGCTGCTGATCATCCTGGTCGTGATCCCGCTGCAACTGCTCTCCGGCGGCGTGACGCCGCGCGAGAGCATGCCAGCGCTGGTGCAGGCCATCATGCTCGGCGCGCCGACCACCTGGTTCGTGCGCTTCGCGCAGGCGATCCTCTACCGCGGCGCGGGCTTCGACGTGGTGTGGCCCGACTTCCTCGCGATCCTCGCGATCGGCGCGGTGTTCTTCGCCATCGCGCTGGCGCGATTCCGCAAAGCCGTGACGCAGACGCAGCTTTAGTGCGCAGCATCTGCGCTGCACCGCAACATCAAAACGCAATGATCCGCCGATTACAAACACTGAAGTTCTTCGGCGCCCTGCCGTAATAACATGCTGGAAACGCAAAGGCGCGTCGTTGCCCATGCCCATCAAGACCCGATCGCTACGCACATCGATCCTGCTGTTCGTCGCCATCGGCCTCGCACTGCCGGCGCTTTTCGCGCTGCCGCTGCTGTACAAGAGCTACCAGGCCGAGGTTGAGCGCCGCATTGCGCTGCAGCTCGACCAGTACGCCAACATCCTCGCCTTCGGCGCCCGAGAACCCTTGTGGAATCTCAGCCCGGACGCTGTGCGCCCGCTTGTGGAAGCGGTGCTGAGCGATCCGGACGTGGTGCTGGTCACGATCGTTGACCGCACCGCCGGCCCGTTGCTGGAAATCAAGCGCGGCGCCGCCAACGCACAGATCCGCCAAACAGGGCGCAAGGTTGTCTACAAGGAACGCGAGCTCGGCACCGTGAGCGTCGGCGTCACCGGCGATACGGTGCGCGCGCAACAGCTGCGGCAGATGGGCGCCTTCGCCGGCACCGCGCTGCTGCAACTCGGTTTCGCTGCCGCGCTGATCTTCTGGCTGCTGCGGCGGCGCCTCGTCGCGCCGCTCGCCTCCCTTGGCAATGCGGCTGATGCACTGGCGCGCGGCGAGCTGTCGCAGGAAATCCCCTCGCGCGGCGATGACGAGATCGGCCACCTCGCGAGCCGCCTCGAAGTCACCCGGCGCGAACTGCTCGGGCTGTTCGCTGACCTGGAGGCAAAGAACCTCGCCTTGGGTCGCGAGCTCGAAGAGCGGCAGCGTTCCGAAGCCGCTCGCCGCGAATCGGAAGAGCGCCTTGCCACAGTATTCGCGCTGGCCGCGGCGCCGATGTCGGTGGCCCGCAAGGATGACGGCCTTTTCCTGATGGTAAACCCGGCGTGGGAGCGCACCTTCGGCTATGGGCGGGGCGAGGTGCTCGGTCAGCGCGCCAGCGAAATCTCGATGTGGATAGAACCTGAAGCGCGCGTGAGCTGCATTGGCGAGATCGAAGCCAAGGGCAGGCTAGAAGGCCGCGAGGTCTGGATGCGCACGCATGACGGCGCCGGCCTGCTGATGGAGGCGTCGGCCCGCCTGTTCCGCACCGGTGGCGAAGAGTTGATCGTCTGGAACCTGCGCGACATCACCCAGGAGCGCGCCGCAGAAGAGGCGCTGCGCGAGAGCGAGCAGCGCTTTGCTGCCCTCTTCCACCATGCCCCAGTCGCGCTGTGCATTGTCGACCTCGAGCACGGCGCAGAAGTGCTCGATGTGAACACCCAGTTCGAGCGCGACTTCGGCCGCGCCCTGAGCGATTGCATTGGCAAGCCACTTGCTCGCCTCGGCCTTTGGGCGGGGAGCGACGACGCTGCCCGCTTCGACGCGATGCTCAGCGCACCGGATGAACACGAGAAGGTCAGCGCATGGACAGTCGCGGCCGACGGCACCCGCGCCTGCTACGACATCGCCGGCCGCCGTGTAACGCTGCACGGCCGCGCTTGCTTTATCTGGAGCGCAATCGACGTCACGCCGATCATCAACGCCAAGGCCGAGGTCGAAGAGATCAATCGCACGCTGGAAGACAAGGTCGCCCGGCGTACGCACGACCTCGAATCTGCCAACCGCGAGCTGGGCGAGCTGCTGAACCGCCTGCAGACGGCCCAGACGCAACTGGTGCAAAGCGAGAAACTCGCCGCGCTCGGCTCGCTGGTTGCCGGGGTCGCGCACGAACTGAATACCCCGATCGGCAACTGCCTGATGGTCGCGACCACGCTGGAAGACCATCGCCACGAACTCAATGCAGCGCTGGAAAGTGGCCTACGTCGCAGCACGCTGAGCGACTTCCTCACCAATCTCGCTGATGGCAACGACACCTTGCTGCGCAACCTGCAGCGCGCGGCGGACCTGGTATCCAGCTTCAAGCAGGTGGCGGTGGACCAGATCGGCGCACGGCGCCGGGTGTTCGACCTGCGCGAGATCGCACGCGAGATCGAAGTCACCCTCGCCCCCACATTCCGCAAGGCCGGATGCAGCTTCAGCAACGAGATACCGGATGCGCTCGAGTTCGACAGCTACCCCGGACCGCTCGGCCAGGTCATCACGAACCTCGCCACCAATGCGATCACGCACGGCTTCGAAACCCACACTGGTGGCCGCATCACCATCCGCGCCGAAGCGGAAGGCGAACAGCATGTGAAACTTGTGTTCGAGGACAACGGCCGCGGCATCCCCGCCGAACACCTACCGCGCATCTTCGACCCCTTCTTCACAACCAAGCTTGGCCGCGGCGGCACAGGGCTCGGGCTCAACATCGTCTACAACATTGTCACGGGCGTGCTGGGCGGGGCTATCCGCGTTGAGAGCGCGACCGGCGAAGGCACACGTTTCATCCTGACAATTCCGCGCCGCGCCCCGCAGCGCGCCGACGATGACGAACCGGGTGTTGGATCATGAGCCAAGCAGACTATCCGACAACGGACTATCGAAATCAGACGATGCGTGTTGTGATCATCGACGACACGCCGGTCAACCTCGCGCTGATGCAAGCGCTCGTCGCGCGTGTCGAGAACTGCGAATCGCAGACTTTTTCTGATCCTCAGGAGGGCCTCGCCCACTGCATGAACAGGCAGCCGGACCTGTTGATCGTCGACTACATGATGCCGGGGCTGGACGGCATCGAGCTCATCCGCCGCTTCCGCGCAGAATCGCGCAACCAGGATGTGCCGATCCTGATGGTCACGGCGGCGCATGAGAAAGAAGTGCGCTACCAGGCGCTCGAAAGCGGCGCGACGGACTTTCTGTCGAAACCGATCGACAAGAACGAATTCATCCCGCGCGCGCGCAACATGCTGCGCCTGCGCCAGCACGCTTTGATGCTCGCCAACCGTGCCGACGAACTGGCCGACGCGGTTCGCCGCGCCACCGCCGACATCCATGAGCGCGAACGCGAAACCGTGACGCGGCTCGCGAAGGCCGCCGAGTTCCGCGACCCGGAAACTGGCTCGCACATCCACCGCATGGCGCACTTCTCGGCCATGATCGGCCGCGAACTCGGGCTCGATCACGCGACCTGCGACATGTTGCTGGCCGCCGCACCGATGCACGACGTCGGCAAGCTCGGCACGCCGGACGCAATCCTGCTCAAACCCGGCCGGCTGACGCCCGACGAATTCGAGATCATGAAGCGGCATGCCTCGATCGGGCACGAGATCCTGAAAGACTCCGCCTCACCCGTACTGCGCATGGCGGCGGAGATTGCGCTGACCCATCACGAAAAGTTTGACGGCAGCGGCTACCCCGGCGGCCTTGCGGGCGAAGGCATCCCGCTGATCGGCCGCATCGTGGCGGTGGCCGACGTGTTCGACGCACTCACTTCAGCACGCCCCTACAAGCGCGCTTGGACACTGGAAGATGCGCGCGGTTTTCTGGAACAGGGTCGCGGCGCGCATTTCGACCCCGCCTGCGTCAACGTCTTCCTCGCGCAGTGGGACGCAGTGCTGGCGATACGGGCGCGCTTCCAGGACTGAAGCCCTAGCGTCGCGGCGCGCCCGTGCCCGGCGAATCAGGACTTGCGCTGAATCAGCTCAACCTTGTAGCCGTCCGGGTCCTGCACGAAGGCAATCACCGTAGTGCCATGCTTCATCGGGCCGGCTTCGCGCGTCACCACGCCGCTACGCGCCTTGATTTCTGCACACGCCGCGTAGGCGTCTTCCACCTCGAGCGCGATGTGGCCGTAGCCGGTGCCAAGGTCGTACGCGTCGACGCCCCAGTTGTGCGTCAGCTCGATCACCGCGCCCTCGCTCTCTTCCTGATAGCCGATGAAGGCGAGCGTGAACTTGCCGTCGGGGTAATCGTTACGGCGCAGCAGGCGCATGCCGAGCACTTCGGTGTAGAACTTGATCGAGCGGTCGAGATCACCGACGCGCAGCATGGTATGAAGAATTCGCATGGGGTTTCCTTTCGGTATCCGGTTCAGTCGAGCACCGAAGCGGCGGCTCACGCCGCCCCCTCGGCAAGGGATTCAGTTGTTTCAGAGCTCCGGCAGCGCATGGCCGCGCGCCTTGAGCTCGGCACGCGCCTCGCGCCAGGTCGGGCACAACAGCTCGACCACAGACCAGAAGCGCGGCGAGTGGTTCATCTCGATCAGGTGCGCCACCTCGTGCGCCACCACGTAGTCAATCAGCGCATGTTCGAAGTGGATCAAGCGCCAGTTGAGCCGGATGCCGCTGTGTCGACTACAGCTGCCCCAACGGGTTTTCGCACCAGTCAGCGATAACGCGGGCCGCGGCACGCCCGGGTGCGTCATCGCAAGTCGATGCATGTACTCATCCAGCCGCCCGCCGAAGTAGTCCAGCGCATGGCGCTGCAACACGCGCCGCAGCAGCAGTTGCGGGTTCTGCCCCGGTCGCAGCGGCAAATGCAGTTCGCGTTCGAAGTGCCCTTCGATCCAGCGCGCGCGCGCAGCGCCCGGCTGCAGACGAATCGTGCAAGGCTGGCCGAGCACCGGCAGCACCGCACCGTCGGCCAGTTCGAAACGCTCCGGCACCGGGCGTGCGGCGCAGGCGTCGAGCTTCTCGATCAGCCAGGCGCCGTTCTTGCGGATGAAGGCTTCCGTCTCGGCGATCGTTGCCCGCAGCGGGATCGTCACCGTTACGCCCGCGGCGTCGATCTTCATACCCAGCGTCTTGCGCGCGCTGCGTTTGAGCATGTAGGGCACCGTGCGCGGGCCGAACACGATCTCGCGCTGCTGCGGGTGCGGCGGCGCGGTCTTGAGCAGACGGGTCACTGTCTTCATCAACATCACGGTGCAACGGCGATCTTCAAACGCTCACCGTCTGGGCCTCGTGCAGATAGTGGTGCGGAAAACGCGCGCGCATCGTGTTCTCGATCCACGCCTCGACCTCGGCGTTAACCTCGTCCGGTTTGCGGCCGGCCGTCTCGATCGCCGGGCCGATGATGATCAGCGCTTCGCCCGGGTACTTGATGAAGGCACGGCGCGGCCATAGCTCGCCGGTGTTCAGTGCCACCGGCACAACCGGCGCGCCGGCGTATGTCGCGAGGGTCGCACCACCGAGCTTGTAGCGACGGCGCCCGCCCACCGGCATCCGCGTCCCCTCCGGGTACACCGATACCCACCAACCTTCGGCGAGCCGCTTCGCCCCTTCCTGCTTCACCTGCGTCATCGCGTCGGCGCCGCGCGAGCGGTCGATCGCAATCATCGGCAGCATCGCGAGCCCCCAGCCGAAGAACGGCAGCCAGTGCAGCTCACGCTTGAGCACGAAACTCTGCGGCGGAAACAGCACCGGAAAGAGGATGGTTTCCAGTGCGGACTGGTGCTTGGCTAGGATCACCGCGGGACGCGACGGCAGGTTCTCCCAGCCTTCGATCTTCCAGTTGATCCCGAGAATCGCGTGGATCATCCGCACATTCACGCGGCACCAGCCCATGATGATGTGGTAGCGCCGCTGCGGCGGGAACGGGAAGGTCAGCATCGCGAGCAACGCATACGGCACCGTCACGAGCAGTTGCAGCAGCAGGAACACCGCCGAGCGCAGCACCGGCCCGAACGGCATGGACGCGACTCGCGCAGGCGTCTGCATCACGCGATCAACGCGTCCGCAACTGCGGCGAGATCGGCGAACACCCGTGTGCCCGCCGGCACGTTCGGATCTTTTACCGTGCGCTCGCCCTTGCCGGTAAGCACCAGGAACAGCTCGCAGCCGACCTCCTGCCCCGCCAGCAGATCGCGCAGGCTGTCACCCACGGTCGGCACGCCACGCAGATCAGTGTTAAAGCGCGCCGATATCTCGCGCAGCATGCCGGCGCGCGGCTTGCGGCAATCGCAGGTCGAATCGGCCGGGTGCGGGCAGAAGAAAATCGCGTCGATTCGGCCACCCGCTTGAGCGAGCAGCTTGGTCATCTTCTCGTGGATTGCATTGAGCGTATCCATGTCGAAGAGCCCGCGCCCGACGCCGCTCTGGTTTGACGCCACGACCACACGGTAGCCCGCTTCGTTGAGACGCGCGATCGCCTCCAGGCTACCCGGAATCGGTCGCCATTCGTCCGGCGACTTGATGAATTGGGCGGAATCGACGTTGATGACACCGTCGCGGTCGAGAATGATCAGTTTCATGCGGAGGCTTGCGGTTCAGGCAATCCGTAATGCTATCAGCCCGGCCGATGTCGCGGACCGCCCCGGCGCACCGCATCCGCACAAACCCGGTTTGATAGCCGGCCGACAAATCCATTACAGTCGCCACCCCTTTATGCGAACGGATTTGCGCACGATGCGACGTTTTTCACTACTGCTCCTGGCCTTGCTCTCGCTTGCACCACGCACCCAAGCGGCCGAGGTCTCCGGCGCCGGCTCAAGCGCCGCCGCCCCGCTCTACGCCGCCTGGGCGGCCGAATGGGGCCGCAAGAGCGGTGTCCGCCTGCAGTATTCCGCTGTCGGTTCATCAGCGGGCCTGAAAGCAATCCGCGACGGCAAGGTCGATTTCGGCGCCTCGGACGTACCGCTGCCGCCCGAGCAACTTGAGCGGGACGGGCTGGTGAACTTCCCCACGGCGATCGCCGGCGTCGTGCCGGCCATCAACGTCGCCGGCGTACCGCGCGGTGAGCTGCGACTGACCGGCGCGGTGCTGGCCGACATCCTGTCGGGCAAGATCGCGCGCTGGAACGCGGCGCCAATCACGGCGCTGAACAAAGGCATCCGCCTGCCGGATCAGGCAATCACGGTCATCGGCCGTGAAGACGGCTCCGGCACGACTTACGTGCTGAGCCACTACCTCTCCAAGGTCAGCTCCGACTGGGCGAAGGCGCTCGGCACCGACTTCAAACTCAAATGGCCGGCCACCACAGTGCTGGCAAAAGGCACCGCCGCACAGCTCGAAACGCTCGCGAAGACTCCGGGCGCAATTGCCTACGCCGAGTTCGGGCAGGTCGAGAAAGGTGCACTGAACTACGCCCGCGTTGCCAACGCGAAGGGCGACTATCCGCAGCCAGGCCCTGCCAGCTTCCGCGCTGCGCTGAAGGCGAGTGCATGGACCACGGCAGGCAAATTCGAAGAAATGCTGACCGATATGGCCGACAAGGATGCGTGGCCCATCACCAGCGGCACTTTCATCGTGATGAGCAAGAAGGTCACCGATCCGGCCCGCGCGGCGCAAGCCCTGGCGCTGTTCAGCTACGGCTTCATGCGCGGCGATGCGATCACCGCCGAGAACCGCTGGGTGTCGATGCCCGACCTGACCCAGGCGCGCGCGGTGAAGGAGATGAACAAGGTACGTGATGCCAACGGCCAGCCGCTGGCGTGGAGCATGACCTACTGATCCTGCGTGTGTTTCGCCAATGAAAAAGGGCGGCCACTTGGCCGCCCTTCTTCTTTGACGGGAATCCCGCCGTCGGCGTCAGACCGACAGGCGCGAGATGTCGGCAACCGCGTTCATCATGCCGGCGAGCTGCTTCAGCAGCGCGAGGCGGTTGGCGCGGATCAGCGGCTCGTCGTGGTTCACCATCACCTCTTCGAAGAAGGTGTCGACCGCGCCCCGCAGACCAGCGAGCGCCTTCAGCGAACCGGTGTAGTCGGCGTTTTCGAGCAGCGAGCGCTGCAGCGGCGCAGCTTCGATCACCGCGTGCGCGAGTGCTTTTTCGGCCGGTTCGGCGAGCAGCGCGACATCGATTTCGCCGATCGCGCCTTCGGCCTTCTTCAGGATGTTCACGATGCGCTTGTTGGCCGCTGCCAGCGCCGCCGCTTCCGGCAGCGCGACGAACTCGGCCACTGCGGCGAGCTTGGCCGGCACGTCGGCGACACGGCTCGGCAGCGCGGCCAGCACGGCATCGACTTGCTCGACCGGCGTGCCCTGCTCGCGCAACAGGTTGCGCAGGCGGTCGCCGATGAACTCGATCAGCGCGGGAATCGAGGCTGCCGCGTTGTGCTCGGCCGCGAACCCCGCGGCGGCATCCGCCAGCAGCGCGTCGAGTTCGAGCGGCAGTTCCGTTTCGATCAGGATGCGCAAGGCGCCCAGCGCCGCACGACGCAGGCCGAAGGGGTCCTTGTCGCCGGTCGGCTTCTCACCGATCGCGTAGAAGCCCACCAGCGCATCGAGCTTGTCGGCCAGCGCCACCGCGCAGGCCACGTTGCCCTGCGGCAGCGTGTCGCCCGCGAAGCGCGGGTGGTAGTGCTGTTCGATCGCCTGGGCGACGACTTCGCCTTCGCCATCGTGGCGGGCGTAGTACTCGCCCATGATGCCCTGCAGCTCGGGGAACTCGCCGACCATCTCGGTGACCAGATCCGCCTTCGCCAGACGCGCAGCACGCTGTGCGGCGGCCACATCGGCATGCAGGCGTGCGGCGATCTTGCCGGCCAGCGCTTCGAGGCGGCCGATGCGATCCAGCACCGAGCCGAGCTTGTTGTGATAGACGACGTTCGCCAGCCGCGGCAGGCGCGAATCGAGCTTCGCCTTGCGATCGGTGTCGAAGAAGAACTTGGCGTCCGACAGGCGCGCACGCACGACACGGGCGTTGCCGCCGGTGATGTTGTCGGCGATGTCGGCCTTGATGTTGGCGACGATAAGGAACTTGTTGATCAGCTTGCCTGCGGCATCCAGAAGCGGGAAGTACTTCTGGTTCTGCTTCATCGTCAGGATCAGGCATTCCTGCGGCACGGCGAGGAACTCCGCTTCGAACTCGCCGACATACACGGTCGGGTGTTCGACCAGCGCGGTCACTTCGTCGAGCAGTGCGGCGTCTTCCACCGGATGCGCCCCAACCTGCGCAGCGGCCTTGGCCAGCTCATGCGCGATCAGGCTGCGACGGGCTTCGAACGAGGCCACGACGGAACCCTTCTCGAACAGCGTGCGGGCGTAGGCGTCGGCCGACTCCACCGTCACCGCGCCTTCACCGAGGAAGCGATGGCCGCGCGTGACATTGCCGGCAGCGAGGCCCAGCACCTCGCCCGGCACCACGCGGCTGCCATGCAATTGGATCAGCCCATGCACCGGGCGCACGAACTGGTGCGTCGCATCGCCCCAGCGCATCACCTTCGGGATCGGCAGCTTCTTCACCGACTCGGCGACGATGCCGGCCAGCACTGCGTCGAGCGCGGCACCCGGCACGGTCATCGTATGGAAGAAGGTCTCGCTCTTGCCGTCCATCGCACGCTCGAAGCTCGCCACGGCATCGGCTGAGATGCCCTTCGCTTCGAGCTTCTTCAACAGCGCCGGCGACGGCGTGCCGTCGGCCGTCAGCGCAACGCTGACCGGCATGATCTTTTCGCGCACCTGCGCATCAGCCGCCTGCGCGGCGACGCCGCTCACCGTAACGGCCAGGCGCCGCGGCGAGGCAAAGGTGTGGAATTCGGGCGCAGCGCCCACCAGCTTGTGGGCCACCAGGCCCTTGACGATGCCGTCAGCAAACGCCTCGCCGAGCCGCGCAAGCGCCTTGGGCGGCAGTTCCTCGGTCAGCAGTTCTACGAGCAGAGTGTCTTGCATGTTGATCCGGGCGCGGCGAGCGCGCCCCTCCAGAATTCGATGTTCGGATGTCGCTTACGCGCGGTGAGCAGCGAGCTCGGCGCGAACGGCTTCAATGCGCTGGCATTCCTCTTCGCCCAGCAGCGCGCGCAGCTTCGGGTCGTCGAGCTTGGCCATCGGGAAACCGAGGCGATCACGCGAGGCAAGGTAAGCCTGCGCAACCAGACGCGAGTTGGCGCGGATGCGGCCGATGTAGGCAGCCCGCTCGGTCACCGAGATCGCGCCGCGTGCGTCGAGCATGTTGAAGGTGTGCGCACTCTTCAGCGCCATCTCGTAGCCCGGCAGCGCAAGACCCGCATCGATCAGCCGCTTGGCTTCAGACTCGTAGTTCGCGAATTGGCTGAAGAGGAAGTCGACGTTCGAATGCTCGAAGTTATAGGTCGACTGCTCGACTTCGTTCTGGTGATACACGTCGCCGTAGGTCACGCCCGGCGTCCAGACGAGGTCGTAGACGTTCTCGCAATCCTGCAGGTACATCGTCAGGCGCTCGAGACCGTAGGTGATCTCGCCCAGTACCGGCTTGCATTCGAGGCCGCCAACCTGCTGGAAGTAGGTGAACTGCGTGACTTCCATGCCGTCGAGCCAGACTTCCCAGCCGAGGCCCCAGGCACCCAGGGTCGGGTTCTCCCAGTCGTCTTCGACGAAGCGGATGTCGTGCTCGTTGGTGTTGATGCCCAGTGCGCGCAGCGACTCGATGTAGAGCTCCTGGATCGCGAGCGGCGAGGGTTTCAGCACCACCTGATACTGGTAGTAATGCTGCAGGCGGTTGGGGTTCTCGCCGTAACGGCCGTCCTTGGGGCGGCGCGAAGGCTGCACGTAGGCGGCATTCCAAGGCTCGGGGCCGATCGCACGCAGGAAGGTGGCGGTGTGGCTGGTGCCGGCGCCGACCTCCATGTCGTAGGGTTGCAGCAGGGCACAGCCGTGTTCGCTCCAGAACTTCTGGAGACGCAGGATCACTTCCTGAAAGGTGGGTTTCACGCTCATGGGTCCAGGGCGGCCTGACCGCCGGATCGGGGCAAAAGCGCGATTTTACAGGCTTAGGCGGTTCCGGCGCCCTGATTATTGGCAAACCGCCTGAACTACTCCGACAAGGTGTCGATCGACAGCCCCCAGCGCAGCATCAGTTGCCGCAGCAGGCGCTGCTCGCCAACCGTGACGCGCCCGTCCGACTTCGCCATCACGAGAATCGCGGAACACACGGTGCGGCGCAGCGCCGGACGCGTGATGTCCGCGGCCAGCCGGTCGATGCGTGCGTCTTCGAGCAGATGCACACGCGACTGCTCGGCCTCGTCGACCAGATCGCGGCAGCAATCGAGCAGCACCTGCACGAACTCGTCGCGCGGCAGGCCAACCGCGTCATGGATCATGTGCTGGTCGAGCAGCGCGATTTCGTTTTCGTGCAGCTGGCCGTCGGCCAGGATGGCGAGGCTGATCAGGCGGGCTGCGGCCTGCGGGCTGTTGGCGGGGTAGCTGCGCATACTTCATTCGTCTCCATGCTTGGGTTGCGGTTCGAGTGAGCGTAGCGCGCTTTCGTTCCGCGCGTGTCGCCCCGGATACAAGCCCGACACAGCCGGCGGGTACACTGCCGCCTTTGCCTGCCTGCCGCTGTCGCCCCCGCACCCCATGCATCGCCTGCCCCGCTTTCTCACTGAATCCCGCCAGTTGCTGCGGCTCACCGGCCCGCTCGTCGCGGCCCAGATGGTCTACATCCTGATGGGACTGATGGATACCGTGATGGCCGGCCATGCAGGCGCGGAAGACCAGGCCGTGGTGGGGCTGGGCGTGGCGCTTTGGGCGCCGGTTTTTCTGTCGCTGCTCGGCGTCTCGCAGGCTTTGAGCCCGGTCGTCGCGCATCACCACGGCGCGGGCGACAAGGCCGGCATCATCGCCGACACGCGCGAAGGCTTGTGGCTCGCCGGCATTTCGGGCGCCGTGCCCTTTCTGCTGATGCCCGCCGTGCCTGCCGTGCTAGCCGCCGCGCAGATCGAGGCCGGGCTGGCCGCCAAGGTCACGCAGTTTTTGTGGGGCATCGTGTTGGGGCTGCCTGCGGCGCTGCTGACGCGCACGCTGGGCTTCTACTCCGCCAGCATCAATCACACGCGCCCCCTGATGGTGTTCGGCGCGCTCGGGCTCCTGGTGAACTTCGTTCTCAACTGGGCGCTGATCTTCGGCCACCTCGGCCTGCCCGCGCTGGGCGGCGTCGGCTGCGGCTGGGCCACCGGCATCGGCATGTGGGCGGGGCTTGCAATGATGGCGCTCTACACGGCGCGGGCGCGCATCTACCGCGAGGTATTCCTGTGGCACGGCTGGAGCTGGCCGCACTGGCCGCGCCAGAAGAAACTGCTGAAACTCGGTCTGCCGATGGGCGCAGCGATGCTCGCCGAAGTATCGGCGTTCGCCGGCGTCGCGCTGCTGATCGGGCGCTTCGGCGCGGTGCAGATCGCGGCGCATCAGGTCGCATTGAACTTCGCGTCGCTCGTGTTCATGTTGCCGCTGGGCCTTTCCACCGCGATCTCGATCCGCGTCGGCCAGGCGCTCGGCGGTGGCGACCCGCGCGGCGCACGCTTCATCGCATGGAGCGGCGTGCTGATCGGGTTGCTGATCGCGGCGGCGATGGTGCCGGTGGTACTGCTCGGGCGCGAGGCGATCGTCACGCTCTACACGCCAGACACCGCCGTGCAGGCGATCGCCTCCACCCTGCTGCTGTTCGCTGCGGTATGGCAGTTCTCGGACGCCACGCAGGTCTGCGCGGTCGGTGCACTGCGTGGCTACAAGGTCACGATGATGCCGATGTGGCTGATGATCGGCGCGTTCTGGCTGATCGCGATCCCGCTCGGTGCGCGGCTCGGCTACCACGGGCTCGACACCTACCCGGTCACCGGCGTATTTGGCTTCTGGATCGGGCTGGTGGTCGGGCTGACGCTGGTCGCACTGGGCTTGGTCGTGACGCTGCGCAGCGTGGCGCGGCACCGCATCGCTGATCACGCGGGTATCTGAAATCGTCTCACACAGCGCAGTCGGCGGAACCCGGCGGGTCTATGCTGGTCTCTGAGCCAGCGCTCGCGTTAAGAATGCAGGGCGCTCGCCTTCTTCCGCCCCTTCCCACGCACGGAGAACCTCCATGAACGTACTCGGCATCTGCGGCAGCCTGCGCCGCCAATCGCGCAACAAAGGATTGCTTCGCTACGCGGTCGCAAACGCACCGACAGGCATGACGATCGAAGTTGCCGACCTGTCCGCGATGCCGTTCTACAACGCCGACATCACCGAGCGCCCGGCGCCAGTGGAAGCGCTCTTCGCGCAGATGGCGGCAGCCGATGCACTGCTGCTGGTGTGCCCCGAGTACAACTACTCGATGGCGCCGGCACTGAAGAATGCGCTGGACTGGGCCTCGCGCGAACCGGACAACCGGCTGCTCGCCGGCAAAGCCTGCGCGATCATGGGCGCCGGTGGCGGCATGGGCACATCGCGTGCTCAATATCACCTGCGGCAGAGCTGTGTGTTCCTCGACCTGCACCCGCTCAACAAACCAGAGGTGTTCGCCAACGCCTTCTCGGATAGCTTCGACGCCGACGGCAATCTGGTCGACAAGCGCATCCAGGATCTGATCGTGGCCCAGCTCACCGCGCTGCAAGCGCACGCGGCCCGGTTCAAGGGCTGACGCAGGCCGAAACAAAAACGGCGCACGTCGATGCCGTGCGCCGCTGCTTCGCTCAGCTCAAGTACTCAGAGCCCGAGTTCCCTCTCCAGCCGCTGGCACACGGTCTTGAGCACCTTGATCCGCGCGTGCTTCTTATCGTTGGCTTCCACCAGCGTCCACGGCGATTGACCGGTACTGGTGCGATCCACCATGTCGCACACCGCTTCGCGATAGGCATCCCACTTGTCGCGGTTGCGCCAGTCCTCTTCGGTGATTTTGAAACGCTTGAAGTCGGTGGCCTCGCGCTCCTTGAACCTGCGCAGTTGCTCGTCGGCATCGATCTGCAGCCAGAACTTCACGACGATCACGCCAGCCACATCAAGCGCGTGTTCGAAATCGTTGATCTCGGCGTAAGCGCGCAGCCAGTCGGCCTCTGCACAGAAGCCCTCGACGCGCTCCACCAGTACGCGGCCATACCAGGCTGTCTCTTATACACATCTGACGCTGCCGACGACTAGTCGAGTGTAGAT
>CAMFLH010000099.1 GCA_945957295.1 uncultured Uliginosibacterium sp.
CTACACTCGACTAGTCGTCGGCAGCGTCAGATGTGTATAAGAGACAGGTGTTTGAGTACCCGTTGGGCGAGCGTTTGATAGTCCGGGGCGTCCGGTCCGATGCCGAGGCCGACACGGAGCAGGCCGCGGACACCTTGCGATGTGACCGGGCGTGTCGCCGACATTGGAAGTGGCGCCAGCCCTTCTTCTTCGAGCACGCGATTCAGCGCGGCACCGAGGTCGGGCGCGGTGTCAGCCAGCGTGCCGTCTAGGTCAAACAGCACGCAGCGGGTGGGTGTGCTGTTCATGCCGGCTTGCGACAGCGGACGAGGTAGTTCACGTCGGTGTCGCGACCGAGCGCGTAGACCTTGGTGAGCGGGTTGTATGTCATGCCGATGACTTCATCAACCTGCAAGCCCGCGTCGCGCGCAAAGCGGCCAAGTTCAGACGGTTTGATGAAGCGGGCGTACTCGTGCGTGCCGCGCGGCAACATGCGGAGGATGTACTCCGCGCCGATCACCGCAAACAGATAGGACTTGGGGTTGCGATTGAGTGTCGAGAAAAACACGTGGCCGCCCGGTTTGGCCAAGCGCGCCGCCGCAGCCACGGTGCTCGCAGGATCGGGAACGTGCTCCAGCATTTCCATGCAGGTCACGACGTCGAACGACTCGGGCTCGGCGGCGGCGATGTCTTCGGCGGAAATCTTGCGGTAGTCGACACTCTGGTTGCTCTCGAACAGGTGAAGGCGCGCAACGCCGAGCGCCTTGTCGGACAGGTCGACCCCGGTTACCTGTGCGCCCCGGGCCGCCATGCTTTCGGCCAGAATGCCTCCGCCGCAGCCGATGTCGATGACGCGTTTCCCCGTGAGACTAACGTTCGCGTCAATCCAGTCGAGACGAAGCGGATTGATCTGGTGCAGGGGTTTGAATTCGGACTCGGCATCCCACCAGCGATGCGCAAGCTCGCTGAATTTCTGAAGTTCGGCCGGATCGGCGTTCTGTTGTGTGGCAGTGGTATTCATGGTCCTGCTGCATTGGTGGCGGACAAGCGCGGCATTGTCCGGTGATCAGGGACGAAAAAAAAGCCCTGCTCGCAAGAGCAGGGCTTTTTTGGGACGTTCCCGGCTTATTGTTGCTTGGTGCCGATAACTTCGATTTCAACGCGGCGATCAGGTTGCAGGCACTCGACCAGCTTCTTGTTCTTGCCGCTTTCCGCGCCGAGGTTCTTACACTGCGAAACCGGCTGGGTCTTGCCCTTGCCTTCGGTGTAGACACGGTTCGGATCGATCTGCTGGCCAACCAGGAACTCCTTGACCGCAGCAGCGCGGCGCTCGGACAGAGCCTGGTTGTACTTGTCGCCGCCGAGGCGGTCGGTGTGACCCACTGCGATGATGACTTCGATCGACAGCGCCTTGGCCTTGTTCGCGAACTCGGTCAGCGTGGCCTTGCCTTCGTCACGCAGAACGGCCTTGTCGTAGTCGAACAGAGCGTCAGCGGCGATCGTCACCTTCTCGGCTGCGGGCTTGGCACCCGGAACGACCGGCTTTTCTTCTTTCTTCGGCTCAACGACCGGCTTCGGTTCGCAGACTTCCTTCGGCAGCAGGTCCTTGTCACAGAAACAGCCAACCGGGAATTCGCTGCCTTCCACCATGGTGGTTGCGGCGAGTTCCTTGGTCCAGTAGCCGGTGCGCCAGCAAAGGCCGTTCGAGCTGCGAACGACTACGTTACGTGCATCGATCGAGTACGGAACGATCTTCGAGGTCGGGTTGATCTTGATTTCCTGCTGTTGCGCCATCGCAGCAGGCACCATGCCCAGAACGGCGGCAAAAGCCACCACCAGCTTCGTGTAACCGTGTTTCATATTCTCCTCGTTGCAAGGCAAGTGTTTTGCGAACCGTGATGGCCCGAGGTCCCCCGGCGCACCGTGTTGTATGAACGATACGCCCGAAATTATTGGCTGGAAGCCGATTCTTTAAGGAAAGTTTGCCACACGCGAACGCGCTGCATCAATTCTGTGTTGTGCTGCCACAACAGAATGTTGTCGCGGACGCGCGGCTTGCCATCTACCCATACATGGGTGACGTGCTCCCTGCCGGCGGCGTAGATGATGTGACTTGCCGGGCCGAAGCATGGGCTGCACTCCGGCGACGAGAGCGACACGGCCACCAGGTCGGCAGCCTTGCCAGTAACGATCGAGCCGATTTCGCTATCCATTCGAAGCGCTTCAGCGCCGGCCAGCGTGGCACTACGCAGCGCGTCGTGCACATCGAAGGCCGCAGCGTCGCCGCTCGTGACTTTGGAGAGCAAGGCGGCGTGCCGCATCTCTTGAAAGAGATCCAGTCTATTGTTGCTGGCTGCGCCATCGGTGCCGAGGCCGACGCGCAGGCGGCGCGCAAGCATCGCCTTGGTAGGTGCTGCACCGCTGGCAAGTTTCATGTTCGACGTGGGGCAGTGGGCAATGCTGCAATTGTGTGCCGCCAGCGTTTCGATTTCGTGTAGGTCGAGGTGCACCGCATGAACGGCGATGAAATCGGTGTCCAGCAGGCCGAGCCGCTCCATGCGTGCCAACGGACGTTGTCCGTACCTCGCGATGCTGTCGTCGATCTCCTGGGCGGTTTCGTGCAGATGCATGTGCACCGGGCAACCCAGTTCATGCGCCAGCTGGACGATGTGCTCGAAGCTGATGTCTGACACGGTGTAAGGCGCGTGGGGTGCGAACGCGAAGCGCACCAATGGCTCATCGCGCCAGCGATCGCGCGCGGCCAAACCCTTGCGCAGGTAATCGTCGGCGTCGGATGCATAGCCAGTCGGAAATTCAATCACCGTCATGCCGATGACCGCGCGCATGCCGATCTGCGAGAACGCTTCTGCCGCCGCGTCGGGGTAGAAATACATGTCGTTGGCGCAGGTGATGCCGCCGCGGAGCATTTCGATGGCGGCCAGCAGCGTGCCGTCTCGGACGAACTCGGCATTGGCGTGCTTCGCCTCGGCCGGCCAGATCGCTTCCTGCAGCCAGCGCATCAATGGCAGGTCGTCCGCGATGCCGCGCATCAGGGTCATGGCGGCGTGGGTGTGAAGATTGACGAGGCCCGGAATCAGGACGTGGTCGGGCAGATCTTCCCGTTCAGCCGGGGCGAAACGGGTTTCAGCTTCTGCCCGAGGGCACACCGCGACGATGCGGCCGTTGCGTACTGCGACGGCATGGTCTTCCAGTGTCACGGCATACGGTTCGACCGGGATCATCCAGCGCGGCGTGATCAGCAGGTCGACGGGTTCGGCGGAGTGCATCGTCTGGCTCCATGACGGGGTGGCGCGATCTTAGCCAAGCCTGGCGGGGCTGACGAGCGTTTGCGAGGTGTTCGGAGGCGCCAGGCGAGGCGGTTTTTCGTGCGCCAGCGGTGGCTTAGGGTGGGGTTGCCGGACGTGCTAAAATCTTAAGCTTTTGGCAATTTGCCGTCTCTCCGGCCCAAAGCTGGACACTTCATCGCGCGACACATGGATTCCTTCGCCAAAGAAACGCTACCGATCAGCCTCGAAGACGAGATGCGGCATTCCTACCTCGATTACGCGATGAGCGTGATCGTGGGGCGTGCCCTGCCGGATGCCCGGGACGGCCTCAAGCCGGTTCACCGCCGCGTGCTCTTTGCGATGCACGAACTGGGCAACGACTGGAACAAGGCCTACAAGAAGTCGGCCCGTATCGTTGGCGACGTGATCGGTAAGTATCACCCGCACGGCGACCAATCGGTCTACGACACCATCGTCCGCATGGCGCAAGAGTTTTCGCTGCGCTACATGCTTGTTGATGGCCAGGGTAACTTCGGTTCGATCGACGGCGACGGCGCCGCGGCGATGCGTTACACCGAAGTCCGGCTGTCGCGCATCGCGCACGAAATGCTGGCGGATATCGACAAGGAAACTGTCGATTTCGGCCCTAACTACGACAACTCCGAAAAAGAGCCGCTGCTGTTGCCGGCCCGCATCCCGAATCTGCTGATCAACGGTAGTAGCGGTATTGCGGTCGGTATGGCGACGAATATTCCGCCGCATAACCTCGGCGAAGTGATCGAGGCCTGCCATGCGCTGCTGGCCAACCCCGATATCGATATCGAGGATCTGATCAAGCTGGTGCCGGCGCCGGACTTCCCGACCGCGGCACTGATCTATGGCCTGCACGGCGTGCATGAGGGCTATCGCACCGGCCGCGGCCGCGTCGTGATGCGCGCGCGCACGCACTTCGAGGACATGGAGAAGGGCAATCGCCAGGCGATCATCGTCGACGAAATCCCCTACCAGGTTAACAAGCGCACCCTGCTCGAGAAGATCGCCGAGCTGGTGAACGACAAGAAGATCGAAGGCATCAGCGAGATCCGCGACGAGTCCGACAAGGACGGCATGCGGATCGTGATCGAGCTCAAGCGCAACGAAATGCCGGAAGTGGTGCTGAACAACCTGTTCAAGCAGACCCAGCTGCAGGACAGCTTCGGCATGAACATGGTTGCGCTGGTCGATGGCCGCCCACGTCTGCTGAACCTCAAGCAGATGCTCGACTGCTTCCTGTCACACCGTCGCGAAGTGGTGACACGCCGCACGATCTTCGAACTGCGCAAGGCGCGCGAGCGTGGCCATATCCTCGAAGGTCTTGCGGTTGCGCTGTCGAACGTCGACGAGATCATCGAGCTGATCAAAGCCGCACCGACGCCGCCAGTCGCGAAGGTCGAGATCATGGCGCGCACTTGGCGTTCGCAGCTGGTCGAAGACATGCTGGCGCGCGCCGCGGCCGATTCCTTCCGTCCGGAAGGGCTGCTGCCGGAGTACGGCCTGTCGTCGCAAGGTTATCGCCTGTCCGACACGCAGGCGCAAGCGATCCTGGAAATGCGTTTGCAGCGCCTGACCGGGTTGGAGCAGGACAAGATCGTCAACGAGTACCGCGAGGTGATGGACCTGATCGCCGACCTGCTCGATATCCTCGCCAAGCCGGCGCGGGTGACGCAGATCATCGGCGACGAACTCACCGCGATCCGCACGCAGTTTAGCGATCCGCGTCGTTCCGAGATCGTGCTGCATGCGGCGGATATCAACATCGAAGACCTGATCGCGCCGCAGGACATGGTCGTGACCCTGTCCCACACCGGCTACTTCAAGCGGCAGCCGCTCGCCGACTACCGTGCGCAGAAGCGCGGCGGGCGCGGAAAGCAGGCCGCGTCGGTGAAGGAAGACGACTGGGTCGATCAGCTGTTCGTGGCCAACACTCACGATCACATCCTGTGCTTCTCCAGTCGTGGCCGCCTCTACTGGCTGAAGGTCTACGAAGTGCCGGAAGGCAACCGCAATTCGCGCGGCAAGCCGATCGTGAATCTGTTCCCGCTGGTTGAAGGCGAGAAGATCACCGCAGTGCTGCCGGTCAAGGAATTTGACGAAGGCCACTTTATCTTCATGGCGACCTCGCAAGGCACCGTGAAGAAGACCCCGCTGACCGACTTCGCTAACCCGCGCAAGGCCGGCATCATCGCCGTCGGGCTTGATGAAGGCGATTACTTGATCGGCGTTGCGATCACCGATGGCAACTCGCAGGTCATGCTGTTCTCGGATGCCGGCAAGGCGGTGCGTTTCGATGAAACCGATGTGCGCCCGATGGGCCGCACTGCGCGCGGTGTGCGCGGCATGATGCTGGAAGACGGCCAATCCGTGATCTGCATGCTGGTGGCCAATGGCGAAACGCAGCATGTGCTGACCGCCACAGAGAACGGCTACGGCAAGCGCACGCCGATCGGCGATTACACCCTGCATGGTCGCGGCACCAAGGGCATGATCGCGATTCAGGGCTCGGAGCGTAACGGCAAGCTCGTGGGCGCCGTGCTGGTCGATCCGTCGGACGAAGTGATGCTGATCGCCGACAACGGCGTGCTGATTCGCACCCATGTCGACACCATTCGCGAAACCTCGCGTTCGGCGCAGGGCGTGACGCTGATCAATCTCGACGACGGCGCGAAGCTGGCGAGCATCGAGAAGATCATCGAGAGCGATGCCGCAGTCGATGGCCCCGAAGGTGAAGAGGGAGAAGCCGCCGATACCGGAGCCGCAGAATGACGCGCCCCTGGAACTTCGGACCGGGCCCGGCTGCCTTGCCGGAAGCGGTGTTGCGCAAGGCAGCAGAGGAAATGCTTGATTGGCATGGCTCCGGCATGTCGGTGATGGAGATGAGCCATCGCGGCAAGGAGTTCATGTCCATCATCGAGCAGGCCGAAGCGGATTTGCGCGACCTCATGGCCGTGCCGTCGAACTACAAGATCCTCTTCATGCAGGGCGGGGCGATTGCGGAGAACGCGATCATCCCGATGAACCTCGCCGGCAAGAATCCGAAGATCGATTTCATCGAAACCGGCTCGTGGACCACCAAGTCGCTGAAAGAGGCGCGTCGCTACGGCGATGTGCACATTGCGGCATCCAGCCTCGACCCCGACGCGGCGCAGGGCAAGTACACCCGCATCCCGTCGTTCGATGAATGGCGTTTGCGCAGCGACGCGGCCTACCTGCACCTGTGCAGCAACGAAACGATCGACGGCGTCGAGTACTTCGATTGGCCGGACATGGCAGCACTCGGCGCGCCGGATGTGCCGGTGGTGGCCGATGTGTCGTCGGACATCCTGTCGCGCCCGATGGACGTGTCGAAGTTCGGGCTGTTGTTTGGCGGTGCGCAGAAGAATATCGGCCCGTCAGGGCTGACGATCGTGATCGTGCGCGACGATCTGCTGGAGCAGGCGCAAGCGGCCTGCCCGTCGGCGTTCCAGTACAAGACCGTGGCCGAAAACGGTTCGATGTTCAACACGCCGCCGACCTACCCGATCTACATTGCCGGGCTGGTCTTCCAATGGCTCAAGCAACAGGGCGGCGTTGCCGCGATCGAGCA
Organism: uncultured Uliginosibacterium sp.; assembly: GCA_945957295.1. Lineage (GTDB taxonomy): Bacteria > Pseudomonadota > Gammaproteobacteria > Burkholderiales > Rhodocyclaceae > Niveibacterium. Next base: position 6,889 of record CAMFLH010000099.1, read on the forward strand.
GCAGAACATCGCCAAGGCCAAGTTTTTGTATGACGCGCTGGACGCCAGCGAGCTCTACGTCTGCCATGTCGATCCGTCAGTGCGCTCGCGCATGAACGTACCGTTCTTCCTGCGTGACGAATCGCTGAACGACGCGTTCCTCGCTGGCGCCAAAGCGCGCGGCCTGCTGCAACTCAAGGGCCATAAGTCGGTGGGCGGCATGCGCGCGTCGATCTATAACGCGATGCCGATCGAGGGTGTGCAGGCGCTGGTGGCTTACCTGCGCGAATTTGAACAAACCCGCGCCTGAGGGCTTTCCGTGAGCGAAGAAGAACTGTCCCGTCTGCGGGCCGATATCGACCGGCTCGATCGCGAAATCCTTGAACGCCTCGGTCAGCGTGCCGGCTGCGCCAAGAAGATTGGCGAGATCAAGCGCGGCCCGATCTATCGGCCGGAGCGCGAAGCGCAGGTGCTGCGCAAGATTGCCGACTTGAATCCTGGCCCGCTGTCGGGCGAGGCCGTTCAGCGCATCTTTCGCGAAATCATGTCGTGGTGTCTGGCGCTGGAGCAGCCGCTGAAAGTGGCTTTCCTTGGCCCGGCCGGCACCTTCTCGGAGTCTGCCGCGCGCAAGCATTTCGGCGGTGCGCCCGATTTCCAACCGCAAGGTACGATCGACGAGGTCTTCCATGCCGTCGAGTCTGGCGGCGTCGCTTACGGCATCGTGCCGGTCGAGAATTCGACCGAGGGGGCGGTGGGGCGTACGCTCGATCTGCTGCTCGCGAGTTCGGCCAGCATTTGCGGTGAGGTAAAGCTGCGCATCCGCCAACACTTCCTGTCGCAAGCAGCGTCAATTACCGACGTCAAGCGCATCTACTCGCATTCGCAATCGCTCGCGCAATGTCAGGATTGGCTGGCGCGTCAAGCCGCCGGCGCTGATCGGGTGCCGGTAGCCAGCAACGCCGAAGCGGCGCGCATGGCATCGACCGATCCAGAGTCCGCGGCGATTGCCGGCGAGGCGGCTGGTCAGTTGTATGGCCTGGGTTTCCTCGCTTCTGATATCGAGGACGATCCGAACAACACCACCCGTTTCCTGGTCATCGGCAAACACGACGCCGGCCCTTCGGGCAAGGACAAGACCTCGCTGGTGTGCTCGGCACCGAACCGCCCGGGTGCGGTGTTCTTCCTGCTCGAATCCTTCGCGAAACACGGTGTGAGTATGACCAAGCTGGAGTCGCGTCCGTCACGGACCGGGCTGTGGGAATACGTGTTCTACATCGATGTCGAAGGCAACCGCGCCGACGACGCCGTCGCCAAGGCGCTTGCCGATCTGCAGGACCGTGCCGCTTTCGTCAAGGTACTGGGTAGCTACCCGGCCGCCGCGCTGTAAGGAATTCGCATGAGCAAAGTCGTTCAACGGGCGCCTGAGTACATCCGCTCCATCTCGCCTTACATCCCGGGCAAGCCGATTTCGGAACTGGCGCGCGAGATGGGCCTGCGCGAGCAGGACATCGTCAAGCTGGCCTCGAACGAAAACCCGCTGGGCGCAAGCCCCAAGGCGCTCGAAGCCGCGCAGCGCGCGATCTCCGAGATTCACCGCTATCCCGATGGCAATGGCTTCGAATTGCGCGCGGCGCTGGTGAAGAAATTTGGTGTTGCGCCAGAGCAAATCGTGCTGGGCAACGGCTCGAACGATCTGTTGAACCTGTGCGCAGCGGCGTTTCTGAATCATGAAACCTCCGCGGTGTTCTCGCAGCATGCCTTCGCGGTGTATCCGCTGGCAGTGAAGAGCGCCGGAGCGCATGGCATTGAAGTGCCTGCGCGCGATTTCGGGCACGACCTGCCTGCGATGCTGGCGGCGATTCGCCCCGATACCCGCATCGTGTTCATCGCCAACCCGAACAACCCGACCGGCAATTTCCTGCCCGCCGCGGAGATCGAGGCCTTCCTCGATGCAGCACCGGAAGACGTGCTGGTCGTGCTCGACGAGGCCTACAACGAGTACCTTGAACCGGAGCAGCGCTACGACAGTGTTGCCTGGCTCGCGAAGTACCCGAACCTCGTCATTACGCGCACCTTCTCGAAGATCTATGGTTTGGGTGGCCTGCGTGTGGGCTACGGATTGGCGCGTGCCGAATTGGCAGATCTGCTCAATCGCGTACGCGAGCCGTTCAACGTGAACAACGTTGCGCTGATCGCAGCCGCCGCTGCTTTGGGCGACGAAGACTTCGTCGCGCGTAGTTACGCGGTGAACCGTGATGGTATGGCGCAGATCATCGACGGGCTGAAGGCCCTTGGCTTGGAGTACATCCCGTCTTCCGGCAATTTCCTGACGTTCCGCGTCGGTGATGCGGCGGGCGTGAACCGCAAGCTGCTGGAGCAAGGCGTGATCGTGCGCCCGATCGCGAGCTACCAGATGCCCGAGTGGTTGCGCGTGACGATCGGCTTGCCGGCGGAGAACGAACGCTTCCTTGGTGCGTTGGCCAAGGCGCTGGGCCGAGCATGACGCCCTTTGGTCGTGTCGTCATCTGCGGCGTTGGCCTGATTGGCGGTTCGTTTGCGCTCGCGTTGAAAGCGCGCGGCTTGGTACGTGAGGTCGTCGGCATCGGTCGGACGAGCGCGTCGCTGGAGCGTGCGCGCGAGCTGGGCGTGATTGATAGTGTGGCGACCGATTGGGCGACGGCCCTCGATGGTGCCGAACTTGTGCTGCTGGCGATGCCGGTCGGCCAGATGCTCGGCGTGATGCAGGCGATGGCGCCGCATCTTGGGCCCGATACGCTGGTCACCGATGCCGGTAGCACCAAGCGCGACGTGATCGAGGCGATCTACTCGAACCTCAAGTCGCATCTTGAGCAGGTGGTGCCGGCGCATCCGATCGCGGGTGCGGAGAAAAGCGGCCCCGATGCTGCACGTGCGGACCTCTATGCCGGCCGCAAGGTCGTGATTACGCCCTTGTCCGAGAATCGCCCGGAGGCGGTTGCTCGGGTGCGCGAAGCATGGGCTGCGACCGGCGCCTCGCTGCACGACATGTCGCCGCAGGAACACGATCGCGTGTTTGCTGCGGTGAGCCATCTACCGCATTTGCTTGCCTTCGCGCTGGTCCATGAGATCGCGGGGCGCGCCAATGCAGAACAGCTATTCGGATTCGCCGCCGGCGGCTTCCGCGACTTCACCCGGATCGCCAGCAGCCATCCGGAGATGTGGCGCGATATCAGTGTGGCCAACCGCCACGCGCTGCTCGCCGAACTCGATACCTACATCACCGAACTGGCCTGGATCCGGGCGCTGCTGTCGCAGGGCGACGGCGACTCGCTGCTGAAACTCTTCAGTGAGGCACGTGACGCCCGCGAGGCCTGGCTGGCCGGTCGTTTCGACGCCTGACGCGCCGCGCATGATGCCGCTGCCGATCTTGATGCTGCGCCGTTCGTCGTACCGTACGTTCGGATGCGCTGTGCGCGGTGAATTCGGCATACGGACGACCGACTCTGCGCAAATTGTTGGCCGTCGGCATAACGACGTTTTCTGAGACTGACCCATGGAATACCTGGATCTCGCGCCCGCCAAGGGCGCTGTCGGCAATATCCGTTTGCCCGGCTCGAAGAGCATTTCCAACCGCACGCTGTTGCTGGCGGCGCTGGCGGAAGGTCGCACCGAAATCCGCGACCTGCTCGCGTCCGACGATACGGACCGCATGCTCGACGCGCTGCGCGCCTTGGGTCTGCCGCCCGAATCACTGGGCGGTTCGAGCTGGGCTGTGACCGGTGGCGGCGGGCGTTTCCCTGTGGCGCAAGCTGACCTTTTCCTGGGAAACGCGGGCACGGCATTTCGCCCGCTGACGGCAGCGCTGGCGCTTGCCGGCGGCCATTACAAACTCTCTGGCGTGCCGCGCATGCACGAACGCCCGATCGGCGACCTCGTAGACGGCTTGCGCCAACTCGGCGCCGATATCCGCTATCTGGGCAACGAGGGTTATCCGCCGCTTGAGCTGCTGCCTTCGACGATCCGCGCGGGCGGCGTCGTCAAGGTACGTGGCGATGTATCGAGCCAGTTCCTGACTGCGTTGCTGATGGCTCTGCCACTCACTGGCCAGGACGCCACGATCGAGGTGGTCGGCGAACTGATCTCGAAGCCCTACATCGAGATCACGCTCAACCTGATGGCGCGTTTCGGCGTCGAGGTGAAGCGAGATGAATGGGCGCGTTTCCATGTGCCGGGCCAGGCTTATCGCAGCCCCGGTGTGATCCATGTTGAGGGCGACGCGTCGTCGGCTTCCTACTTCCTGGCTGCAGGCGCTATCGGTGGTGGCCCGGTGCGGGTCGAGGGCGTGGGGCGCGCAAGTATCCAGGGCGATGTGAAGTTTGCCGAAGCGCTGGAAGCGATCGGCGCGCAGATCACGATGGGCGATAACTGGATCGAAGCGGCGGCACCGGCCAATGGCAAGCTGCGCGCCTTCGATCGGGACTTCAACCATATTCCGGATGCCGCGATGACGCTGGCCGTCGCGGCCTTGTTTGCCGACGGCCCGTGCCGCCTGACCAATATCGCGAGCTGGCGCGTCAAGGAAACCGACCGCATCGCGGCCATGGCGACCGAGTTGCGCAAAGTGGGCGCCACGGTGGAAGAGGGGCCGGACTGGTTGCGCGTGATGCCGCCGGCCCAGCTCACCGCGAACGCCGCAATCGACACCTATGATGATCATCGTATGGCGATGTGCTTCTCGCTGGTGAGCCTCGGTGGCGTTCAGGTGCGCATCAACGATCCGAAGTGCACCGCCAAGACTTTCCCCGATTACTTCGACGCCTTCGCGTCAGTCTGCAGGAGATAACAGCGCGGCGGCGCCGCTGGCGACCGCGCGTTCAGATGTGCCATGACTTTCACACAGACGATTTATCAGCTTCTTGATTCCCGTGTCTCGGCTGCGCTGGCGGCCGCTGGCTGCGACGGCGTTCCTGCCGTGATCACGCCGGCTGCACGCCCTGAGTTCGGTGACTATCAGGCCAATGGCGTGATGGGCGCGGCCAAAGCACGCAAACAGAACCCGCGCGAGCTGGCGCAGCAGGTCGTCGAAAAGCTCGATCTCGCAGGCATCGCCAGCAAAGTCGATATCGCCGGACCGGGCTTCATCAACATCACGCTCGATCCGGCCTTCCTGGCTGCCCGTGTGTCGGCGGCGCTGGGGCGACAAGACCTCGCGGTGCCGCATCCGGCGCCGCAGCGCGTGGTGGTCGACTATTCCTCGCCCAACCTCGCCAAGGAAATGCACGTCGGCCACCTGCGCTCGACCATCATCGGCGATGCGCTGGCACGCGTGCTGCGCTTCCTCGGCCATGAGGTCATCGCGCAGAACCACATCGGCGATTGGGGCACGCAGTTCGGCATGCTGACGGCCTTCCTGGTCGAGGTGGAGCAGGGCGCCGATACGGAAATGGCGCTGTCCGACCTGGAAGACTTCTACCGTCGCGCGAAACAGCGGATGGACGAAGATCCGGCCTTTGCCGACACCGCGCGGGAGTACGTGGTCAAACTCCAGGGCGGTGATCCGCACATCAACATGCTGTGGCGGCGCTTCCTTGAAGTGTCGATGCATCACTGCGAAGCGGTCTACGACACCTTGGGCGTCGGCCTAACGCGTGCCGATCTGCGTGGCGAGAGCGCCTACAACGATGCGCTGCCGGGCATCGTTGCCGACCTGCAGGCGAAGGGCCTGGCGGTCGAGAGCCAGGGCGCCCAGGTGGTGTTCCTTGATGAGTTCAAGAACAAGGACGGCGAGCCGCAGGCCTACATCGTGCGCAAGCAGGACGGCGGTTTCCTGTACTCGACGACCGATCTGGCCGCTGTGCGTTATCGGGTCGACGAGCTCAAGGCCGATCGCGTGTTGTACGTCGTGGATCAGCGCCAGGGGCTGCACTTCCAGCAGCTGTTCACGCTGGCACGCAAGGCGGGCTATGCCGATGCCGCTGTCTCGCTGGAGCATGTCGGCTTCGGTGTGATGCTGGGCGAAGACAACAAGCCGTTCAAGACGCGTTCGGGCGGCACGGTGAAGCTCGCCGAACTGCTTGAAGAGGCTGTCGAACGTGCATTCGTGCTGGTCTCCGAGAAGAACCCGGATCTGGCCGAAGATACGCGCTGGGAGATCGCCCGTGCCGTGGGCGTGGGGGCGGTGAAGTACGCCGACCTGTCAAAGAACCGCGCGAGCGACTACGTATTCTCGTGGGCGTCGATGCTGGCCTTCGACGGTAATACCGCGCCCTACCTGCAGTACGCCTACACCCGCAGCGCGAAGGTGCTGCGCGATGCCGCCGATTCGGCGGTGGCAGACGCGCCGGTTGTGCTGGAAGAGCGCGCCGAGCAAGTGCTGGCACTGCAACTGGCGCGCTTTGCCGATGCGCTGAACGCGGTGGCGAAGGATACGGCACCGCATCAGCTGTGCGCCTATCTGTTCGAGCTCGCGGTGGTGTTCAGCCGTTTCTATGAGAACTGCCCGGTGCTCAAGAGTGAGGGTGCTCAGCGCGCCAGTCGCTTGCAACTGTGTCGCCTGACCGCCGACACGCTCAAGACTGGCCTTGGCCTGCTCGGCATTGCCACGCTTGAGGTGATGTAAATGCCGCGGGCGCCCGCCGCGTTGCCCAAGGATGTGGCTGCCGACCTGCAGCGCATCCCTGGCATTGGGCGGGCGATGGCCGGCGATCTGTACGCGCTTGGCGTCCGGCGGGTGGCCGACCTTGTGGCGGCAGACCCGCAGGTGCTCTACGACCGCCTGTGCAAGCTTTCCGGTGTGCGACAAGACCCCTGCGTGCTCTACACCTTCCGTTGTGCCGTGTATTTCGCACGCCATACGGATCACGACCCCGAACTGCTCAAGTGGTGGAACTGGAAGGACCGCACATGAACATCCCCGTCATCGCAATCGACGGCCCGACCGCTTCCGGCAAGGGGTCGGTCGCTGCGCGCGTTGCCGCTGCGCTAGGCTGGCACTACCTCGACTCGGGCGCGATCTACCGCGTCCTTGCGCTTGCTGGCTTGCAGCGTGGCATCGCGCTCGACGACGAGGCGAGCCTTGCCGCGCTCGCCCCGCAGCTGGATGTGCGTTTTGATGGCGAGGCCATCTACATCGATGGGGTAGAGGCCAGTCTTGATGTGCGGCGCGAGACGACCGGCAATGCAGCGTCCAAGATCGCGGTGCTGCCCGGTGTGCGTGCCGCGCTGATGGATCGCCAGAAGGCCTTCCGCCGTGCACCTGGTCTCGTCGGCGATGGCCGCGATATGGGGTCGGTAGTTTTTCCCGATGCGCCGCTGAAGATATTCCTGACCGCCAGCGCCGAGGCGCGTGCGGAACGCCGCTATAAGCAGTTGATTGAAAAGGGATTGGCTGCTAACCTAGATAGTCTTGTGCAGGAGTTGCGCGAGCGTGACGCACGCGACGCCAGTCGCCCGGTTGCGCCGCTGAAGCCCTGTGAAGACGCCATCCTGCTGGACACCACGCCGCTTACGATTGACGAAGCGGTCGCATTCGTCCTGCAGCAAGCCCAGACGCATAAGCTCTGCTGAAGCACTGAGTCCGATGGTTGAGGCTCCGGCCGCTGCGTTTTTCGCCGCGGACCGGGTTTGTTTTTTTCTTTTCCCGCTGTCGCAAGACGGCAACAGGTCAATTTTTCCATGTCTACTTCTATTCCCGCTGCGGAAAGCTTCGAGGCCCTCTTTGAAGAGAGCCTGAATCGCCAGGAAATGCGTGCCGGTGAGGTCATCACCGCTGAGGTCGTGCGCGTCGATCACAACTTCGTCGTTGTGAACGCCAACCTCAAGTCCGAGAGCTACATTCCGCTCGACGAGTTCCGCAATGACCGTGGTGAGCTCGAAGTTGCCGCTGGCGATTATGTCCAGGTCGCTATCGAAGCCCTCGAAGATGGTTTCGGTGAATCCCGTCTGTCGCGTGACAAGGCCAAGCGCATCGCCGCCTGGAACCACCTTGAAGCCGCACTGAACGACGGCGATCTGGTCAAGGGCGTCGTGACCGGCAAGGTCAAGGGCGGTCTGACCGTCATGACCAATGGCATCCGTGCATTCCTGCCGGGTTCGCTGGTCGATATGCGTCCGGTCAAGGACACGACCCCGTTCGAAGGCAAGGAATTCGAATTCAAGGTCATCAAGCTCGACCGCAAGCGCAACAACGTTGTTGTGTCGCGCCGCGCCGTGCTCGAAGCCTCGATGGGCGAAGAGCGCGAGAAGCTGCTGTCCTCGCTGCAGGAAGGCACTGTCGTCAAGGGTATCGTCAAGAACATCACCGACTACGGTGCGTTCGTTGACCTCGGCGGCATCGACGGCCTGCTGCACATCACCGACTTGGCCTGGCGCCGTGTTCGCCACCCGACGGAAGTCGTGCAGGTTGGCGACGAAGTCACCGCGAAGGTCCTCAAGTTCGACGCCGAGAAGAACCGCGTGTCGCTGGGCCTCAAGCAGCTGGGCGAAGATCCGTGGGTGGGCATCGCTCGCCGTTACCCGTCGGGCACGCGTCTGTTCGGCAAGGTCACCAACATCACCGACTACGGCGCGTTCGTCGAAGTCGAGCAGGGTATCGAGGGTCTGGTCCACGTGTCCGAAATGGACTGGACCAACAAGAACATTCACCCGACCAAGGTTGTCCAGCTGGGCGACGAAGTCGAAGTGATGATCCTCGAAATCGACGAAGATCGTCGTCGTATCTCGCTGGGCATGAAGCAGTGCAAGGCCAACCCGTGGGATGACTTCGCACAGACCTTCAAGAAGGGCGACCGCGTCAAGGGCGCCATCAAGTCGATCACCGACTTCGGTGTGTTCATCGGCCTGACTGGTGCAATCGACGGTCTGGTCCACCTGTCCGATCTGTCCTGGTCGCTGCCGGGTGAAGAGGCGATCCGCAACTTCAAGAAGGGTGACGAAGTTGAAGCCGTCGTGCTGTCGATCGATGTCGAGAAGGAGCGTATCTCCCTCGGTATCAAGCAGATGGATGGGGACCCCTTCACCAACTTCATCGCCACGCACGACAAGAACAGCGTCGTTCACGGTTCGGTGAAGTCGGTTGACGCTCGCGGCGCCGTGATCGCGCTGAATGACGACGTCGAAGGCTATCTGCGTGCGTCCGAATTCGCGCGTGAGCGTGTTGAAGACCTGTCGCAGCTGCTGAAGGTGGGTGAGGCTGTTGAGGCGATGATCGTGAACGTGGATCGCAAGACCCGCTCGATCAACCTGTCGGTCAAGGCGAAGGACCAAGCTGAGCAGAACGAAGCGATGCAGAAGTTCTCGAACGACAGTTCGGCAGCCAGCGGCACCACCAACCTTGGTGCGCTGCTCAAGGCCAAGCTCAACAACCCGCAGCAGTAAGCCTTGTCTGTCATGACGAAGTCGGAGTTGATTGCCAGGCTCGCGGAGCGTTTTCCGCAGCTTGGTGTGAAGGATGCCGACTACGCCGTGAAAGTGATTCTCGATGCGATGACGCTCGCGTTGTCGCGCGCCGACCGCATCGAGATCCGGGGTTTCGGCAGTTTTGCGTTGAATTACAGACCGCCGCGTATGGGGCGTAATCCCAAGTCGGGTGAGAAGGTGCAGGTACTGTCTCTTATACACATCTCCGAGCCCACGAGACGTAGAGGACTCTCGGTTTCC
>CAMFLH010000100.1 GCA_945957295.1 uncultured Uliginosibacterium sp.
CACTCGACTAGTCGTCGGCAGCGTCAGATGTGTATAAGAGACAGGCACCAAGGATGTTCCGCTGGTGCGAGGGGTTGCGATGGAACTCGTCAAAGCTGCGGCCGACGATTTCCTGCGCGCGGAACTGTGGCAACTCCTTGCGCAGTTCGCTCTCGACACCGCTCAGCATGGCCACGACCGATTCGTTGCAATAGAGAATCTTGCCGTCGTTGTCGGCCAACATCACGTTCGTAGAAGTCTTGTCCAGCGCGTTGCGGATGCGAAGGTTCTCGGCAGCCAGCGCCTGATCGCTCTCGAGCTTCTGCCGCAACTGCGCCCGCATGGTGTTGAGCGTGGCCGCGATCTCGCCGAACTCGTCGCGGGAAGACACATCGACGTTGTTGGTCAGATCTGCCTGGGCGATCCGCCGCGCGCCGCTCTGGATCATGTCGATCGCACGCAACATGCCAGAGCGGAAACCGAGGAACAGGTACACCGCCAGCAGCACGGCGACACCGGCGAACGCCACGGCGGCGTTCCGCTCGCGTTCCAGTTTCGCGACGCGCAGATCAATCTCGTCGTCAAAGGCTTTGGCCGCGGCATCCATTACCGCATAGCCCGCCTGCAGCGCCTCCGTCGACAAGTTCCAGAGCGTGTCTGGGCTCTCATCGATCTTGTCGGCGGAGAGCACGCGCCTGATCTCCTGACGGAAGGCCTCGGACTTCTTCAGGAATACGCTGACACCGGGGGCCACCTCGCGCCCGATACGGCCCGATGTATCAGCCTTCGATGCCTTTGCGATCGCGCTCTCTATCTGAGCGCTACCTTGACCGGAAATTGCGAGCATCGTTTCCAGCACCACGCGATCGTCGAGCGAGACCTGCTTAGCAAGCACCGAAGACACTGCGCGAGCGCGGGCGCGCCCCATCGCCTCGACCGTCTCTGGCGCCCGGTCGGTGAAGATCGTCATGAGGTAATAGGTCGCCGGCTCTGGGTCAAGCGTTGCATTCGTGTTGTCGGCAATCAAACCGATAAAGGCTTTGATCTCGCCGATCAACTCGGTATGAAGCTTGACGCTGTCCGCCGCAGAGACGGTAGTCGCCTTGCCCTGAACTTCCACCCAATGTGCCTTGAGCCGGGCCCAAGCTTCGTCAAGCCCGTATTGCGGCCCTTCATGTGCAATCACCGCGTCGGCGGCCTTGATCGCCGCGTCTACCTTGTCGGCCGCATCCTTGAGCTTGGGTCGCGCGGCTTCGTTACCAGCGATGACCTGCCGCGCCAGCCCGCGATGCACCTGCACGGACTCCATCATCTGTCGCGCTGGCAGGAAGTAATGCGCCGTCAGTGATTCGGTGCGCGCAAAGTGCAGATCCGCCTCGATCCGTTGATTGACTTGCCAAACAAGGTAGCCAAGCGCGCACAGCACGATCACGCCGATCAGCGCGAACTTGCGCGGCACGTTGAGCCGGTTCATCAAAGCAAGTGAGGGTTTGAGCAAGGCTTGCATGTCAGCGCTCCGGTCGAGGCGGGTATCGGTGCGTCAGAGAATGGCTTCGTCGACGAGCGCCATTTCGCTGGCGCTCATCAGGCGTTCGATGTCGAGCAGGATCAGCATGCGCTCGCCGACCGAGGCAAGCCCGACGATGTACTCGGTACGGATCGCAGAACTGAATTCCGGTGCAGGGCGAATCTGCTCGGGGGCTAGCGTCAGCACATCCGACACCCCGTCCACCACCACCCCGACGACCCGTGCGCCCACATTGAGGATGATCACCACAGTGAACGGCGTGAATTCCGCTGTCCCCGCCTTGAACTTGATTCGCAAATCCACAATCGGCACGATGATGCCACGCAGATTGATGACGCCTTTAATAAACTCCGGCGCGCCCGCAATGCGGGTCACTGCGTCGTAGCCACGAATCTCCTGAACTTTCAGGATGTCGATCGCGTACTCCTCGCCACCGAGCGTGAAGGTCAGGAACTCGCCTGCGACCACCCGCCCCTCCTGCGCAACCGTCATCTGCATGTTGGCGTCAACCATGCTTGCCTCCAGTGGAATTCATGCGGCGCCCTGACCGGCGCGACGCGCCATGCTCACGAGCTGCGGGGGATCAACGATCAATGCCACATGGCCGTCCCCCATGATGGTGGCGCCGGAGATGCCGGGCACCCGTCGATAGTTCGCTTCCAGGCTCTTGATCACAACCTGGTGCTGTCCGATCAAGGCGTCGACGAAGGCGGCAACCTTGTTGCCGTCCGACTCGAGGATCACCATGATTCCGCCCTCGTAGGCGCTGCGATCACCCGGGGTATCGAACGCTTCGTGCAAGTCGATGATTGGCAGGTATTCGCCGCGCACATCGAGCAGACGTTCCACACCGGAGACGGCTTTGAGCATCGCAGGCGTGGGCTGCAGTGATTCCACGACGTAATCGAGCGGGATGATGTAGGTCTCACCCGCCAGACCGACCGACATTCCATCGAGGATCGCAAGCGTCAGAGGCAGGCGCACGGTGATGCGGGTACCAACACCCAACATCGACTCGAGCTCGATACGACCGCCAAGCGAACTGATGTTGCGCTTCACCACATCCATGCCGACACCGCGACCCGACACGTCCGTCACCTGCTCGGCGGTGGAAAAGCCCGGCTCGAAGATCAGCTGAAACACTTCCTGATCGGTCATGCCATCCGATACCGGCAGCCCGCGCTCGCGCGCCTTGGCGAGAATGCGGCTGCGGTTGAGGCCAGCACCATCGTCGGCCACCTCGATCACAATGTTGCCGCTCTGGTGGTAGGCGCGCAGGTTGATGCGCCCGGTTTCACTCTTACCCGCCTCGCGTCTCCGCTCAGGCAGTTCAATGCCGTGATCCAGGCTGTTGCGGATCAGGTGCGTCAGCGGGTCGGCAATCAACTCCACCAAGCCCTTGTCCAACTCGGTGTTCTCGCCACCGGTGACCAGTTCGACACGCTTGCCGAGCTTGCTGGACAGATCGCGCACCACGCGTGGAAAACGGTTGAACACCGTGGAGATCGGCAGCATGCGGATCGACATCACCGATTCCTGCAGATCGCGGGTGTTGCGCTCAAGCAGCGCGATGCCGTGGTGCAGGCGCTCGTAAAGCACAGGGTCTAGCGCACCGGCAGCCTGGCTGATCATGGCCTGAGTGATCACCAGTTCGCCGACGAGGTTGATCATCTGGTCGACGCGCTCGATATTCACGCGGATCGAGCTGGCGTCCGACTTGCTGACGGGTCGCGCGCCGGTATCCTTCGTCGGTTGGGTGGGCGCCGTCGTGGTGCTACGCGGCGCCACCTCCAATTTAGCGGCAGCTGCGGGGGCCAAATGCTCGGCCTGGGCCGCCGGCTGCGGCAAGGGTTCGAAAAAACCGTAGGAGCCGTCGGACGCCTCGGGAGGCGTCGCCGGCTGGGCCTCGGGCACGGGTTCGAAGAAGCCGTAGCCCAGATCTTCAGACGTGTTCGTCTGAGCCGGTTCATTCAAGGGCTCGAAAAACCCGTAAGCGGTCTCTTCGGCAGCCGGAGCACCCGGCGCATCGTCAAAGAGACCGAATGCGGCTTCGGCCTGCGGTACGGCCGGCGCCGTATCGATTACGTCGATCGTCACCGAAGTGCTATCGACCACGAACTCCAGTACTGTCCTGAGTGTCTCCGGATCGACATCGCTCGCCAAGTTCACCGACCAGACACGCGTGCCGTCGACAGGCGGGCGCGCATCAATCACCTCGCCCAACTCCTTGAGCTCGGTGATGAGATTGGCAATCGATTCGTCGGCTTGCGGATCGCCGGGCAGCATCGCAAAGCCCAGCTGATAGGTGCGCGCCCGCTTGTGCGCCCCAGAAGCTGAGGGCGCGCCCCCCACCGCACGCTGCGCCTCTTCCGCAAGCACCGAAAGACGCGCGCGGATGGCTTCCGCCGCGGCACGATCGGCCTCGCAGTGTCCTTGGTGAGCATCAAGCAGGTTTCGGAGAACATCACCCGCCGCGAGGCAGGCGTCCACCATTTCTTCGGTAAGCGTGATGGCGCCGTTACGCACCAAGTCCAGCAGCGTTTCCATCACGTGTGTCAGTTCGGCCACATCGGTAAAGCCGAACGTTGCGGCGGAGCCCTTGATCGAGTGTGCCGCCCGGAAAATGGCGGGCAAATCGCCGCTTTCCGGCGCCGCGATATCGACGGCGAGCAGCAAGGACTCCATGCTCTCGAGGTGCTCACGCGATTCCTCGAAGAACACTGCGTGGAACTGGCTCATGTCGAATGACATGCCGCTCTCCCCTGGCCCGGAACCTATTGCCGTGACAGATTTAGCCGATGACTTTCTTCACAACCTCGATGAGCTTCTGCGGATCAAAGGGTTTTACCAGCCAGCCTGTCGCCCCCGCCGCACGCCCTTGCTGTTTCATCGTGTCCGACGACTCGGTCGTGAGCATCAGGATCGGCACGCTGCGGTATTGGGGCAAAGCCCGCAACTGCTTGATCAGGCTCAGCCCGTCCATGCGCGGCATGTTCTGGTCAGTCAGCACCAGCGAAACCGGACGCCCCTTTGCCTTCTCCAGGCCATCCATGCCGTCTACCGCTTCCAGCACGTCGTATCCGGCGCTCTTGAGCGTGAAAGAGACCATCTGCCGGATCGAAGCCGAGTCATCCACTGTGAGAACCGTCTTTGCCATGATGTTCAGCTTTCCTTGCCTGTTGTTCAGAACAGCTCGATATCGCCAACCGCGATCCGCGCCTGATTGACCGTGTGTACATCCTTGATGGCCGGCAGCGCTTCAAGGCGAGTGGCTAGCGCACGCTCTGCGCGCTCACGCTCCTTGGGCGTTGCAGCAGCCACATCCCCAATCGCCTCGGCAATCGCTTCGAGCGCTTCGACACGTTGCAAGACATGGCCAACGAGCTGCGACACCATGTCCTGAAACTGCATCGCCATCACCGCGCGATTCACTTCCTCATCCATCGCGCTTGAGTGCTGGCTGAGCTGTTCCACGCCATGCCGGCGCTGCGCATTGAGACGCTCGACGCCCGCCAGCACCTCTTCCACTTCGCCCTTGGAACTCAGCGCGAAGGTCATGTCCTGCGAGGCCATCTTGGAGATCGCGGCTTCAGTGCTGCGCACACCGTCGCGCATCGACTGCATCAAGCCCCCAATCTGTTGCGAGAACGCGCTTGTGCGGGCAGAGAGATCACGCACCTCGTCCGCAACCACAGCGAAGCCGCGCCCTGCCTCGCCGGCCCGCGCGGCCTCAATCGCCGCATTCAAGGCCAGCAGATTGGTCTGTTTGGCAATCGCGCCGATCTCGCCAAGGATCTGCTCAACGTCCGTCGCACGCTTTGAAATCGTCTCGGTCAGTTCGACAAGCTCCATCGCGATTCGGCTGTTTTCAATCACGCTATCGACGATCCGTTGCATCACGTTCGACGTGTTCGCGATGAAGCGATCGAAGCCATCTTGATGCGCCGCGTCGTCGGAGCCCTGCGCGGTGATTTGCAGCGCAATCTCCTGCTGCGCGCGGGTGTGGGTATGCATCCCGTTGAAACTGTCGCCCAACTTATCGATCGCGTCGTGCAGCAGGCTTCGAATACGCTCGACCTCACCACGGATGGCTTCCAGTTGCAGTGCTGTGGCTCGCCCCGCGTCGCCAAAGCCGGTCGGCGCCGTTACAACCGTCGGCTCAAGCGGGGCCGGGTCGGCAAGCACCGGCACGTGCCTGATCAGCGCAAGGCTTATCAACCAGCCCGCAGCGGTCATCGCGCCGGTCACCATGGCGGGCAGCGCAAGCCAGCCGGCCAGCCCGATTACCACGGCACTCAGACCAACACCCAAAATCGTTGCAGATCCCTTGCTGAGTCTCATGGCTGCCTCTTAATTGCTTTAGGGCTCTGTGCGCACCGGGCTGCTGC
The DNA here is from genome assembly GCA_945957295.1 of uncultured Uliginosibacterium sp. GTDB lineage: Bacteria > Pseudomonadota > Gammaproteobacteria > Burkholderiales > Rhodocyclaceae > Niveibacterium. The sequence continues at coordinate 5,896 of CAMFLH010000100.1, forward strand.
CCATTTCGCGGCCGACATCCTCGGCCGTTGGTGCAGCGCCATTACTGACCTCCAGCGTGCGGCCCGCAGTGGCGAGCTGCTCCTCGGCACGCTTGTTCAACACAACAATGCTGATGCGACGGTTGATCGGGTCGTACGGATCTTCAGCCTTAAGAGGAATCGTCGCCGCAAGGCCCACCACACGCGCCACGCGGTTATCCGCCAGCCCACCAAACACCAGCTCACGCCGGCAGGCGTTGGCGCGGTCGGCCGAGAGTTCCCAGTTACCCATGCCACGATCGCCGCCCGCGTACTGCGTTGCATCGGTATGGCCGGATACGCTGATACGGTTCCCAACCTCGTTGAGCGTCTGCGCTACGGCGTGCAGGATCTCGCGCGTGTAGGGTTTGAGCGTCGAGCCACCGCTGTCGAACATCGGCCGGTTCTTCTCGTCGACGATCTGAATGCGCAGGCCTTCGGAAGTGATATCGAGCAACAACTGTTTGGCGAACGGCCGCAATACCGGAGATGCTTCAATCATCGCCTCCAGCTTCTGCTTGATCTCTTCGAAGCGGGCGCGCTCCAGCGATTCGTTGTCCGCCGGCATCGTCTTGGGCTGGCGAAGGCGCTTCTTGGGTTGGTCATAGTCGGCGTTGGCAACCTGCCCAACCGATTTGGTCAGATCGTTACCGCCGCCCGGGATCACCGACGTCGCATCGCCGGTGCCGCGCCCGCCTTGCGCAGACATCTTCACTGGCGCCTGGAAGTAATCCGAAATGCCCTTCAGGTCACCTTCGGTGGTTGAGCCAAGCAACCACATCAGCAGGAAGAAGGCCATCATCGCAGTCACGAAGTCTGCGTACGCGATCTTCCATGCACCACCATGCGCGCCACCACCGCCCTTCTTGATGCGCTTGATGACAATTGGTTGTTGGGTAGCTTCGGCCATTTAGTCTGGTAGGCGAATGTTCACTGAATCCAGCAGGTCAATACCCTTGCTTACTTCTTGCGGCTCTTGATCTCGTCTTCGAGTTCCTTGAAGCCGGGGCGGTCGGTCGAGAACAACACCTTGCGGCCGAACTCGATCGCCACCTGCGGCGCATAGCCATTCATGCTCGCAAGCAGCACGACCTTGATGCACTGGAAGATTTTGCCGCCCTCTTCCATCTTCTGTTCCATCTGGCCAGCGAGCGGGCCAACGAAGCCGTAGGAAAGCAGGATGCCGAGGAAGGTACCGACCAGCGCACCACCGATCATCTTGCCCAGCACCGCTGGCGGCTGCCCCACCGAGCCCATCACGTTCACCACACCCATCACCGCAACGACGATACCGAAGGCGGGAACACCGTCCGCCATCTTTGTCACCGCGTGCACCGGCGTATGTGCCTCCTGATGGTGGGTCTCGATCTCCATGTCCATCAGGTTTTCGATCTCGAAGGCATTAAGGTTGCCGCCCACCATCATGCGCAGATAGTCGGTGAGGAACTCCATTGCGTGGTGGTCTGCAGTAACGCTCGGATACTTGCCGAAGATCGCACTGCTATCCGGGTTCTCGATGTCGTTCTCGATCGACATCAGCCCTTCCTTGCGTACCTTCGCAAGGATCTCGTAGAGCATCGCCAGCAAATCCACGTACATCGCCTTGTTGTAAGGCGAGCCCTTGAAGACCCCGGGAACGGCACCAGCCACTGACTTGATCGTCTTGAGGCTATTCCCCGCAACAAGACCACCGATCATCAAACCGAGGATCGCAATGTATTCAGTGGGGACCCACAACGCCGCAAGGCTGCCGTGAATCGCATATGTGCCGACTGACGCGGCGAGGATGATCACGTAGCCAATGATCAGGAACATTGCCTTCTGCCCTTCCTACAGAAACATGCGTGTTTCAGCACCCGACTGTGCCTGTAACGGCGGCGCCAAGAGAAACTTGAGCACCCGCGCTGCACTGCAACAGGCCACTGGGTCTGCTTGCGTGGCGCAAAAAAAGGCCGTCGGCACTTGCGTGCCGACGGCGCAGCTCCTTGCCGAGCAAGGAGGAGGTCAGCCGGTCAGACTGGCGTCGCTGTGAGCGGCGGCGCGGCGGGTCTTGCCCGCACGCGAGGGTACGTTGCACAGCCCGCAGACGTAGTCGTGTGTCGGGTCGTAGGCGTGTGCAACATAGCGGCCACCGCAGCGAGTGCAGCCGGCGAGTTGCAGCATGTGTGCATCAAAAAAACGGATCAGTGTCCACGCGCGGGTCAGACTCAGCACCCGCTCCAGATCGTGTTCTTCACAGTGGGCGATGTACAGGCGATAGGCAGAGAGCACCGACTCCAACCCACGCTGTCCGCCGTGTTCCTGCAGAAAGCGGTGAAAGCCCATGAACAGCGACGCATGAATGTTCTGCTGCCAGGTCATGAACCAGTCGGTCGAGAACGGCAACATGCCCTTCGGCGGTGACTCGCCGCGCACTTCCTTGTAAAGGCGCAGCAGCCGCTCGCGCGACAGCGAAGTCTCTGCCTCCAGCATCTGCATGCGGGCACCCATGCGGATCATCTCGATCGCGCTCTGGGTGTCGATGGCGTCCTGCACCACGCTCCGGGTAGCCATGGCGCAATCCTCAGGCGAGGTTTTCGACCGGGCGGCTGGCCGCCAGAATCGCGGCATGAATGCTGGCGACGGCAGGCTCGCGCTCGTGGTTCGCGAGCAACTCAAGCAGCAGGCGCTCGTCAAACCGGACCTGGCACAACACCATGCCCGAACTCGACATACGCAGGATCTGCGCTGGCGACAGCGACTCGATCACATCCGCAGCATCTTCACCCACGCCAAGGCGGAACATGCCCGCCTGGCGGTCTTCCAGCAGCAGTCGCTGGGCCAACATCAGGTAGGACAGATTCAGTTCGCGGATCTCTTCCGCCAGGTTTGCAGTGCGCATGGTGACCTCCTCAGTCCGTCGCCTTTTTGGCGACTTATCGTGTGGAAGCAACAGTACCAATGGCACTCAGGAAACTTGAGTCGGGCGATTTCGGATAATCGCGTAGGCAAAAGCGAACACAACCATGTAGGAATTTCACCTACACGACCGAGTTATTGCCAACAAACCTCAAACAATCAACGCGTTACAGCACCCTCATTGATCGCTGAGCGAGCCAAAACCGCCGCCATCCCCAAGCCGGGAACAGCGCCCTTTGCGGCAGAAAGTTCACTTGAGGCCTGTTTGACGAGCATTTCCGGCGAGTTCGTCGACGCGTTCCGCTGCGCAAAGCCGACATGAACCGCGATTCGAAGCTGAAGCCGGTCAAGTTTGAACGTCGCCTCGCCCACATGCCGACGCAGCCGCTCTGCTAGCAGCCCCGCCCCCGTTTCATCGGTATCAGGACACAACACCAAAAAACCATCGCTGGCCGACCGAGCCAAAACATCATGCCCACGCAAGGCCTGCTTCAGCACCATCCCGACATGCTTGATCAAGGCCTCGCCAACCGCTTGGCCATAAGTGCCGGCAAGCTGAGAAAAACCATCGATCGCAACCGCCATGCACACCGTAGGCCGCTGGCTGCGTGAAGCAGCCGACCATTCCTGCTCAACGCGATCCATGAAGTAGCGCTGGTTCGGCAGCACCGTCAGCGGATCAGTCAGCGCCACGTCCTGCAAGCGGCGATTAGACACCGCCAGTTCGGATGCGAATTGCCGGATCTCTTCACGGTCGCGCTCGATCTCTTCGTGCAGCTTCACCACACGCATGCCGGCTCGCATGCGCGCCAGCAACACGCGGCCATTGATCGGCTTGGTGATGAAATCGTCTACGCCACACTCGAAGGCCTCGACAAGGCGTTGTTCGTTTTCATGACTCGTCAGCACCAGCACATAGATGCTGCGCCCGACCCGAGTCTGCCGCAGGCGTTCGACGAGCTTCAGGCCACTGCCATCCGGCAGCGACCATTCGACAATCATCAGGTGCGGCTGCATCAGGATCGCCGCTTCGGCCGCCTGTTCGACGGTCGCCACCTCATGCACCTCGTGCCCGGCCTCATCAAGCAACGCGCGAACGGCCGCGCGCACCGCGGCATCGGCCTCGACCAGCAGCACCCGCAAATGCCGGCCATTGGGCTTAGCGACAACGCTTCGTGCGGCAACCGGCGGTTCTGCCACCGCAGGCGCTGATACGGCCACCGCCGCCTCACCCGCAGCCGCTAGACTGGAGAACGCCGCAATCTTGCGGGGCGCCAGTTGCAACAAGGACGACCATTCCGTCCAGTCGCGAATCGCCGCATCGCAGGTTTCGTTCAGATCTGCGCCCTCAATCCGCAAGGCCGCCGCCTGCGCACGGATCGCTGGCACGCGCTGCACTTGGCCGGCAGATTCTGTCTCGCACAAACGCCCAAGCTCGGCGGCAAATACCAAAGATCGGCAAAGCGTTGCCTCACGCGTACCCTCGGCAGGCCAAGCGGACTCTGCACATGCATGCAGCGCTACGACATTTGAAAAGGCGCGTGGAACACCCCAGTCGGCAAGCATCAAACCGGACAGTTCGCGGTGATCAAGCGCAAACGCCTCGCGCTCACGGGCAACCAGATCGTCGGATTCGGCTGCGTTCGAACGGAGCAGATCGCTGTACTGCGCCGGGTAGAGTGTCGCCAACGCGAGTTCGCCAATTCGGGAAAGGAGCCCCATGCAGTAGGCCTCATCCGCGGGCGCAGCACGGGTACGCAGCGCGATCGCTTGCATTGCGGTGGCGCGCATCAGCGAAGAGGCCCAGAAGCCCTCATAGTCGAAAGCCTCGCACGGCCCAGCGCGGTGGCTCGCCAGCAGAGAGAAGCCAAGCGCCAAGGCACGCACGGCCGGCAAGCCCAGCACCATCAGCGCATCCTGCACCGACGCAATCGGGTGGCGGCCATAACCGAGTTGGCCGTTCGCAGCCTTGATCAATCGCCCGACGAAGGCCGGGTCCGTTTTGATGATCCGGCCAAGTTCGGCGATCGAGACATCGTCACCATGCGTGGCCCGCATGATGGCGAGCGCGACACCTTTGGGCGACGGCAGATTGCCGGTCGCACGAAGACGCTCGAGCTTGGAAAGTGCGTGCGGGGAAGCGAGGTCGCTGCCGTTCATGTAAGCGTCTTTTTGCTGCATTCGTTTTGCTAACGTCCGTCGCGAGAAAAACTTTAGCGCGACATGCGTCTCACGCTGCCGCCCAGTCGCAGCGCTGGTTTACAATCCGCGCTGCTCGCGCCCTCCCGATACTTGGCCATGAACTTCTGCTCCCAATGTGGCGCGCCGGTCGCGCACCGGATCCCTCCCGGCGACACCCTGCCCCGGCATGTTTGCGATGCCTGCGGCACGATCCATTACAGCAATCCGAAAATGGTCGTCGGCGCGATCCCCGAATGGGAAGACCGCATCCTGCTGTGCCGCCGCGCAATCGAACCGCGCTACGGAAAGTGGACCTTGCCGGCCGGCTTCATGGAAAACGACGAGACCACCGCACAAGCCGCAGCACGGGAAACTGCCGAGGAAGCCTGCGCGCGTATTGACGTGGGCGACATGTACTCACTGATCAATGTCGCGCACATCAGCCAGGTTCACATCCTTTACCGCGCGCGCCTGCTGGATCTGGATTTCCGGCCGGGTGAGGAGTCGCTCGAAACCCGCCTGTTCGCGGAGCACGAAATTCCTTGGGACGAACTCGCCTTCCGCTCGGTCGCGATGACCTTGCGCCTCTATTTCGAGGATCGCCGCAAAGGGCAATTCCACTTTCACGTCGCCGATATCCCGGCTCCCGCGATCACCGCATGAGCCCCCACGTTGCAGTCATCGGTGGCGGCTGGGCCGGCCTGTCGTGCGCGGTCGAGCTTGCGCGTGCCGACATTCGCGTTTCAGTCTTCGAAGGCAGCGCCACCCTGGGTGGCCGCGCCCGCGTGGTGGAGAAGGACGGTTGGCGCGTCGACAACGGCCAGCACATCCTGATCGGCGCCTACGCCGAAACACTGCGGATGTTGCGCCTGCTTGGCGTCAGCCCGAAGCGTCTGTTTTCGAGCCCATTCTTCATCCACATTCCGGGCGTTCTGGATTTGCAGGCGGCCGACCTGCCGGCCCCGCTCCACCTCGCGATCGGTCTGCTGAGGGCCAAGGGCCTCAGCTGGGCGGACCGTCGCGCTGCAGCGCGGCTGCTGTCGCATCTCAAGCGCATCCGCTTTGTGCTGAACGAAGACGTGACCGTCAGCACCCTGCTCGATCGCACCGCACAGACGGCGAACCTGCGCCGGCTGGTGTGGGAACCGCTTTGCGTCGCAGCGCTGAATACCCCGGCCGATCGCGCGTCGGCCCAGGTCTTCGCCAACGTCTTGCGCGACAGCGTCGCGGCCTCGGCCAGCGCGTCCGAAGTACTGATCCCGCGCGTCGATCTGACCGAACTGTTACCGGTACCGGCAGTGCTCTACCTGTCGCGCAAAGGGCAGTCGGTGCACACGATGACAAAGATCCGCGGCGTCACTCGCACCGAGCATGGCTTCAGCCTCGAGGGCGACCCGCTCGACGGCCGCTACAGCCACGTGGTGCTGGCAACGGCACCGTGGCAGGTATCGGGGCTGACTGCAGAGTTCGGTGAGATGGAGCGTTTGCGCAGCCAACTCGACGCGATGCGCCACGAGGCCATCACGACCGCCTACCTCGCCTACGACCCACCGCTGCGCCTGCCACGCCCGATGATCGGCCTCGATAACGGGCTACTGCAATGGGTGTTCGATCGCGGCCAGCTTGGCGGGCCCGAAGGTCTGCTCGCAGGGGTAGTCAGCGCCGCGGGCACCGAATTGAGCCGCGAAGAAATCGCGCTGCGCGCGCACCAGGATATCGAGAGCCTCTTCGCCGCCGATTCCGCCCGCCTGCCATCACCGAAGTGGGCGCAGGTGATTACCGAGAAGCGCGCCACCTTCGCTTGCGAACCTGGCGTGTTCCGGCCGATCACGATGACGCCCGTGAAGCAGCTCTACCTTGCCGGCGACTATGTGGCGTCGGATTACCCCGCCACGCTCGAAGGCGCGGTGCGCTCCGGGCTTCAAGCCGCGCGCACGATCTTCCGTTCGTTAGGCGTCGCGCAGCCGTCGCTCTTCAAGCTCGACTGACAGCCTCAGGGCCGGAATACCGGATCAGGCAAGGGCGCCAGACCGTGACGCGCGCGCGCCTGATTACAGGCCGCGTTGAGCACACCAAACACGCCATGCGGCGCGAATTCCCGGCACGGTCCCGGGCGGTATTCATAGATGCCGCACCGCACCGCTTCGCCTACCTTGCCCACCAAGGCTACGCAGCGCGGTGGTGATCGGTCGGTGCCGCGCATGCGGCAGCTAGTCGCGGTCTCTTCGTCGGCAAGCCCCTCAGGCACCGTACCGCCGGGTTGATCTGCCCGCTCGGATATGTGGAAGCTGACGCGGAATGCCGCACAACACGCGCCACAGCTCTGACAAACGTCCATTCAGCCTCCCTGCACTTGCGGATTCAGACCAACGGCATAGCGCCACAAGGTCTGCCCGGAATCGCGGTACTTGCGCTCAAAGGGTGTCAGTGGCGCATCCGTCTCATAAGCCATCACCGACGCAGCACGACCACTCACACGCGCCACCGCCCAGGCGAACTCCTCCGCGTAGATCTGCCAGTTGGTGCGCAATTCCAGCGTGCCGCCGAGCGCCAGAATGTCCGGGAACACCGCATGCCCATGCCAGCGACGCGAAAGATGGCCGATCTTCGGCCACGGGTTCGGATAGAGCAAAAAGTGGCGGTCGAGCCGAAGGCCATCCGCGAGTAGCAGCCGCCAGAAGTCGACCAGATCCGCTCGCGCAAAGACCGCATTGGCCGGCACCTCTCCGGGCTTCCCGCGCTCGATCCGGTCCGATGACTGGTCCACGCCGATGACAAAGTGCCCGGCATACTCACGAGCCAGCGCAAGCGTACTCCAGCCCACGCCGCAACCGGCATCCAGCAGCAGCGGTTGCTTGCCGTCCCACGCCGCCATCGCCGTCGTATAGGCTTCCCGCGTCGCAGGCGAAACCGGGCGCGTGAAGGGCGAGCTCAGGTGTCGTGCGAGCAAACGTTCGAGGCTCGGGTGAACGCCATCCTGAGCAGAGCGAATGTCGCGAGAATTGCCGTACATCAGGCCGCCACTCCGGCCGAGACGGGCACGCCATGCCGCTTCATCACCTCGGCCACGCTGTCCGCATCACGCAGGGCGCGGATTTCGGCCAGCAGGCGCGCGGCCTGCGGATAGTTACGCTCCAGCAGATGCAGCCATTGCTTGATGCGCCCGGGCGCGTGGCGCGACTCCAGTTTGATCAGCACCCGCCGCCAGTAGGCGGCAAGCAGGTCGAGCACCTCGCCCCAACAGGCGTCGAGCGTTGCAGGCGCCTCGCCGCGGATGCGCCGCGCAAGAAAAGGGTCCGCCACCGCGCCACGACCCAGCATCACGTCGACACAGCCGCTCTCCGCCCGGCAGCGCGCCCAATCGTCCACAGTCCACACCTCGCCGTTGGCCACGATCGGCACCGCCACCCGCTCCGCAATGCGGGCAATCTCGCTCCAGTACGCGGGCGGTTTGTAGCGGTCGAGCTTGGTTCGCGCGTGGATCACGAGTTCATCGACACCGCCGTCCGCCAGTGCACGTGCGCATTCCTCGGCGCGCGAGGCGTCGTGAATGCCGAGGCGCATCTTGGCCGTGAAGGGAATGCTCTTCGGCACCACCGCGCGGACAGCGCTGGCGATCTGAAACAACAGTTCCGGTTCGTCGAGCAAGGCCGCCCCGCCGCGGTGGCGATTCACGGTCGGCGCCGGGCAACCGAAGTTCAGGTCGATACCGGGCGGCGCCAGGCTGGCAAGCCGCGCTGCATTGTCGGCCATGCAGGCTGGATCCGATCCCAGCAACTGCACCCGCACCGGCGTGCCGGCGTAGGTACGGCCGCCGTTTTCGAGCTCGGGGCTGATCCGCGTATAGCAACGCGCGGGCAGCAGCGAACCGGAAATCCGCACGAACTCGGTCACGCAATGGTCGTAGCCACCCGGACGCGTCAGCACATCACGCATCACATCGTCGACCATCCCCTCCATCGGGGCCAAGAGCAGGCGGATCATGAATCTCTGAAGAAAACGGTGTTGCAAAGGGCCGCGCATTCTACCGGAGGCCACCCGCGCGGGCTGGACATCTTGCAAGCGGGCCGCTTAGGCTGGCGCGCATGGAAAAACACGACGACCCGCATCCCCATCGCCAACTCGCGCTGTGGTTGATCGGCGGCACACTCGCGAGCCTCGCCGCCATCCTGTTGCTGCTGCACTTTCTCGCACCGCTGCCGCCACGCACCCTGACCATGACGACAGGCGCAGCCGGAGGGGCCTACGCACTGTACGCCGAACGCTACCGCGAGATACTCGCGCGGCAAGGCGTAAAGCTTGTACTGAAGCCTTCCAGCGGCACAATCGAGAACCTGCGGCGACTGAAAGGCGTAGACGGCACCGCGGATGTCGGCTTTCTACAGGGTGGAGTGCTGCACGAACCCGAGTCCGAAGACCTCGTCACCCTCGGCGCGATGTACTACGAGCCGGTGTGGGTGTTTGTTCGCGACGACGTCACCATCGAACGCATCGCCGATCTGCGCGGCCGGCGCGTCGCTATTGGTGTATCAGGCGGTGGTGCGCAACTCCTCGCGTTGGAAATCGCCAACCGCAACGGCATTGCGACCGATGACCCGAACCTTGTGCCACTGGGCGGCGACGCCGCGATCGCCGCGCTGCAACGGCGCGAAATCGATGCACTCGTAACAGTGAACGGTGCGCAAGCGCCTACGGTGCAAACGCTGCTCCACCTCAAAGGAGTGCGTCTGCTTGGTTTCGAACAATCGGCAGCCTATGCGCGCCTGATGCCACAGCTCACCGACCTCACACTTCCGCGCGGCACGATCGATCTCGTCGCCGATCAACCGCCGGAAGATCTGCATCTCGTCGCACCGACCGCCAACCTCGTCGTGCGACACGACCTACACCCCGCCCTGGTCGCGCTGTTGATGCAAGCGGCAAGCGAGATCCACCGCTCCCCGGGCTTGTTTGAAAAGGGCAATGAGTTCCCCGCCGCACGCGACCACGAATTGCCGCCGAGCCCAGAGGCAACCCGTTTCTACCGTTCCGGGCCGCCGTTGCTGCAACGCGTGCTGCCCTTCTGGGCCGCCGTCATGGTGGATCGGCTCTTATGGACGCTAGTCCCACTGATGGCTCTGCTCGTACCCACGATGCGACTCGCACCCGCACTGCTGCGCTGGCGTGTTCGCTCACGCATCTATCGCTGGTACGGCGAGCTCAAGTTCCTCGAGGAAGAAGCGCGACACGGCAACGAGAGCGACATCGGTCGATGGAAAGCACAACTGGATCAGATCGAGCAGCGCGCGCTGCGCCGGAAGGTACCGTTGTCGTATGCGAACGAGCTCTACATCTTGCGCGAACACATCGCGCTGGTGCGGCAGATCATCGAAGGGCGCAGCAGTAGAGAAACCCACTAGCCCTAGGACAACAAAAAGAAAAGGGCCAACCTTTCGGTTGGCCCTTCTCAGTAGGTGGCGGAGTGGACGGGACTCGAACCCGCGACCCCCGGCGTGACAGGCCGGTATT